>NZ_JAIUIQ010000004.1:0-252322 GCF_020165735.1 Mesorhizobium sp. B283B1A
CATGCGACGATCCTGGCGGTTGGTGCCGGCGAGGAGCGGGCGGTGGTCAAGAACGGCGAGATCAAAATCGCCACCGTCATGTCGGTGACGCTGTCGACCGATCATCGCGCCGTCGATGGCGCGCTCGGCGCCGAACTGCTGGTCGCCTTCAAGCGGCTGATCGAAAACCCGATGGGCATGCTGGTCTAGGGAAGGAAAAGGGCGGTGCGGAAATTCGTCACCAGCCTTTTCGTCCTGATCATTTCGGGATTCGCCGGCGGGTGAAACACAGCAAGCAGACATAGGCGGGTTGATCGGATGAAGACGGTGCTTTGCTACGGCGACTCGCTGACCTGGGGCTACAATGCCGAAGGCGGCCGCCACGCCTTTGAGGATCGCTGGCCCAGCGTGCTGCAGGCAGGGCTCGGCGGCGGCGTTCAGGTCATCGCCGATGGTCTCAATGGCCGCACCACGGCCTTCGACGATCACCTTGCTGGTGCCGATCGTAACGGCGCGCGGCTGCTGCCGACGGTGCTGACGACGCACGCGCCGATCGACCTGATCGTCATCATGCTCGGCGCCAACGACATGAAGCCGTGGATCCACGGCAATCCGGTTGCCGCCAAGCAAGGCATCCAGCGGCTGATCGACATCATACGCGGCCACGACTATCCATTCGACTGGCCCGCGCCGCAGATCCTGATTGTTTCGCCGCCTCTCGTCAGCCGCACCGAAAATGCCGACTTCAAGGAAATGTTTGCCGGCGGCGACGACGCCTCGAAGCTGTTGGCGCCGCAATATGCCGGGCTCGCCGACGAAGCCGGCTGCGGCTTCTTCGACGCCGGCACGGTCGCGCAAACCACCCCTCTCGACGGCGTCCACCTCGACGCCGAAAACACGCGGAACATCGGCAAGGCGCTGACGCCGGTCGTGCGCGTCATGCTGGAACTGTGAATAAGGAGAAAAATCGTGGCTGAGAACTACGACGTCATCATCATCGGCTCCGGTCCCGGTGGCTATGTCACGGCAGTGCGTTCCGCCCAGCTTGGCTTCAAGACGGCGATCGTCGAGCGCGAGCATCTCGGCGGCATCTGCCTCAACTGGGGCTGCATCCCGACCAAGGCGCTGCTGCGCTCGGCCGAGATCATGCACTATTCCGATCATTTGAAGGACTATGGGCTGAAGCTCGACGGCAAGGTCAGCGTCGACACATCGGCTGTCGTCGATCGCTCCCGCAAGGTTTCGCTGCGCCTCAATGGCGGTGTCGGCTTCCTGATGAAGAAGAACAAGGTCGACGTTATCTGGGGCGAGGCCAAGCTTTCGAAACCGGGCGAGATCGTCGTCTCCGAGACGGGCAAGAAGCCGATGGAACCGCAGCCGCCGGTGCCGAAAGGCATCAAGGGCGAGGGCACTTACACCGCCAAGCACATCATCCTGGCAACCGGCGCCCGGCCGCGCGCGCTGCCTGGCATCGAGCCGGACGGCAAGCTGATCTGGACCTATTTCGAGGCCATGGTGCCGAAGGAGATGCCGAAGTCGCTGCTGGTGATGGGCTCGGGCGCCATCGGCATCGAATTCGCCTCCTTCTACCGCACCATGGGTGCCGAGGTGACCGTGGTCGAGCTCTTGCCCGCTGTGATGCCGGTCGAGGACGCCGAAATTTCGAAATTCGCGCAGAAGCAGTTCGAAAAGCAAGGCATGAAGATCATTCTCGAAGCCAAGGTGACCAAGGTCGAGAAGAGTGCCAACTCGGTCACCGCGCATGTCGAGATGAAGGACGGCAAGGTCGAGAAGATCACCGCCGACCGCATGATCTCGGCCGTCGGCGTGCAAGGCAACATCGAGAACCTCGGCCTGGAGGCGCTTGGTGTGAAGACTGATCGCGGCTGCGTCGTCATCGATGGCTACGGCAAGACCAATGTACCGGGCATCTATGCCATCGGCGATGTCGCCGGCCCGCCGATGCTTGCCCACAAGGCCGAGCATGAAGGCGTGGTGTGCATCGAGAAGATCGCCAATTTCCCCGGCGCGCACGCCACCGACAAGCTCAAGATTCCGGGCTGCACCTACTGCAATCCGCAGGTTGCCTCCGTCGGCCTGACGGAAGCGAAAGCCAAGGCCGAAGGCAAGGATATCCGCGTCGGCCGCTTCCAGTTCGCCGCCAACGGCAAGGCCATCGCGCTCGGCGAGGACCAGGGCTTCATCAAAACGATCTTCGACAAGAAGACCGGCCAGTTGCTCGGCGCCCACATGGTCGGCGCCGAAGTGACCGAGTTGATCCAGGGTTTCGTCGTGGCGATGAACCTCGAAACCACCGAGGAAGAGTTGATGCACACCATCTTCCCGCATCCGACGCTGTCGGAGATGATGAAGGAAAGCGTGCTCGACGCCTATGGTCGCGCGCTGAACGCATGATAGATTCGCCGCAAGAGACTCAGCCCCGAAGGCTGCGGGATCTCGGCGGCAAGACAGTTCGTTTCCGGATGCATTTTTACGCACGCAAGGAGAAGGCATATGCACTTGAACGGCGTGGGCTGGATCGCAGCCATCATCATCGGCGGCCTGGCAGGCTGGTTGGCCGAAATGTTCATGAAGAGCAACACCGGCATTTTCATGAACATTATCATGGGCATCGTTGGCGCGGTGGTGCTGAACGCGATCTTGCAGGCGCTCAATTTCGGCCCATTCGGCGTCGGCTGGATCGCCTATCTGATCACCGGCTTCATCGGCGCCTGCCTGCTGATCTGGGTCGGTCGCCTGGTGCGCCGCTAATCGATATGGTTCCGGCTATGCGAAAACGGTCGTAGCGGCATGCGCCGCTGCGGCCTTTTTCTTTGTGCCGAAAAGTCCTAGATGACGTAAAAGTGACGATCGCCGACGGGCGGTCGCAAGAAAAGCCAGGGTTCAGATGGTCACTGTCCTCGACACGATCGCCAACGCGCCGCGGCTGCGGCATCCCGAGAAGGCGCACAAGCCCGACCAGGAAGTGCTGCGCAAACCCGACTGGATCCGCGTCAAGGCGCCGGTCTCCAAGGGTTACGCCGAGACACGCGAGATCGTGAAATCCCACAAGCTGGTGACGGTCTGCGAAGAGGCCGGCTGCCCCAACATCGGCGAGTGTTGGGAAAAGAAGCACGCCACCTTCATGATCATGGGCGAGATCTGCACGCGCGCCTGCGCGTTCTGCAACGTCGCCACCGGCATTCCGACGGCGCTCGACCCCGATGAGCCGGCTCGCGTCGCCCATGCCGTCAAGCAGATGGGCCTCAGCCACGTCGTCATCACCTCGGTCGATCGCGACGATCTTGCCGATGGCGGCGCACAGCATTTCGCCGAAGTCATTCGCGCCATCCGCGCGGCAACGCCTTCGACCACCATCGAAATCCTGACGCCCGATTTCCTGCGCAAGGACGGCGCCCTGGAGATCGTCGTGGCGGCCAAGCCCGACGTCTTCAACCACAATCTGGAAACCGTGCCGTCGAACTATCTCAAGGTTCGGCCAGGCGCCCGCTATTTCCACTCGATCAGACTGCTGCAGCGGGTCAAGGAACTCGACCCGTCGATCTTCACCAAGTCAGGCATCATGGTGGGTCTGGGCGAGGAGCGGAACGAAATCCTGCAGCTGATGGACGATCTGCGTTCGGCCAATGTCGACTTCATGACCATCGGCCAGTACCTGCAGCCGTCCAAGAAGCACCATCCGGTGATCCGCTTCGTCACCCCGGAAGAGTTCAAATCCTTCGAGACGATCGGCAGGACCAAGGGTTTCCTGCTGGTGGCATCGAGCCCGCTGACGCGCTCGTCGCACCATGCCGGCGACGATTTCGCCCGGCTGCGCGCAGCGCGGGAAGCGCAGCTCCAGAAGTCGCTCTAGCCGGTCTTATGCCGAAATTCGAAGCCACTCGCCGCGTCGCCCACACGCCGCAGCAGATGTTCGCACTGGTCGCCGATGTCGAGGCCTATCCGCAGTTTCTGCCGCTGTGCGAAGCGCTGACGGTGCGCTCGCGCAAGGAGCGTGACGGACGCACCGTTCTCCTTGCCGACATGAGCATCGGCTACAAGGCGATCCGCGAAACCTTCACGACGCAGGTGCTTTTGAAGCCCGATGAGAACGCCATCGACGTGAAATACATCGATGGCCCGTTCAAATATCTGAGCAATGTCTGGCGTTTCGAACCCGATGGCGCCGGCTGCACCGTGCGTTTCTTCATCGACTATGAGTTCAAGAGCCGCATCCTGGGCGCGCTGATGGGCACCATGTTCGACCGCGCCTTTCGCATGTTCGCCGAGGCTTTCGAAAAACGCGCCGACGTCATCTACGGTGTCGCGCGGCAGGCCTAATTCTGACTAAGCGCTTGCAGGCCCAGCTTCAGGGCGTGTCTCACCGTCTCGTGGCGGATGAATTCGCGGCCCTTGTGGCCAAACAGCTGGCGCTCGGCGACGACCGGGTGGCCGGCCAGGGCTAGGCCGAACCAGACGAGACCGACCGGCTTGTCGGCCGAACCTCCGCCTGGACCGGCAATGCCGGTAACGGCAAGAGAAAGGCTTGCGCGTGAATGCGCCAGCGCGCCGGCCGCCATCTCCAGCACCGTTTCGCGCGACACGGCTCCATGCGCGTCGAGCGTTTCGGCGGAAACGCCGAGCATCTCCATCTTGGCTTCGTTGGAATAGGTGATGAAGCCGCGGTCGACCACAGCGGAGGAGCCGGCAATGTCGGTGAGCGCCGCGATGATCAGGCCGCCGGTGCAGCTTTCCGCCGTCGCCAGCATGATGCCACGTTGCTGGCAGGCCAGCAGCAGAGAGTTTGCGAGCTCGGCGTTGCTCATTCCGGGACCTCGCCGGGAAACACCACGCTGGCGGTGGCGATCGCCGCAATGCCTTCCTCGCGGCCGACAAAGCCGAGCTTCTCGTTGGTTGTCGCCTTGATCGAGACGCGGTCGGCGGAAATGCCCAGCATCCGTGAAAGGGCCGATGTCATCGCCTCGCGGTGCGGGCCGACGCGCGGCGCCTCGCAGATCAGCGTGATGTCGGCATTGGCGATGCGGCCGCCGCGCTCGCGCACGAGCTTCGCCGCATGTTCGACGAATATCCGGGACGCAGCCCCCTTCCACTGCGGATCGGACGGCGGAAAATGCGTGCCGATGTCGCCGGCGCCACAGGTCGCCAGCAGCGCGTCCGTCAGGGCATGCAGACCGACATCGGCGTCGGAATGGCCCGACAGTTTCTTCTCATGCGGAATGGCGACGCCGCACAGGGTGACATGGTCGCCCGGCTCGAAGGCGTGGACGTCATAGCCGTTGCCGGTGCGGATGTCCGGAAAGTGTATCCGTTCGCTGGAAAGCCGCTGGTGCGCCATGGCGATGTCCCGTGCCCAGGTGAGTTTGACATTGTCCGGCGAGCCCGGAACGATCTTGACCGGAATATGCGCCCATTCGGCGATGGCCGCGTCGTCGGTGAAATCCAGCCTGCCCAGCTGATGGGCCCTGTCATGCGCGGCAAGGATCGGCCCGTAGGGAAAACCTTGCGGCGTTTGCGCCGCGTGCAATCCGCTGCGGGAAACCGTCTCTGCGACCACGCCGGAGGCCGATTCGCGCTTCAGCGTGTCGGCGACGGGCAGGGCGGGCAACGCCCCTTCATGTTCGCCGATGGCGGCGATGGTGCGGTCGATCAATTCCGCGTCGAGGAATGGACGCACGGCGTCGTGAATCAGAACCTGGGCCGGTTCGTGGCCTTTCAACGCAAGCAAGCCGAGCCGGACGGACTCCTGCCTGGTCGCGCCGCCGATGACGGCGGTGACGCGCTGGGCGTGTGGCCCCGCCGCTTGACGGAACAGCTCATGATCGTCGGCATGGATGGCAACGACGATCTGGCCGGTTCTCGGATGGGCCAGGAACATCTCCAGCGTATGGGCAATGACGGCACGGCCGCCGATGCTCTGGTACTGCTTGGGCCCATTGGACTGCCCGGCACGAGCGCCGCGGCCGGCGGCGACGATCACCACGGCAACCCCGCCTTGCGCGCTCGAGTTTTCACTTCCCTCGGTCATGCCGATTGGCTTAGCGCACGATCCCGAAAAGTGTAATCGGTTTTCGGAAAAGATCGTGCGCCAAATATGAACATCCAAAGCGTCCTTTGCGGGTCCCGGAGGAATGCGCGGCGCTCTCGTCGCGGCAAAAATCCGGCGCCAGGCATTTTCCCAATTGCGCCTTAATGTGGCGTCATTCCGCGTTGCACATTGCGGCGGTTCTGGCTAGAGAATGTGCAACGAATGGACATGCTTGGTTTTTGTGCATGGTTAATGTGACCAAATTGGCCGCGCCGCTCGACGTCGGCGGTGTGAGTATCCGCAATCGCGTGTTCCTCGCGCCGATGTCCGGCATTACGGACCAGCCGTTCCGGCAGCGCGCACATGCGCATGGCGCGGGCCTTGTCGTGTCCGAAATGGTGGCCAGCGGCGAACTCGCCAAGGGCCGGGCCGGCTTCGACCTGCGCATACGTCATTCCGGCCTGCCCGTCCATATGGTGCAGCTTGCCGGCCGCGAGGCGATCCATATGGCCGAAGGCGCGCGTATAGCCGCGGGCGAGGGCGCCGATATCATCGACATCAACATGGGCTGCCCGGCCAAGAAGGTCACCGGCGGTTATGCCGGCTCGGCATTGATGCTGGACCTCGACCATGCGCTCTCGCTGATCGAAGCCGTGGTCGGCGCGGTCAAGGTGCCGGTCACGGTCAAGATGCGATTGGGCTGGGACGAGGGCGCACTTAACGCGCCGACGCTCGCACGCCGTGCCGAGCAGGCCGGCGTCAGCATGGTCACCGTGCATGGCCGCACGCGCTGCCAGTTCTACCAGGGCAAGGCCGACTGGCGCGCGATTGCCCGCGTCAAGGAAGCCGTATCGATCCCGGTGGTCGCCAATGGCGATGTCTGTTCCTCGGCCGAGGCCGCCGCGATCCTCGATCTATCCGGCGCCGATGCAGTGATGGTCGGCCGCGCGCATTACGGCGCGCCCTGGATCGCCGGCGGCATCGCAGCCGCGGCCGCAGGCGAAATGGCGGTTGGCGTGCCGCAAGATCCCACGGCGCTGGCCGACTATGTCGTCGCCCACTATGAGGACATGCTGGCGCTCTACGGCGTCGAGAGCGGCTTGCGGCAGGCGCGCAAGCATCTGGGCTGGTATCTCGATCGCCATGCCGTCGCCGACGACAGCCGGAAGGCAATATTGACCGCGTTCGAACCGGTCCGCGTCATTGCCTTGCTGCGGGATGTGTTTTCGCGCGATCCGCAACCCTTGAACCTGCGGAGCGCAGCATGAACGCCACTGCTGGCCAGGGCACTGAAATGACCGATGCCGCGCAGATCGTGCTCAACACCATCCGCCGCCCGGTGATCATGATCAGCGAGGAAGGGTTCATCACCTTCGCCAACGCCGATGCCGAGGACTTCTTCCGCTCCAGCGCCACCATGCTGGCGCGCAACACCCTGTCCAAGCTCATTCCCTTCGGCAGCCCGCTGCTGACCTTGGTCGAGCAGGTGCGCGAGCGCCGGGCTCCAGTCAACGAGTATAGGGTCGACGTGTCGTCGCCACGTCTCGGCATCGAGAAGGTCGTCGATCTCTATGTCGCGCCGGTGCCCGAGTTTCCTGGCTCGGTGGTGGTGATGTTCCAGGAACGGTCGATGGCCGACAAGATCGACCGGCAGATGACGCATCGCGGCGCCGCGCGTTCCGTGACCGGTCTGGCGGCGATGCTTGCCCATGAGATCAAGAACCCGCTCTCGGGCATAAGGGGCGCGGCCCAGTTGCTCGAACTGTCCGCGTCCGACGAGGATCGTGCGCTGACCCGGCTGATCACCGACGAGACGGACCGCATCGTCTCCCTGGTCGATCGCATGGAGGTGTTTTCCGACGAGCGGCCGATCGATCGCTACCCCGTCAACATCCATGTCGTGCTCGACCATGTAAAGGCTATCGCCAAGAACGGTTTTGCGAAAAGAATCAAGATCTTGGAGGACTATGATCCATCATTGCCTCCGGTCTTTGCCAACCGCGACCAGTTGATCCAGGTGTTCCTCAACCTGGTCAAGAATGCCGCCGAGGCGATCGGCAGCGACCCGCAGGGTGAGATCGTGCTTTCGACGGCGTTCCGGCCCGGCATTCGCGTTTCGGTTCCGGGCACGCAGGACCGCGTGTCGCTGCCGCTGGAATTTTGCGTGCGCGACAATGGCTCCGGCGTCTCGGAAGATATCCTGCCGATCCTGTTCGACCCCTTCATCACCACCAAGCCGAACGGCTCGGGGCTGGGGCTTGCACTGGTCGCCAAGATCGTCGGCGAACATGGCGGCATCATCGAATGCGAATCGACGCCGCGTGCCACCACGTTTCGCATTTTGATGCCCGCCTGGAAGGAAACCCAGTTCGGTGCCGATGAAGACGGCGAAGGAGACCGCAAATGACCGTTCGCGGCAATATTCTCGTCGCCGACGACGATGCGGCGATCCGCACCGTGCTCAACCAGGCGCTCTCCCGCGTCGGCCACGAGGTGCGCGTCACCTCCAACGCCTCGACATTGTGGCGCTGGGTGGCGGCGGGCGAGGGCGATCTGGTGATCACCGACGTGGTCATGCCGGACGAGAACGCCTTCGACATGCTGCCGCGAATCAAGAAGGCGCGGCCGGAACTGCCCGTCATCGTCATGAGCGCCCAGAACACCTTCATGACGGCGATCCGCGCATCCGAAACCGGCGCTTACGAATATCTGCCGAAGCCCTTCGACCTGACCGAGCTCCTCAACATCGTCAACCGCGCCCTGTCGGAGCCGCGGCGGCCGAAGATCGACGCGCGGCCCGAAGAACAGCCCGACGCGATGCCGCTGGTTGGCCGTTCGGCGGCCATGCAGGACATCTACCGCATGCTGGCGCGCATGATGCAGACCGACCTGACGGTGATGATCTCCGGCGAATCGGGCACCGGCAAGGAACTTGTGGCGCGCGCGCTGCATGAATATGGCCGCCGTCGCGGCGGCCCGTTCGTTGCCATCAACATGGCGGCGATCCCGCGCGACCTGATCGAATCGGAACTGTTCGGGCACGAGAAGGGTGCTTTCACCGGCGCCCAGAACCGCTCCACCGGCCGCTTCGAGCAGGCCGAGGGCGGCACGCTGTTCCTCGACGAGATCGGCGACATGCCGATGGAGGCGCAGACGCGCCTGCTGCGCGTCCTCCAGCAGGGCGAGTACACGACCGTTGGCGGCCGCACGCCGATCAAGACCGATGTGCGCATCGTCGCCGCCACCAACAAGGATCTGCGTACGCTGATCAATCAGGGCTTGTTCCGCGAGGATCTGTTCTACCGCCTCAACGTCGTGCCGCTCAGGCTGCCGGCGCTGCGCGAGCGCTCGGAGGATGTGCCCGATCTCGTGCGCCATTTCTTCAAGCTCGGCGAGATGGAAGGGCTGCAGACCAAGCGCATCTCGTCCGGCGGCATCGAGCTGATGAAGCGCTATCCCTGGCCGGGCAATGTGCGCGAACTGGAGAATCTCGTCCGCAGGCTCGCCGCGCTCTATTCGCAAGACGAGATTTCGGCCGAGATCATCGAGGCCGAGCTCAAGACCGGCGAGCGTCCCGTGGTACCGGATGGCGGCAACCTCATTCCCGACGACCTGTCGATCGGCCAGGCCGTGGAGCACTTCCTGCAGCGCTATTTCGCCTCCTTTGCCGGTGAATTGCCGCCCGCTGGCCTTTATCAGCGCATTCTGTCCGAAGTCGAATATCCGCTGGTCCTGGCCTCGATGACGGCAACGCGCGGCAATCAGATCAAGGCGGCGGAACTGCTGGGGCTCAACCGCAACACGCTGCGCAAGAAGATTCGCGAACTGGGCGTCAATGTCTACAAATCATCGCGCCCGGGCTGAGCGCTGATCTGACGCGGTCTTTTCAGGGGACGGAACGGCGAAAGATTCCCGTCGTTGTCACACTTGTTGCATAATCGCCACAATGCGTTGCATAGATCGGACGCAATCATTGGCTCCATACGGCGACATGACTCCGCAGGCACCGAACCTCAACAAGCCGCTTTTCAGCGAACGTGGTACGCGCGACGGACGTCGCTTGCTGGCGCTGCCCGGCGTGGTGGCGGTCGTCGGCGCGCTGATCATGGCGGCCATCTCCTTCACCATCCTGGTCGGGGCGACGCCGATCGCGCCCGATGCCAGGACGACCTGGGCGCTGATCGCGCTCAACGCGGTCTTCGTGCTCTTCCTCATCACGTTGGTTGCGCGCGAGGTGCATCGCATCGTCATGGCGCGCCGGCATGGCAAGGCGGCCTCGCGGCTGCATGTACGCATCGTCGCCATGTTCGCGCTTGTCGCCGCCATTCCG
Organism: Mesorhizobium sp. B283B1A; assembly: GCF_020165735.1. Taxonomy (NCBI): domain Bacteria; kingdom Pseudomonadati; phylum Pseudomonadota; class Alphaproteobacteria; order Hyphomicrobiales; family Phyllobacteriaceae; genus Mesorhizobium; species Mesorhizobium sp. B283B1A. The sequence goes on from NZ_JAIUIQ010000004.1 coordinate 10,356, forward strand.
GCCATCATGGTGGCGATCATCGCCTCGATCACGCTCGATATCGGTCTTGATCGCTGGTTCGAGATCCGCACCAAGACGATCGTCAATTCCTCGCTGTCGATCGCCGATGCCTATGTTCAGGAGAATGCCCGCAATCTGCAGGGCACGACACTGTCGATGGCCTATGACCTCGATGCGTCGCGTACGCTCTACGGCCTTGATCGCACGGGCTTTCTCGACCTCATGAGCAAGGAGGCCGTGGGCCGCTCGCTGGCCCATGCGGCGCTGATCAGGTCCGACGGCTCATTCGTCATGAGCGCCAAGACCGATGCCGATTTCGCCATGCCGGAACCGCCGGAAGGCTCCGTCAGCGGCGCCACCGACGGCAGGCCGGTTCTGATCGAGCCGCGCACCCGCAACATCATGGGCGCCATCGTCAAGCTGCGTGAGATCGAGGGCATGTACCTCTACACGATCCGCTTGGTGGACCCCGAGGTGATCAAGGCGAGGCAGATCGTCAGGTCCAATACGGACGAGTATCGCAATCTCGAAGACAACAGGCGCACCTCGCAGGTGGCTTTCGCGCTGCCCTACCTGTCGCTGACGCTGATCATCATCCTGTCCGCGATCTGGACCGGTATTGCCGTCGCCGACCGTCTGGTGCGCCCCATCCGCCAGCTCATCGGCGCCGCCGACGAGGTGGCGACCGGCAATCTCGACGTCGCGGTTGCCGTCAGGCCTTCGGACGGCGATGTCGCCTCGCTTGGCGACACCTTCAACAAGATGCTGCTGGAATTGAAATCGCAGCGCAACGAGATCCTGTCGGCAAAGGACCTGATCGACGAGCGGCGGCGCTTTTCCGAAGCGGTGCTGGCCGGCGTCACCGCCGGGGTCATCGGCGTCGATCCCTTCGGCATCGTCACCATCGTCAACCGTTCGGCCGAATCGATGCTGGCCATCTCCGCCAGCGCCGCACTGGGACAAAACCTCTCCGCCATTCTGCCGCATGTCGGCCGTGTCTTCGAGATCGGCCGCCAGTCGGGCAAGCCGGTCTATCGCGAGCAGGTGACATTCTTCCGCGCCGGCACCGAGCGCACCTTCAACGTGCAGATCACCGTCGAGGCTGGCGATGACGGCTCGGAGGAGAAATCCTACGTCGTGACGGTCGACGACATCACCGACCTGGTGCAGGCGCAACGTTCTTCCGCCTGGGCCGACGTGGCGCGGCGCATCGCCCACGAGATCAAGAACCCGCTGACGCCCATCCAGCTTTCGGCCGAACGCATCAAGCGTCGCTACGGCAAGGTCATCACCGAGGACCGCGAGGTTTTCGACCAGTGCACCGACACCATCATCCGGCAGGTCGAGGACATCGGCCGCATGGTCGACGAGTTCTCGGCTTTCGCGCGCATGCCCAAACCCGAGATGAAGGCCATCGACTTGCGCGAATCACTGCGCGAGGCTTCGTTCCTGGTCGAAGTCAGCCGCGCCGACATCACCTTCGAGCGAATCTTCGGCAATGAGCCGCTCAAGGGCACTTTCGACAGCCGGCTGATGGCGCAGGCTTTCGGCAATGTGATCAAGAATGCCGCCGAGGCGATCGACGGATCGGAACAAACGGACGGTTCGCACGGCATAATCCGGATTCAAGCCGGCCGTCAGAATGGCGCGATCAGAATCGACGTCATCGACAATGGCAAAGGCCTGCCGCGCGAGAATCGCCAACGGCTGCTCGAGCCCTATATGACCACACGCGAGAAGGGCACCGGACTTGGTCTCGCTATCGTCAAGAAGATTGTGGAGGACCATGGCGGCAAGCTGGAGCTCCATGATGCGCCTGCGGACTTCCATGGCGGGCGCGGCGCGATGATCAGCATCATCCTGCCGCCCGCCGCGGCCGCGCCATCGCGTGGTGAAGCCAGGACGGAACACGAAAGAGAAACTGAAAAGGTCGGTAATGGCGTCTGATATTCTCATCGTCGATGACGAGGAAGACATCCGCGAGCTCGTCGCAGGCATCCTGAGCGACGAAGGTCACGAAACCCGTACGGCATTCGATGCCGACAGTGCGCTGGCTGCCATAGCTGATCGCGCGCCGAGGCTGATTTTCCTCGACATCTGGCTGCAGGGCTCGCGTCTGGACGGGCTGGCGCTGCTCGACGAGATCAAGACCATGCATCCCACCCTGCCGGTGGTGATGATCTCCGGCCACGGCAACATCGAAACGGCGGTCTCCGCCATCCGCCGCGGCGCCTATGACTTCATCGAAAAGCCGTTCAAGGCCGACAGGCTGATCCTCATTGCCGAGCGTGCGCTCGAGACCTCGAAATTGCGGCGCGAGGTTTCCGACCTCAAGCTGCGCAGCGGCGAAACCTTCGACCTGATCGGCATGTCGTCGGCTATGAGCCAGCTGCGCCAGACCATCGAGCGCGTCGCGCCGACCAACAGCCGCGTCATGATCATCGGCCCCTCGGGCTCGGGCAAGGAACTGGCCGCGCGCGCCATCCACACGCTGTCGGCGCGCAAGGGCGCACCGTTCGTGACGCTGAGCGCCGCCAACATCACGCCCGAACGCATGGAGATCGAGCTGTTCGGCACCGAATCGAACGGTGTCGAACGCAAGGTCGGCGCGCTCGAGGAGGCCCATCGCGGCATCCTCTATATCGACGAAGTGGCCGACATGCCGCGCGAGACGCAGAACAAGATCCTGCGCGTGCTGGTCGAGCAGCAGTTCGAGCGGGTAGGGGGCACCAAGCGGGTCAAGGTCGATGTGCGCATCATTTCCTCGACCTCGCAGAACCTCGAGGCGATGATCGCCGACGGCCGCTTCCGCGAGGATCTCTATCATCGCCTGGCGGTGGTTCCGGTCACGGTGCCGGGGCTGGCCGAGCGGCGCGAGGATATTCCCTATCTGGTCGACAATTTCATGAAGCAGATCGCCCGCCAGGCAGGCATCAAGCCGCGCCGCATCGGCGACGACGCGCTGGCCGTGCTCCAGGCGCACAACTGGCCGGGCAACGTTCGGCAGCTGCGCAACAATGTCGAGCGTTTGATGATCCTGGCGCGCGGCGACGATGTCGATGCGCCGATCACCGCTGACCTCTTGCCCGCCGAGATCGGCGATGTCATGCCGCGCACGCCGAATCAGTCCGACCAGCACATCATGGCGCTGCCGCTGCGCGAGGCGCGCGAACAGTTCGAGAAGGACTATCTGATCGCCCAGATCAACCGGTTTGGCGGCAATATCTCGAAGACCGCCGAATTCATCGGCATGGAGCGCTCCGCCTTGCACCGCAAGCTGAAATCGCTGGGCGTCTGACGAACGACGTCCATTCAGCCGCGCCTGGGCCAAGTATTTGCCGGTTACGGCGACGCCGGAATCGCATAAGAAACCGTTTCGAAATTCGCTCTGGCGCCGTCAGATGGCCGCCGGAGTAGAATTGCCAAACGGTTTTCAGAAGCCCGAGAGTTATCCCAGGGGTCGCCAATGCCGCGCATTGCCTATGTCAACGGGCGCTACGTCCCCCATGCGGATGCTTCCGTGCATATCGAGGACCGTGGCTATCAATTCGCCGACGGTGTCTACGAGGTCTGCGAGGTGGCGCGCGGCTTCATCGTCGACATGCCGCGCCACCTTGCCCGGCTCAACCGCTCGCTGGCCGAGCTGTCGATCGCCTGGCCGGTCACACGCAACGTGCTGCCGCTGATCCTGCGCGAGGTGGTCAACCGCAATCATGTCGTCAACGGCCTGGTCTATGTCCAGGTGACGCGCGGCGTCGCCAGCCGCGATTTTGTCTTTCCTTCGGCGGACACCAAACCGGCTTTGGTGGTGACTGCCCGGAAGGCGGACCCGGCCGCCGGCGCAAAACGGGCCGACAGCGGTATCGCCGTCATCACCGTGCCGGAGAACCGCTGGGACCGCGTCGACATCAAGAGCGTCGGGCTGTTGCCCAACGTGCTGGCCAAGCAGAAGGCCAAGGAGGCCGGTGCGCAGGAAGCCTGGTTCGTGGATGCCGACGGCAACGTCAAGGAAGGCGGCTCGTCGAACGCATGGATCGTCACCAGGGACGGCGTCCTGGTCACCAGGCCTGCCGACCACGGCATCCTGCGCGGCATCACCCGCACCACCATGTTCGAAGTGGCGGCAAAGCTTGGTTTGAAGATCGAGGAGCGCGGTTTTTCCATCGCCGAGGCCAAGGCGGCACGCGAGGCGTTCATCAGTTCCGCGACGACGATTGCCATGCCTGTCGTGGCCATTGACGGCGATCCGATCGCCAACGGCCACCCCGGCTCAATAACACTTTCGTTGCGGCAGGCCTTTTTTGACATTGCGGAAAAAAGTCCAGCCTGATAACCGCTCAGGTGGAATGAACATCAATATATCTCGTTCTGCTTGTCGTTACTGACGGCAAGACGGTGTTTGCGTGCTTGACATGTGCCGGCTAATTTGGCGCATTGGCTGCAAACCGAAGGGGATCGGCGAAAGACAAGAACAATGGCGGAACGATCGCAAAACCTTCAGGACCTGTTCCTGAATTCAGTTCGCAAGAGCAAGAACCCGCTCACCATCTTCCTCATCAACGGCGTGAAGCTGACCGGCGTGGTCACTTCGTTCGACAATTTTTGTGTGCTGCTGCGCCGTGACGGTCACTCCCAGCTCGTTTACAAACACGCCATTTCCACGATCATGCCGAGCCAGCCGGTTCAAATGTTCGATGGCGAGGAAAGCCAGGGCGCCTGATTGGCACGTGAGAAGGACGCGGACGCTACGGTTCGTGGAAAACCAACCCATCATCCCGGGACGGAAGCCGACGGTCCGACCCGGGCTGTCGTCATTGTGCCGGTGCTTACCCGCCAGCCTCGCGGCGACGACGAGACCAATCGTCCGCGGCTGACGCGTTCGGCCGATGCGCGCCATGACGAGGCGGTCGGCCTCGCCCGCGCTATCAACCTCGATCCGGTCCATACGGCGGTCGTGACCGTCAACGACCCGCGGCCGGCGACCTTGCTCGGCAGCGGCAAGGTCGAGGAGTTCGCCGAAATCGTCAGGGAGCGCCACGCGGAGCTGGTCATCGTCGACCACCCGCTGACGCCGGTGCAGCAGCGCAACCTCGAGAAAGAGCTGAACGCCAAGGTGCTGGATCGCACCGGGCTGATCCTCGAAATCTTCGGCGAGCGTGCCCGCACCAAGGAAGGCACGCTGCAGGTCGAACTCGCCCATCTGAACTACCAGAAGGGGCGCCTCGTACGCAGTTGGACTCACCTTGAGCGCCAGCGCGGCGGCGCCGGCTTTCTCGGCGGTCCCGGCGAAACCCAGATCGAGTCCGACCGGCGGCAGCTGCAGGAAAAGATCATCAAGCTCAAGCACGAGCTGGAGACCGTGCGCCGCACGCGCGACCTGCACCGCGCCAAGCGCAAGAAGGTGCCGTTCCCGGTGGTGGCGATCGTCGGCTACACCAATGCCGGCAAGTCGACGCTGTTCAACAGGCTGACCGGAGCGGACGTGCTGGCGCAGGACATGCTGTTCGCCACGCTCGACCCGACGCTTCGCCGCGTGCGCCTGCCGCATGGCACGCCAATCATCCTCTCAGACACGGTCGGCTTTATTTCGGACCTGCCGACGCATCTGATTGCGGCTTTTCGCGCCACGCTGGAAGAGGTGGTCGAGGCCGATCTCGTCATCCATTTGCGCGATATTTCCGACCCCGACACGGCGGCACAGGCCGAGGACGTCGAGCGCATCCTGGCCGACCTCGGTGTCGACGCCGGTGACGCCAAGCGTGTCATCGAAGTCTGGAACAAGATCGACCGGCTCGACGAAGGCAACAGGAGCCGTCTGCTTGCCCCCGACATGGCAAAGGGAGGCGCCAATGGTGGCAAAGGCCCTCCGATCGCCGTATCGGCGGTGACCGGCGAGGGTATCGATGCGCTGAAGGCGATCATCGAGACCCGGATGGCGGGCGAGCTGGAGGACCTGACGGTGACGATCGAGCCGGCGCAGTTCGGTCTTGTCGACTGGCTCTACCGCAATGGCGATATCGTCTCGCGAACCGACAATGAAGACGGCAGCGCCACGATCTCGCTCAAGGCCACGCACAGCGCTCGCGAAGAGATCGAAAGCCGATTGCGCCGCAAAAACAAGGGTTAGCGCGAGCTACTTCACGCTTTTGCTTCCTGCCAGAGTGCTTCCATCTCGGGCAGGGTCGCCTTCTCCAGCGTGCTGCCGGATTTCTCCAGGGCCTGCTCGACATAGTGGAAGCGCGACCGGAATTTTTCGTTGGTGCCGCTGAGCGCCGCTTCCGAATCGAGCTTGAGGTGACGGCCGAGATTGACGACCGCGAACAGCATGTCGCCGAACTCGTCCTTGATCGACGCCGTGTCGCCCTTGGCCAGCGCTTCGCGCAGCTCGCCGATCTCTTCCTCGATCTTGTCGAGGATGGGCGCCGCTTCGCTCCAGTCGAAGCCGACACGAGCGGCCTTTTCCTGAAGTTTCAGCGCCCGCGTCAGCGCGGGCAGGGCGACCGGAACGCTGTCCAGGAACCCCCTGCCATTGTCTTCCGGGTGGAGGCCGCGCGCCAGGCGGGCGTCTCGTTTTTCGGCCTTCTCCTGCGCCTTGATCTTCTCCCACATGCCCTTGGCCATGCCGGCGCCACGCGCCTTCTCGTCGCCGAAGACATGCGGATGGCGGCGGATCATCTTGGTGGTGATTGCCTGGACCACATCCGGAAAGGCGAACGCGCCGGCCTCCTCGGCCATCTGTGCGTGGTAGACGACCTGCAACAGGAGATCGCCGAGCTCGTCGCGCAGATCGTCGAGGTCGCCGCGCGCGATGGCATCCGCCACCTCATATGCTTCCTCGATCGTATAGGGGGCGATGGTCGCGAAATCCTGCTCGATGTCCCACGGACAGCCGGTCTTCGGCGCACGCAGCGCCGCCATGATCTCGATCAGGCGTGAAATGTCTTTCGATGGCGTCATCTAGAGCTATTCCAGGAGTGTGAAACGGTTTTCCGTCCGGAATTGCGTCAAAACGGAGAGCTAGAACGGTTCTGTGTTTTCGCGAAAACGCAGAACCGCTCTATTGGATGCTACCCTGCCGCCGGGCGCCCGGCCAACGCCGTCAGCCGGCGAGGGCGCCTTGTCCACAGCTGAGCCACAGTCGAGGACCGAGACGATCGCCTTGGCGAGGTCGTCCATGCCGTCCTCTGGCAGCCCGGCGACATTGATGCGGCTGTCACCGACCATGTAGATGCCATGCTCGGCACGCAGCCGCTCGACCTGCGCCTCCGTGAGGCCAAGCCGCGAGAACATGCCGCGATGGCTGGCGACGAAGTCGAAGCGGTCGGAATTGGACTGCCGGCGCAGCGCCTCGGCGAACTGGACACGCAGCCTCAGCATGCGCAGGCGCATCTCTTCGAGCTCGGCTTCCCAGTCGGCGCGCAAGTCGGCGTCTTCCAGCACGATACGCACCGCCGCGGCTCCATGGTCCGGCGGCATCGAATACATGGCGCGCGCCGCCGATAGCATCTGGCTCATCGCCACATCGGCCTGGGCGCCATCCTTGGCCAGCACCATCGCCGCGCCGACGCGGTCGCGGTAAACGGCAAAGTTCTTCGAGCAACTCGACGCGACGACCATTTCGGGAACCTTCGCGGCCAGCAGCCGCAAGCCCAGCGCGTCGGCCTCGAGCCCGTCGCCAAAGCCCTGATAGGCAATGTCGACGAACGGCAGCAGGCCGCGCTCGACGACCAGGCCGGTGACGGCCTCCCATTGGGCCGCGTCCAGATTGGCGCCGGTCGGGTTGTGGCAGCAGCCATGCAGCAGCACCACGTCGCCGCTATTGGCCGTCCGCAGCGCCGCCAGCATATCGTCGAAGCGCACAGCGCCCGACGCGGCATCGAAATAGGGGTATTCACGGATCTGCAGGCCGGCGGCGCGCATCACCGGCATATGGTTTGGCCAGGTCGGATCCGACAGCCAGACCGTTGCATCCGAACGCGTCCGCTTGAGCAATTCCGCCACCAGCCGCAGCGCGCCTGAGCCGCCCGGCGCCTGTGCCGCCCGGATGCGCGTCATGTCCGCGCCGGGGCCGAAGGCGAGCTTGGCCATCACCGTGTTGAAGCCGGTATCCCCGGCAAGGCCGAGATAGGTCTTGGTGTCCTGGCCTTGCAGCAGCCGCCTCTCGGCCTCGCGCACGGCGCGCATCACCGGCGTCTTGCCGTCGCGGTCCTTGTAGACGCCAACGCCGAGGTCGACCTTGTTGGGGCGCGGATCGGCGCGATAGAGGCCGATCAGGGCAAGGATCTTGTCGGTGGGAGCTGGCTGCAGGTCTTCGAACATCACTATGGTTCCGTTGGCGCGGCGGATTGATACTGAAATCGAGCCCGCTTCACCAGCGGTTTCGGTTAAAACAAAGGCAGAAGTGACATTTGGCGATGCCACTGGTTGCGCCGGGAGATCGGCATCGGACAAACAGGACGGTTGCCCGGTTTTGCCGGTGAGGCGAGGGCCGCCGAGAACGATACCCCAGGCGGACCCAACGAAAAACTGGCAGGGACCGGATTAAAATCCCCACATGCTCCGTAAACAGGGCATGAAACGCTCGATGCCACGCTTTGACATCATTGGACAGCTCGGCTCGCTGCGACGCTACGCCCGTTCGCTGACGCGCGACGGCGCGGACGCCGAGGATCTGGTGCATGACGCGCTGGTGCGCGCCTATGAGCGGCGCGGCACGTTCCGCTCCGGCGGCAATTTGCGCGCCTGGCTGCTGTCGATCGTCCACAACACGTTCATCGACCGCATGCGCTCGCGCCGCTCCGAAGCCGCGCGCATCGAACAGGCAGGATATCTGGCCGACGGCAGCACGCCGGCGCCGCAGGAGCATTCGGTGCGCCTGGCGCAAGTGCGCGACGCTTTTTTCAGCCTGCCGGAAGAGCAGCGTTCGGCGCTGCATCTGGTCGCCATCGAGGGCCTTTCCTATCAACAGGCGGCCGATGCCATCGGCGTGCCGCTGGGAACGCTGATGTCACGTATCGGCAGGGCCCGGGCAGCACTTCGTCAGATGGAAGACGCAGCCCCGGCGCGCGGCAAAAATCATCTCAGGATCGTGGGAGGCGAGTCATGACGACCGCTGCAGTCGACCCCGTCACCGACATCGATCTCGACGCCTATGTCGACGACCAGATCGACGTCACCCGCCGGATCGAGGTCGAGGCTTTTCTGTCGGCCCGTCCGGAAGCGGCGGCGCGCGTGATGTCTGATCTGCGGACCCGCGACGAGCTGCGCGTGGCGCTTGCCGGCTCCAAAGGCATGGCGCGGCCGGCGACGGCCGACGCCGCGCGGCGGCTGGAGAGGGGGCTTGCCCGAGGGCGCATCTTCGGCGTGCTGCAGCGTGCGGCGGCGGTGGCTGCCTTCGTCGCCGCCGGCTGGCTGGCAAACGGCATTGTCGGCCCGATGTCGGTGACCAAGGTCGTCGCTTCGCCGCAGCCGCCGGCCTATGTCGAAGAGGCGGTGCGGGCGCACAGGACGACGCTGGTGCGCGAAACCATGCCCTCGCAGCCCGAGGCGCCCAATTACGACGCCGGCGAGATCCGCGCCGCGACCGCCATTGTCATGCCGTCGCTGCCCAAGGACTGGAAAGTGCGCGACGTGCAGATCTATCCGTCGCGCTTCGGCCCAAGTGTCGAGATGGCTGTCGATACCGGCGATATGGGACTGGTGTCGCTGTTCGCCATCCGGCCGGGAACATTCGATGTCGTCAAGCCGACCGTCGCGCCCTCGGGCGACATTGCCTCGGCCTATTTCCAGATCGGCGAGGTCGCTTACGCGGTGGTCGCGAAAAGCGACGTCCACGACCTCGACCGTGCCGCCGAGATGCTCGCCAGAACGCTTTACTGACCGATCCACAAAGGAGAACTCAAATGAATACGCCCAATCTGGGATATCGCGTCGGTACCGGCGCCCAAACCGGAGCCGCCTTCGACGAGGGCCTGCGCCAGCATATGCTGCGCGTCTACAACTATATGGGCCTTGGCCTCGTGGTCACTGGCCTCGTCGCCTTCATGGTGTCCTCGACGCCGGCGCTCTACGTGCCGATCTTCTCCAGCCCGCTGAAATGGGTGGTGATGCTGGCGCCGCTGGCCTTCGTGATGCTGTTTTCGTTCAAGATGCAGACCATGTCGGCGGCAAGCGCGCAGATGATGTTCTGGGCCTTCTGCGCGGTGATGGGCCTGTCGCTGGCCTCCGTGTTCCTGGTCTTCACCGGCACCAGCATCGCGCGCACCTTCTTCATCGCCGCCACCATGTTCGGCGCCACCAGCCTCTACGGCTACACGACCAGGCGTGACCTGACGCAGTTCTCGTCCTTCCTGATCATGGGCCTGATCGGCGTGGTGATCGCCAGCATCGTCAACATCTTCCTCGGCTCGACCGCGCTGCAGTTCGCCATCTCGGTCATCGGCATCGCCGTCTTCATCGGCCTGACCGCCTGGGACACGCAGACGATCAAGGAGCAGTATTCCGAGAATTTCGACGGAGAATCGCGCCAGAAGCTCGCCGTCTTCGGCGCCTTCTCGCTCTACCTGAACTTCATCAACATCTTCCAGCTGTTGCTGAATTTCACCGGCGAGCGCGAATAACGACCGTCCGCTAAGGGCAAGGGCGAGGATCCTCGCCCTTAATGCAGGGTGGCCGGAGGGAAACCTCCGGCCACAATTCGTTTTGCGCCCCAGGAGCTTGAGTCCCCAGGAGCTTTTGCTAGTCTGGCTGACGGCCTTCAACACCGTGCGAGGACATGTGGCAGACAGCCAAACGCTTCATGGCGACGGCATCTCGGCTGTTATAGTCGGGCAGGGCGCCGAACTGGTTTCACTGCGGGACGAGCGGGGATTTGAGTTCCTGTGGCAGGCCGGACCGGAGTGGCGGCGCCATTCACCGGTGCTGTTTCCGATCGTCGGCCGGCTGAAGGGCGACCAATTGCGTCATCGTGGCCGGACGTATCCGATGACCCAGCATGGCTTCGCGCGCGACAAGCCGTTCGCATGGGCGCAGCGGAGCTCCCGGTCCTGCACGCTGGTGCTCACCGACGATGCCGACACCCGTGCCCGCTATCCCTTCGCCTTTCGCCTTGATGTGGCCTACACGCTGGATAGCCGCCAGCTTGGCGTGACCTTCGAGATCAGCAACACCGGTGACGAGCCGTTACCAGCATCGATCGGGGCGCATCCGGCCTTCAATTGGCCGCTGCTGCCGGACCTGGCCAAGACGGACTACTGGCTGACCTTTGCCGAAGACGAGCCGGCGCCGGTACGCCGCCTGAAGGATGGCCTTCTGATCGCAGCGCCGCAGCCGACGCCCATCGAGGGCAGAACGCTTGCACTGTCCGAACGGCTGTTCGATGACGATGCCGTCATCCTGGATCGGCCCGCGAGCGCCAGCGTACGCTACGCTGCCGACCACGGTCCGGCGATCGAAATGTCATGGCAAGGAATGGAAGAGCTCGGCATCTGGTCCAAGCCAGGCGGCGCGCCGTTCCTGTGCATCGAGCCCTGGCACGGTGTGGCAAGCCCGGCCGATTTCGACGGCGAATTCGCAGACAAGCCCGGCCTGATGCTGATCGAACCGGGCGCGAAGCGTGCGCTGAGCTATTGGATTGGGCTGGAGCAGGGGTCTAGGTAGTCTCTCAACGACTGGAAGGAGCGCCCAACGTATCTGGTCAGGATTGCACAACCGGCCGGATGCGGTCACTTTTGGCCGGGTTCGCTTGAGCCGTCAATTTCGCGACGCATTACAGTAGGTAATGGCTCCGCGCGTTTTCCCTTCCGGCTACCGCGGCGGTATTCGCTCTGATACTCGCGACGCTGTTTGGCAATTTCGTAGAGAACGATACCCGAACAGGTTCCGAGGTTTAGGCTCTCGATCATCCCGAACATTGGGATTGCTACGCACATCTCGCTGCGCTCGACCGCCAGTTGGCTGATACCCCGTTTCTCGTTTCCGAACCAGACGGCAAGTTTAGTGTGCCGCGTATAATCCCCTTCATGCAGGAAGATGCTGGTCTTTCCTTTTATGTGCGGCGAGGTAACGACGGATATAAAGCCCCGCTCTTCCAGATGGTTGAGGCAGGCGTCCGTGCTGTCGAAACGTTTCACAAACGTCCATTTGACAGCAGATACAGACGTTTCCGAAAGTGACTTCCGCCGGCGCATTTGCTGCCAGTCATCGGGAAGTGCTTTGCGGGGATCGACGATGTAGACTTTTTCAACACCGAGAGCGTTTGCGTTTCGAATTACCGTTCCGATGTTCCTGATGTCATTTGGATCCTCGACGACGGCTACTAAGTTCTTGCAGCGAAACGGCTTCACCGCGGTCGCGCGCCAGCGAACCGATGCTCTGGGTTTGTTAGCCTCAGGGATTTCCATAAGAGGCTTCTTACCAGAGGCGCTCCTAAATCCAAGGCCCGTGGGGACAATTTGGCCCGCAGCTCACCTCCGCAATGGTTATAACAAAAAGTCGCATAAGATAGATTATGGAACTGACGTGTTGGCGAGCAGCTGGAAATTGCTGCTGATTTCACGGGCTTGAGGCAATCGATGCGTGTTGCCTTGCGTGAATGGCCAACGCTACGCTGTGCGGATGACGACAGCGAAGCGTGAGATGGATTCGGCGATCGAGGTGTTCGTACACGGATACAGCACCGACAAAAGCCGCACCTTTCCTTATGAGGCCAGCCGTGTCGGGCCATTGTGGCTGATGCGCGATGCCGAGCGCAAGAACCCTCGCGAGTACCGGAGTGAGGAATGGGTCGTCCATGACGTTGCCGCCCAGGAGGCCCATGCGATCGTGCGGCAGCATGCGCGGCCGGGTTTCACCGTGTCCGTCATGATCGCGAACGACGATCCGGATGGGCCGACGCGAACCGCGTACAAGGCTCTCGGCTATCGGCTGCTGCGGACGGAAGGCTTCTTCGTCCAGCCATTGCGCCGGATTCCAAGCCCACCGATTCCAAGCCCGCCGATTCCAGGCCCGCCGGCAGTCGTCTCGATCGAACGCGTGCGGACAACAGCCGAACGGGCGGCGCAGTTGGCAAGGATCGTGCGCAGGCGGCCGATCCCGGACGAATTGCTCGGCGACGGCGCGCCGTTCCGCCAATATGTGGCGGTCGATGGCGACGACATCGTTGGACGCGTGCGCAGCGTGGACGCCGTGGGCGCCACATGGTGCGCGGCCATGTATGTCGAGCCTTCGCACCGGCGTCGCGGCATCGGTCAGGCGCTGATGTCGAAAATGCTGCGCGACGACCGGGCCAATGGGTCGACATGCTCGGTGCTGGCTGCGATCCACGCCGGAGCGCTGCTATACAATCGCGTGGGCTATGAGCGGATCGGCACGCTGCTGATATTCCAACTGAAGAAGCAAGCGGCCAAATGAGAAAGCGTTCTTATCACGCTGTTTCATAAGGGATTTCGATCACCATGCCATCGTAGGCGGGCTCGACGTCATCGGGCGTCTCGGCCGTCACCGTGGCGTAGTCGAGCGGCACATGCATATGCGTAAGGACAGAGCGTCCGGGCGCCAGCCGTTCGATCCACTCCAGCGCCTGGCCAAGCGACAGGTGGCTCGGGTGTGTCCTGTACTGCAGCGCGTCGATGATCAGCACGTCGAGGTCGCGCAGCCGCTCGACGGTGGCGTCCGGAAAGTCGCTGATATCAGGGCAATAGGCGAGCGCGCCGATGCGGAAACCGAGCGAGATGATGTCGCCATGGATCTGCGGCAATGGCTCGAGGGTGAGGGTGCCCCCCTCGCCTTCGATCACGACAGGCCTTGCGTGATCGATGATATGGGCGTCGACTATCGGCGGATAGGAACTGCCTGGCGGCGTCTCGAAGCAATAGCCGAACGCCTGGCGCAACCGCAGCATTGTCGGCAGGTCGGCATGGACATCGATCCGGTGCCGCTGGTCGAGGACGAAGCCGCGCAGATCGTCGATGCCGTGGATATGATCGGCATGCGGGTGCGTGTAGACGGCCGCATCGATGCGCCTGACCGACGCCAGCAGCATCTGCTGGCGGAAATCCGGTCCGGTGTCGATGACGACGGTGGTGCGGCTGCCATTGGCCTTGATTCGTTCGACCAGGACAGCGGTGCGCATGCGCCGGTTCCTCGGATTGTCCGGATCACAATTGCCCCAGTCGCCGGTGATGCGCGGCGTACCCGGCGACGAGCCGCAGCCGAGAATGGTGAGGCGCAGCAGGTCAGCCATCGTTCAGGCGCTTTGCTCGACAGGTCGCGGCATCTTGCCGAACAGACGGAAGAAATTGTTGGTCGTCGACGTGGCGATTTCAGCCTCGCTGACGCCGATCGTTTCAGCCAACACCTTGGCGGTTTGCGCGACATAGGCCGGCTCGTTGCGCTTGCCCCGAAACGGCACCGGCGCAAGATATGGCGCGTCGGTTTCGACGAGCAAGCGGTCATGCGGGACATTGCCGGCGATGGCGCGCAATTCGACTGAATTCTTGAAGGTCAGGATGCCCGAGAACGACACATAGCCGCCGAGCGCGACGCCGACCTCGGCCAGCCGGCGTCCCGAGGAAAAGCAATGCAGGATGAAGGGGAAGGCGCCCTTCCCTGTTTCGTCTTCGAGTATGGCTGCCATGTCGTCGTCCGCATCACGCGAATGGATGACCAGGGGCAGCCCGGTCCCGCGCGCGGCGGCAATGTGGGCGCGAAATCCTTGCGCCTGCGCATCGCGTGGCGCCTTGTCGTAGAAGTAATCGAGCCCGGCCTCGCCGATCGCCACCACCTTGGGATGAGCCGACAGGCGGACAAGATCGGCGGTGGTGACGTCGAGTTCTTCGGCGGCGTTGTGCGGATGGGTGCCGACCGAACAGTAGACCTCGTCGAAATATTCCGCAATTTCAAGGATTTGCTGAAACCGTTTCACGCGGGTGGAGATTGTCACCATGCGGCCGATTCCGGCCGCTTTGGCGCGGGCGACAATGGCCGCCCGCTCCTCGGCGAAATCTGGAAAATCCAGATGGCAGTGGCTGTCGACAAGCATCAGGCGTTCACGCTCGGCTGTTCGACGTAGCGTGGAAAGACGCCCTCCGGCACGGGCAATGCCGTGCCGGACACAAGCGCATGGTCGGCATGAACATGCTCGAAATCACGCTTGTCCGCCGGCACCGCCAGCAGGTCGAGCAGTTTCGCGGCCGATCCCGGGACAAAGGGCTGGCACAGCACCGTCACGCGCCGGACCACTTCGGCGGTCGTCCACAGCACCGTTTCCATGCGCTCCGGATCGGTCTTTTTCAGCGCCCATGGTGCCTGTCCGGCGAAGTAGCGATCGGCTTCCGCCACCACATCGAAGATCGCCGCCAATGCAAGATGAATGCCCTGCCCGACCATGGCCTTTCGGGCCGTGGCAAGAGCCGCCACCGCCTGATCCAGGATCGCGCTGTCGGCCTCCGTCAGGTCGCCACGCTTCGGCACCGCACCGCCGCAGTTCTTGGCGATCATCGACAGCGAACGCTGCGCCAGGTTGCCGAGCCCATTGGCGAGATCGGCGTTGGTGCGGTTGACGATCGCTTCATGGCTGTAGCTGCCGTCCTGGCCGAACGGCACTTCGCGCAGGAAGAAGTAGCGCACCTGGTCGAGACCGTAGTGTTCGACCATGGTGAAGGGATCGATGACGTTGCCGACCGATTTCGACATCTTCTCGCCGCGGTTGAACAGGAAGCCGTGGCCGAAGACGCGCTTCGGCAGCGGGATGCCCGCCGACATCAGGAAGGCCGGCCAATAGACCGCGTGGAAGCGCACGATATCCTTGCCGATGATATGGGCATCGGCTGGCCAGAACCGCCATTTCTCATCTTTTTCATCGGGATAGCCGACACCGGTGATGTAATTTGTCAGCGCGTCGACCCAGACATACATCACGTGCTTTTCGTCGCCGGGCACCGGCACGCCCCAGTCGAAGGTGGTGCGCGAGATCGACAGATCCTTCAGTCCTGATTTGACGAAGCTCATCACCTCGTTGCGGCGCTCGGCCGGGCCGATGAAGTCGGGCTGGGTTTCATAAAGCGCGATCAGCTTGTCCTGATAGGCCGACAGCCGGAAGAAATAGCTCTCTTCCTCGACCCATTCGACCGGGGTCCCCTGCGGGCCGTAGCGGACATTGTCGGCGCGGACCTCCGTCTCCTCCTCGCCGTAATAGGCTTCGTCGCGCACCGAATACCAGCCGGCATAGCCGCCCTTGTAGATGTCGCCATTGGCGTCCATCGCCTTCCAGATCGCCTGCGATGAGGCGTAGTGCCGTTCTTCCGTGGTGCGGATGAAATCGTCGTTGGAGGCGTTGAGGGCAGCCGCCATGCGCTTGAAATCGGCTGAATTTCGGTCGGCCAGTTCGCGCGCCGAAATGCCTTCGCGCTTGGCCGTCTGCAGCATCTTGATGCCGTGCTCGTCGGTGCCCGTCAGGAAGAAGACCTGCTTGCCGTCGAGGCGCTGGAAGCGCGCCAGCGCGTCGGTGGCGATCAACTCGTAGGCATGGCCGATATGCGGCTTGCCGTTCGGATAGGAAATCGCGGTCGTGATGTAGAATGTGTCGCGTGACATGAATGAACCGTCATGAATGTCTGAATGGAAGCTGTGGCGGTGGATATCGCATCGGAATGGCGATTGCCATCCCGGTGGGGCCGTCACATTCGCATCGCAGAGTTCAGGCGGTCGATCATGGTCAAGGCGTGCTGCTTCTTGTCGAGATTGTAGGTGTCGGTCTCAGATATAGCGTCCAGCGCCTCATGCCAAGTGTCCGACAGGTTTTTGGCCCGCGTGAGGTCACCGGCCAGGGCGGCCTGGCTTGCCGCGTCCGACAACAAATCAAGCGCACGGCGATTGAAGATGTCGAACTGGATCGCCTGGTCGCGTCCGGCGACGGCCTCGGCAAGGCGATAGGCGCCGCCGATGTCGCTCTTGCCTGCCGCCACCAGCCCATCGAGGGTCCGGGCGATCTCCAGCCCGCCATACTGCGTGAGAAGGATGGCATTGCGGGCGCTGCCCCCTGCCCGTTCGACAAGCGCCGCCTGCGCGGCCGGATCGTCCGGCGGTGGCGGCTCGGCGGTTTCCAGTACGGCCAGCAACTCGTCGGCATCGAGCGGCGTCAGGCGCACCACCTGACAGCGCGAGCGGATCGTCGGCAGCAGGCTGCCTGGCGCGTGGACGATGAGAACGAACAGCGTTCGTGCCGGCGGCTCCTCAAGGTTCTTCAGCAAAGCATTGGCGGCATTGGCGTTCATGTCGTCGGCCGGGTCGACGATGACGACCCGGTAGCTGCCGTCATGCGAGGTCAGTGACAGGAAGCGGCTGACCTTGCGGATTTCGTCGACGGTGACGACGGTCTTGAAGCTTTTGGTCTTGTCGTTCAGCGGACGGGTCAGATGCAGCACGCCCGGATGCGCCCCAGTGGCGATCTGGCGAAACAGCGGCGAGGCCGGATCGGGAACGGCAAGGCTTTCCGGCGCCTGCCCGAAGGCCGGGTGCTTCAGCAAATGATGCGCGAGGTGGAAGGCCAGCGTCGCCTTGCCGATGCCGACCGGCCCGGCGAAGATCAGCGCATGCGGCAGCTTTCCCGAGCGATAGGCGGCGGCGAGCATGTCCGCGGCCTGCCGATGCCCGACCAGACGAGGCGTTTCAGACGGTTCAGGCACGCCGTCCAGCGTGTCGTGCTGTTCCGGCGCGATGCGTTCGAAGATCATACCGGTGCGGCCTGCCTGTTGCGCGTGGGCGCCCTCGCCTCCAGCGCCGCGAACACGACGGCGGTGACGACGTCCTCCACCGCGTCGGGCTTGGCGGACGCATCAACGACGATGCAGCGCTCCGGCTCGGCCGCGGCGATTGCCAGAAAGGCCGCGCGTCGCGTCTGGTGGATGGCCAGCGTTTCCTTTTCGAAGCGGTCGGCGCCGTCATCGCTGCCGCGCCGCAGCGTCGCGCGCCTGAGACCCTCTGCCGGATCGATGTCGAAGATCAGCGTCATGTCGGGCATCATGCCGTTGATGGCGACCTGCTCCAGCGTCGCCATGAACGCCGGGTCGATGCCGCCGGTAACACCCTGGTAGACGCGCGAGGAATCCAGGAAACGATCGCAAAGCACGATGGAACCGCGCTCGACCGCCGGCCGGATGACCTGCTCGACATGGTCCGAACGCGCGGCGGCGAAGAGCAGCGCTTCCATCTTCGGTCCGAAGGGTTCCGCCGCACCTGAAAGCAGGACATGCCTGACCGCTTCGGCGCCCGGAGAACCGCCAGGTTCGCGCGTCAGCAGCACATCATACTTCTTGGCGCGCATCTTTCTCGCCAGCCGCTCGATCTGCGTCGACTTGCCTGCGCCCTCGCCGCCTTCGAAGGTGATGAAAAATCCGCGCGCCAATCGAAAGGGCCTTTGTCCATGTTGGAGTGGATTGTTGCGCTCTAGATAGTCCGCGTTCGGGGAAACGTCCATGCTGTCGGTGCTATCGCAGCCAGCCGATCGCCAGTTCCTTGACGGCATCGAGCGCGCGCTGCGGCAAGGTGCCGACGCTGATCGACTCGGCGGCGAAAAGCGGTGTCTCCTGGCTCAGCGTGTCGCCGATCCAGACGCGCAGCGCGCCGACCGGCTGGCCTTCCTCCACGGGTGCGGCGACCGGGCCGTTATAGACGATCTTTGCCGTCAGCTTGTCGCGGTTGGTGATCGGCAGGAAGATGGCGATCGGCCCTTTCGCCTTCAGCGTCACGCCGGATTTCGCCCCGCCGAAAACCTGGGCCTCGCCGACCACCTCGTCCTTGGCGAAGATTTCGGTTTTCTCGAAGGAGCGAACGCCCCAGTCGAGCAGCTTGCGCGCCTCTTCGGCGCGTTCCTTGTCATTGGCCAGCCCGCTCAGGGCCGCGATCACCCGCGTGCCGTTGTGGCTGACCGAGCCCACGATGCCGAAGCCCGACGCCTCGCTCGCCCCGACGGCCAGGCCATCGGCGCCGATATCCATCGCCAGCAGCGGGTTGCGGTTCCTCTGCGAGATCTTGTTCCAGGTGAAATCCTTCAGGCTGTAGTAGCGATAGAAATCCGGGTAATCGCGCCACAGATGCAGGGCGAGTTGCGTCAGCTCGCGCACGCTCGTCTGCTGGCCATCGGCCGGCAGGCCGGTCGAATTGACGAAAGTCGATGTCTTGAGGCCGATCTGGCGGGCGCGTTCGGTCATCTGCGCGGCAAAATTGTCCTCGGACCCGGCCATGCCTTCGGCGATGACGATGCAGCCGTCATTCGCGGCCTGCACGGTCACCCCCTGGATCAAATCCTCCAGGCGGATGGACGATTTGAGTTTGGCAAACATCGTCGATGTTCCAGATGGGGCGCCGCCCTTGCGCCAGGCGTTCTCGCTCACCACGAAAGTGTCGTCGAGCTTGAGGCGTCCGAACTTGATGGCGTCGAACACCACCTCCATCGTCATCAGCTTGGCCATCGAGGCCGGCTGGATCGGCTTGTCGGCATCCTTCGAGAACAGCACCGTGCCGGTGTCGGCATCGATCATGAAGGCCTGTGCGGCCTTGGTCTCGAAAAGCTGTGCGTGGGCCGGAGAAAGCAGGAGGCCGAGAAGAAGGAACCCGGCAAAAGGCTGAAGCAAGCGAAACTGCATGAAATTCGACCCGTTGGCCGGTTCCTCCCGGCAAGCCCGTGAAACTATGGGGCTTTTTCCAAGGCGGATCAACTGTGACGGATCAACTGTTCAGCGGAAAACCGGCTCTCGCAATCAGTTGCGCACGGCCAGCGCATCAGGCGCGCCATGCGACCATGCCGCCTGCAGCATCTCGTCCAGGCCGCCATGGCCATTCGGATAGAGATTGACCGCATACCAGTCATTGCCGTCGAGATCGGAACGCTGGATCTCCGTTCGGCCAAAGGGTTGAAGTGCCGCCGCCACGCGTTTGGCTTCAGCTGCATCGTCGAACGTGCCGGCGGCGACATAATCGGAACTGGACGGTGATGCTTGCGGATTGGATTTCTTCCACGACCGCAGGATGTCGGCCGGCGACATGCCGCTGTCGTCCAGCGCGGCAAAGACATCGGCACGCTGGACGCGTTCATTTGCATAGGACAGCGAAGCCACGGCAAACGGCGATTGCGGCGGCAGGCTGATCTCCGGTCGCTCGGGCACGATCGGTCCGAAGTCGGGCAGCACCACGTCGCCGAACGCGGTCGCTTGCGCCGACAGGGCCGGCTGCGCCGCGAACGCCTCTCCGGAATTCGTCAGCTGGCCCGGAAACGGTGCGGCGGCGACACCCACCGGCAGGCTCGGCGACGGTCCGTTCATGGCCACCATGACACCGGTTGGCAAGCCGTCCGACGGATCCGGTATCCTGTTGCCTGGATGGTAGGATGCCATCAGATACTGGTCGTCGTCGCCATCGAGCGGCGCACGACCGACATATTCGACCTTCACCTTCGCGGTGCCCACCTTGGCATAGTCGAGCATCTGCGCCGCGCGCTCCGAGACATCGATGATGCGCCCCTCGTGATACGGTCCCCGGTCATTGACGCGCACGATGACGGAGCTGCCGGTTTCGATGTTGGTGACACGGGCGTAGCTCGGCAGCGGCATGGTCGGATGAGCAGCGGTCAGATGGGTCATGTCGTAGACTTCGCCATTGGCGGTCAGCCGACCATGAAAGGCGTCGCCATACCACGAGGCCAGGCCGACTTTGGCGTAGCGCTTGTCTTCCTTGGGATAGTACCACTTGCCGCGCACCTGGTAGGGCTTGCCGAGCTGGTCGCGACCGCCGCCGCGCCGCATGAAGGCGGCACGCGGGCTTGCCTTCACGCCATATTCGGTTTCGGCGAAATACTCCTTGGAGCGATGCCTGGGATTGACCATCCCCTTCGGCTCAGGCTGCGACGCGCAAGCAGCCAGCAAGGCGGCCGACGCGGCAAGCAGCGTGAGCGTGGAAGCGCGACGAAGACGCTGATGCGTCGTAGCCTGCATTTTTCCTGAAATCCCTTACAGTCTCACTCAAAACGCCGTCGTTTGAACATCTGAGGAGCCAAAGCACTCACTCGACAACACTAACGACGCCTTGAAACCCCGATCCTTTGTGCACAGGAATTGTTTATCACGGTATTAACCGATTGTGGCCGGAACCGGGCAAGATTGTGGCCTTCCCCTTGCTGTGCCTCGGACCGCCTCGGCATATTTTAGCATCTGCTTGAATTTCGTCTGAAGCAGGATCATGATGCAATGGGTCCAGAGGGGTAAGACGTCATGGAATTCGCAAGCTGTTATGAGCAGAGCGCAAGCATTTTTGCGTCGTCTGCCTTCCTGAACATGACGGCTATTTTCGTGATTTTGGCCGCGTTTGCCGCCGCACGGTTGATCGCCCTGTCAGGCACGGGATCTGTCGACCGGCTTCAGATCGCGTAAGGCCCGACGCATTTGGCCGGGAAAAGGGTGACCGCATGGGGCATGATGCTCTGGGCGGACTGAACAACGATGCCGTTGCGGCACGCCTTACTGCCTGACGTGGTAAAACCGATATCGTTGATCGAGCCGATGGCCTACTCCAAAGGCGGCTCTTCGCTAGGCGGCTCTTCGCTCGGCGGCGTCAAAACGGTGATATCCATTCTGGCGATCGTCGATGCGGCGCGCCCCTGGGCCCCAGGATCAGTATCGCCTGTTTCGGCGACCATGGCCTTGGCGCGATGTCCTACGCTATCTGCGCTTTTGCCCGGCGCAAATCCTTCGCCAGTTTCTGTCTTTGCGGGTTTCAGTAGGGTTTCCGGTGTTTGCCGATGCTGACTTCCAATCGCCGAGACCATGGATACCTCCGCTTGTGAGGCCCCTATTGTAGCTGGGTAAGCTTTAGCGAGCCTGACCATGGCACCCGCAAGGGACGGTTCAATAGATCTGCACGCCCAGGCGGTCGTTTCGTCTCCATCGGAGCGCCGCACGGTACCGGGCATCGTCCGCCGGCACGAGGAGGATGAAGCGTTCGGGAACAATGGCGCTCGGGTCGACCCTCAGCTCCGCGCCGTGAGCATGCTGGTTTCTGATCGAGCATTTTATGGTCGAACTCTCGGTGACTATCGTCCCTTCCTTCAGAACGGTCTGCCGAGCATGAAAGCGGCGCTCTTTTTGGGGTTGATTGGGATCGGTCATCTCGCTGCCACGACGAACGTCACACGCATGTACAGAACTCTCACCAGAACCGCATTTCAATCAGCATGTGCTAAAATAGTTCCGGAACACTTTATTCGATATGAAAGCCCACCAGATCTCTCGGCCTTGCCCTGCCTTGCCCGCTGTTCAGCCGTGTAAGACCGCGCCGGACAAGCGAACCGTCGTTCACGTTGAACATTCCGGTCGCGCTGAACATTTATGCCGACCAACTGCCGGTACAGCAGGAAGGCACCGCAGCGGTGGTTGACGCGGCCCTCAATGCAGCTTTACAGGAATGAACAGCGACCGGTCGGGAATGCCTTCGGTGCCAATCCGGTGCCAGCAGGCGAAAACCATCGGAAGCGCACTATCCAAGTGATTGAAAAATCACGACGGAGGGATGGCCGAGCGGTTTAAGGCACCGGTCTTGAAAACCGGCGTGGGCGCAAGTTCACCGTGGGTTCGAATCCCACTCCCTCCGCCAGATACCCATGCTTTTCGATCGAAGTTGATGCGCTAAGACGCTGGAAAAGCATGGTCTTGTCAAGCCGAGGCATCCATATTGATCGATTTCGACACTGGTTGATGCCGTTGAAAGCCGGGTATTATCCTTTCGAAAACCGGGGTATTTCGAAGGGTAGGAACGATGATTCCGTTCGGCCGCGATATCCTCGCCGACCTGAAAGCCACAATGATCTCGTGCAGGCCATGAGTGAGTGCTTGTTGTAGGTGAGCCGCACTCCACCACCCCATTTGCCCGCCTTCTGGTTTTGTGATTGATTTGTCATCAGGGAGGCCGGGGCATGGGTCTGTTCGATTGGCTCTTTGGCGGCGCAACGAAACCTCGAATAGGTCGCCCACATATATCCGACATCGCGGTCCCGATTGCTGGCGATGACGGCACGCCCGCCACCAAAAACCAGATCGACGCGATCGAACGCCTAATCTGTGAGCCGCCCCTTGGCAATCTTACCTACCGGCAGGCGGCGGCGATAATGTCGGCACGGTCCTACTCTAAGTTCGTCATGGATGAGGCCCTATCTAAGCCGGGCATCCGTCACCCAAGGCGGCCAGTCTATCTTGCATTACAGGCCAACTTGATCGCCTTCATTGTCCGCGATCCGCAGGCCCGGGCATATGTATGCGGGTGGAGCGACAAAAATTTTGAAAGCGGGGAGGAACGACCTCCACCCGAAAATACGCATTGGCAACAAGCAGTCGCGTTTATCGCACCGGTACTTGCCAAGTTGTAGGTCGTCGTAGACCGCTACGACGAGACCGGGACGCTTTCCTCGATACTCAGCCGCCCATCCGGTCCCCTGTGCTGATTCGGGAGCATTGAGACCGACGCATGAGCCAACGCTCGCGTCCAATCAGTGCTGGCCACCGTTCTCTTCACCAGGCGGTAGCCGGCTATCGACGTCGGACCAAAGTCTTGACAGCCGTAAACAAAGGTCTGACGTAACCGCTTTGGTTCCGCACTTGTCCATTGGACGTTATTTTATTTAGCCAATATGAATATATGATTGCGTTGAGGGAGCGCCGCTATGTTCATTGACTACTACGAAGTTCTCGAAGTCAGCCCAAACGCCAACTCCGAAACATTGGAACGGGTGTTTCGTTATTTTGCCATGCGTTACCACCCCGACAATCAGGCCACCGGCAATGAGGCACGCTTCAGCGAAATCGTAGAGGCCCACAACACGCTCAAGGACCCTGTCAAACGTGCGCAGTACGACATTCAGTACAAGGACCATGCGGGGCTCAGCCGGGAGTTGTCCGAGGAAGCCGGAAACACCAAGGGCATGGAGCGTGACGTCGTCATTCAAGCCAGGCTGCTCGCGCTCCTTTATGTAAAGCGCAGACAGGACGTCAACAATCCCGGCATTGGAGATGTCGAGCTCGAACGACTGTCAGGCTGTCCGCGAGAGCATCTCGAGTTTCATCTCTGGTATATGAAGGCAAAGGGTTGGATCGCGAGGATCGAGAACGGGACGATGGCGATCACCGTCGAAGGCATCGATCGCGCCAATTCCGAACACCGTCGTGACCCGACCACCAAACTCCTGGACCACACGGTCTCTTGAAGCTCGCGCTTGGCGCCGGCCGGGCGGCGTATCCGCGGCGATGAGGAGCGTTGCGGTGCGGCGACGGTCCGATTTGCTCAGTCGGATCTCTGGGTGCGCTCGGCGATGGCAAATGCCTGCAGGTTCCTCGCCTTGCCCATGTCCTGATCCGCATTTGCGATGATCGAAAAGAAGGCCGCCCTGGCGATATCCTTCTTCGAGGCGCCGGGATGCTCCTTCTTGGCAGCCTTGACGAGCTGCTTGGGAGACATGTCGGGCGTAACGACCCTCATGAGGGTGTCACCGATCGCACTCATTTCATTTGCGTCCATGATGGGCATCCCCTGCTGACTGCAATGCCACGATAGCAAGGACAACTCGCGGCCGCCAACATGGTTCTTGATCAACATGGGCCTTGAAACGAAAAACCCCGCCGGCAGGGACCGGTGGGGTTAGTCCTGGGAGGACGCGCGTAACGCTGCGTTCGTCGACCGCGCGTTCCCCATATATCGCCCGCGTGCGACACCAATGTGACACGCAGGCGGGAGCGGCTGCTCCATGCCCGGCATAACCGGGAGATCGGCATCAAGCCTTTGGAAAGGAGAGATGTGGTTCTCTCGCAAATCGCAAGCGCTGGAGGCGCTGCCGAAAGACAAGGCGATAGGCGGGCGAATGGACATCTTTGGCATCAAGACGCTGTTGATCTGCGCGCTGATCTTCATTCCGTTCGAACATCTGTTCGCCGAGCGGCCGCAGAAGATCTTCCGCAAGGGCCTTGGTGTCGATCTGCTCTATCTGATGTTCAACGCCTTCATCATCAAAATGGCCATGGTCATCATGGCGGCGGGTGTCCTCGGCGTCGCTGCAATCCTCATCCCGCAATCGCTACCGCAGGCCGTCAGTGGCCAGCCCATCTGGCTCCAGGTTGCCGAAATCATCCTGATCACCGATTTCGGCGTCTACTGGGCGCATCGGGCCTTTCACAAGATCCCGGCACTTTGGAAGTTCCACGCGGTTCACCACGGCATTGAGGAACTGGATTGGCTCGGGGCCTTCCACTCCCACCCGGTCGACGCAATCGTCACCAAGGCGATATCGCTGACGCCGATCCTTCTGCTTGGCTTCTCGGAAGGCGCGATCGCCGTCTTTTCGCTTATCTATCTCGGGCACACGATGCTTGTTCATTCGAACCTGCGGATTCCGTTCGGCCCCTTGAAGTGGCTGATCGCCGGCCCGCAGTTCCATCGCTGGCACCATGCCAACCAGCGCGAAGCCTATGACAAGAACTTCGCCGGGCAGTTGCCTTTGCTCGATGTGGTGTTCGGCACCTACAATGCCACCGGCGACAAGGTGCCCGACAAATACGGCGTCGACGATCCGATCCCGTCCACCTATTTCGGCCAGGTCGGCTATCCGTTCATGCCCCGCAAGAAACCATCGGATCGCGTGGCGCCAGGCCCCGAAGCCCGGCAGCCGACATCGACGGAGCACAGCCCGTTACCGCCGGTCTTGCCCGACATTGGCGGCATCGCCTGATTGCCTCGAGGCCAGGGCGCCTTTCCACGGGCAAGCATTTTGCGTCGAATCGGCTAAGTCTTGCGGCATGAACGAGACCTCACTCTATGCGCCGGTGAAGCGGTTCCTCGAAAGTCTCGACTTCGTCGTGAAAGGGGAAATCGGCGGCTGCGACATCGTCGCGCTGCGCGAGGGTGAACCGCCGGTCGTGGTCATCTGCGAGCTGAAGCTGCAGTTCAATCTGGAACTGGTGCTGCAAGGCGTCGACCGTGCGGCCGCCTGCGACGAAGTGTGGCTGGCGGCACGCATGTCGGCGCGCGGCAAGGGGCGCGAAAGCGACGCCAGGTTCCGCAATCTCTGCCGCCGGCTCGGCTTCGGCCTGCTCGGCGTGACCGCGAACGACCGGGTCGAGGTGCTGCTCAGCCCGGTCGCAATGGCGCCGCGCAAGAATGCGCGCAAACGGTCCCGGATCGTCGATGAGCACCAGCGCCGTCGCGGCGATCCGGTCGTGGGCGGCGGAACGCGCAATCCGATCATGACCGCCTACCGCCAGAGCGCCCTCACCTGCGCCGCCGCGATGATGGATGGACCCAAGCGGCCGCGCGACCTGAAGACCTTGACACCGATCGCGCCGAAGATTCTGCAGCACAATGTCTATGGTTGGTTCGCGCGTGTCGACCGCGGTCTCTACGGTCTCACCGATGCCGGCCGCGCTTCGCTGGTCCGTTGGCCGCAGGCTTCGCATGATGAAGTCCGACACGAGATTTTGATTGCGCCGACTCCCTGAAAGCGGGCGCTTGCCGAGCATGAAGCGCCCCGCTTGGTTGATTTGTCAGATAAAATATGCTGCTAGTCCCGCCCATGAATAGACCCTGCATGATGGCCATCGCGTCCCTGGCGCTGGCTTTTCCGGCCAGCGCGATGGACAACGCATTGCGTGCCGGACTGATGAAGCTCGATCCGCAAACCCGCCTCGAACAGCGCTGCGACGCCGAGGTCCTGGACCGGATCACGCATGACGATCGCAAGTTCAAGGCCGACCGTGTCGTTGCCTATGCCTTCGCGACGCCCGAGATGAGCGCCGACGCGATCAAGAGCTCGGGTGCGGCGTTCCGCAGCAAGGGACAATGGTACCGGCTGAAATTCAAATGCCAGACCGGGCCGGATCATATGGAAGTTCTCCAGCTCCGCTACCGGATCGGTGACGAAATTCCCGAGACCGACTGGGCGAAGTACAATCTCTACGACTAGCTCGTCCGCCGCCGATTGCTGACACCCCTGTAATGCCACGGCCACGAAAGTGGTTTCAAGCGTTGTCCATTGCTGCGTCTTGACGCCAGCGGACCATGCCTTTAGGCCCGTCTGGACAGTCGACGACGAACACTCGGCACGAACGAGCAAGGGCCTCCTGGTCGATGGAAATATTCACTGCCGCGGGCTTATCTGCTCTTCTCCAGGTCATCGCTATCGACCTTGCGCTCGCCGGCGACAACGCCATCGTCATCGGCCTCGCCGCGGCGGGCCTGCCCGCCAACCAACGCAAACAGGCCATTCTCGTCGGCATCGCGGCGGCCACGGTTCTGCGCATTTTTTTCGCCCTGATCACGCAATGGCTGCTGACCATCGGCCCCATTCTGCTCATCGCCGGCGGCCTGCTGCTGCTCTGGGTCTGCTGGAAGATGTGGCGGGAACTGCGCGTCAGCCACGAGCAGGAGCGCGACGCGACCGAGGCGCTGTCGAATGGCGACTTCGACAAGGACGGCGTCATTGGCGGCAAGGGACCGAGCAAGACCTTCTCGCAGGCCGCGTGGCAGATTGTCATCGCCGACGTTTCGATGTCGCTCGACAACGTTCTGGCCGTGGCCGGAGCGGCCATGAACCATCCGACGGTGCTGATCATCGGGCTGGCCTTGTCGATCGCGCTGATGGGCTTTGCCGCGTCGTTTGTCGCGCGCCTGCTGCACAAATACCGCTGGATCGCCTATATCGGCCTGGCGATCATCCTCTACGTCGCGGTGAAGATGCTGCTTGATGGCGCCGTGCAGCAATTCCCCGATCACTTCGCCTTCCTGGCGCCCTGGTTTGGACCGGGAGGCGGCCACTAACCGCTGCGAGAGCAGCCCTGCCCGCGACGTTTCGCAACGAACTGGCCTGTCGGCCGGTTTGCTTGATCAGGCAAGCCATGCTATTGCGCCGCGCGTATTGGCTTGTGCCAAGCGCCTCAGACCGACATCTATAGCGACTTGAGGCCGGACCCGTTTCGGCCCGTACCCCCATTGGAAACTTGCCTATGTCCGCCCCCCGCGTCAGTTTCGTCAGCCTTGGATGCCCGAAGGCCCTTGTGGACTCCGAGCGCATCATCACGCGGTTGCGCGCCGAGGGCTATGAGATCGCCCGCAAGCATGACGGCGCCGATCTTGTCGTCGTCAACACCTGCGGTTTCCTCGATTCCGCCCGCGACGAGTCGCTCAACGCCATCGGTTCCGCGCTGTCGGAAAACGGCAGGGTCATCGTCACCGGCTGCCTCGGCGCCGAGCCGGACGTGATCCGCGAAAAGCATCCCAACGTGCTGGCGATCACCGGGCCGCAGGCCTATGAGAGCGTCATGGCCGCCGTGCATGAGGCCGCTCCTCCTTCGCACGATCCCTATATCGACCTTTTGCCGCCGCAGGGCGTCAAGCTGACGCCGCGCCACTATGCCTATCTCAAGATTTCGGAAGGCTGCAACAACCGCTGCACCTTCTGCATCATTCCAGCTCTTCGCGGCGATCTCGTCTCGCGGCCCGCGGCCGACGTGCTGCGCGAGGCCGAGAAGCTGGCCAAGGCCGGCGTCAAGGAGCTGCTCGTCATCTCGCAGGACACCAGCGCCTACGGCATCGACATCAAGTACCAGACGTCGATGTTCGGCGATCGCGAAGTGCGAGCGAAATTCCTCGATTTGTCGCAGGAACTGGGCAAGCTCGGCATCTGGGTGCGCATGCACTACGTCTACCCCTACCCGCATGTCGCCGACGTCATCCCGCTGATGGCCGAGGGAAAAATCCTCCCCTATCTGGATATCCCGTTCCAGCATGCCTCGCCGCAGGTGCTGAAGAACATGCGCCGGCCCGCGCACGGCGAAAAGACGCTCGAGCGCATCCGCGGCTGGCGCGACGTGTGCCCCGATCTCGCCATCCGCTCGACCTTCATCGTCGGCTTCCCCGGTGAGACGGACGACGATTTCGAGATGCTGCTCGACTGGCTGGACGAGGCAAAAATCGACCGCGCCGGCTGCTTCAAATACGAGCCGGTCCGGGGCGCCCGCTCCAACGATCTCGGCCTCGAACAGGTGCCGCAGGAGATCAAGGAAGCGCGCTGGCATCGTTTCATGCAGCGCCAGCAGAAGATCTCGGCGACGCAGCTCGCCAAGAAAGTCGGCAAGCGCCTGCCGGTGCTGATCGACGAAGCGCACGGCACATCGGCAAAGGGCCGCACCAAATACGACGCGCCCGAGATCGACGGCTCGGTCCACATCCAGTCGCGCCGTCCGTTGCGCGCCGGCGACATCGTCACCGTCAAGATCGACCGTGCCGACGCCTACGATCTCTACGGTTCGGCGGTCTGACAGCCTCGATCTGCCGAAAGGGCGCCTTTACGGCGCCCTCGTTTTGGCAATGTTTTCGTCAGAGCTTCACGTCCTCGATTGCAGACAGGGACCGGTCGATGCCCTGGTTGAGGGTCTTGTCCAGCCGCGAGCCGGCGGACTGGCCTTCGATCACCGACAGCCTCGCGGCAAATCCCAGATGGTAATCCACGAACCACTCGGGCCGCGGCTCGGGCTCCGGAAACGGTCCCCACCACGGAGGCAGCTTCGGCAGCTTTGGCGGCGTCGGGCACCAATCATCGAGGTCGCTCAGCACCCCTTTCATGTCTTGCCCGCCGCGCTCGGCGATCCATGCGTGGCGCACGAATTCGTCGGCTATGGCGGCACCCAGCTCGTGAGGCGGGAGCGGCTGAGGATTGAGGGCGATTTGTGCAAGCCGCCCCTGTGGTCCGCGCGGAATGACGTCATAGATGGCTGGAATTCGCCTGCCAATAATGGCTAGGAGCTTTTTATTCAATTGCATAAGACTTTCTCCTGCTGACGTTCGTAACGCCGGCCAATTTTGTCCGGGTCGCAAGATGAGCATGTAAGTAAAAAGGCGAATGCGTCTGTGAAGGCGGTCACGGAACTGCGTAACAGACAATTGCTCCCGGTCGGATGCTTCTGCCGCCATTTACCAAATTTCGCGATGGTTCAGGCCTCTTAACCCGCTGAGCCGCGATCCGCACTATGGTCTCAGGACCATAAATGCGGGAATTCGGATGGATACCAGACCTGCCGGGCAGGATTACATCGCGACGCTGGACCTGCTCAGGCTGGCCGCGGCACTTGCCGTTGTGCTCTTCCACTATTTCTTTCGTGGCGCGGCCGCCGAAGGTGTACTTGCCGTAGGCTATCCCGATGCCGCGCCATTCGCCATCTACGGCTATCTCGGCGTCAATCTGTTCTTTCTGATCAGCGGCTTCGTCATCGCGTGGTCGGCGGAAACCCGCAGCTGGTACCAGTTTGCGATCGCCCGTTTCGTTCGCCTCTATCCAGGCTTCCTGTTTTGCATGACGATTACCTTCATCGTCATCGCTTCGGTCGGCGCACCGCTGTTTGCAACCTCTCTCAGGCAGTATGCCGCCAACGTGTCGATGTTCGCGCCGGCCCTCGGCCAGCCTTTCATGGACGGCGTCTACTGGTCGATCGTGCTTGAACTGGTTTTCTACGGATGGGTCACGCTGGCCCTGCTCACCGGCGTTTTTCAGAAGCGCAAGCTTGGGCTGATCTTCGTCTGGCTGGCGATATCGGCATTGAACGAATTCTTCGTCGGCAGTCACGCGGCAAGGCTGTTGTTCATCACCGAGTTCGGCCCGTTTTTCGCCGCTGGCGTGCTGGTCCACCATCTGCATGCACACGGCCGGTCTTGGCCGGCGTTGCTGCTGCTTGGCGCAGCGTTCCTGTTGTCCTGCGGCACGCTTTCGGTGACGCAGCACTGGATGCTGAACGAATATGGCCTCGCCGTTTCGCAGCGCCCTCTCTGGGCCGCCAATGTCGTCATGCATGGCGCGTTGATCGGCGCGGTCCTGCTGCGCAATCATGTCAGGCCGTCCGCTCTGACGATGGCGCTCGGCGGGCTGACCTACCCGCTCTACCTCCTGCACCAGAACATTGGCTATCTCGCCATCGATGCCGCCGCACCGTTGGTTGGCAAATGGCTCGCGGCGTTCGGTTGCATCGCGGTTCTGCTCGCCGCCTCCTGGGCGGTCTGGCGTTACTGGGAACGGCCCGCCCAACGGCTGCTCAAGACATGGCTTGGCCACGCAGTGGAAACCGTGCTGGCAAGATATCGGACGGCCCCCGGCCGAACCCAACCCGCCGAATGAAAAAGGGCGCCGCGCGGCGCCCTTTTCCGTTCGAGATCCGTGCAAGCTTACTGCGGCAGCTTGTCGTCGACACCCTTGACGTAGAAATTCATGCCGAGAAGCGTGCCGTCGTCGGCGACTTCGCCGTCCTTCAGCCATGCCGAGCCGTCCTGCTTGGCGATCGGTCCGGTGAAGGGGTTCCAGCCGCCGGCGATCTTCTTCTCGGTCGCCTCGGCCATCGCCTTCACGTCGTCGGGCATGTTGGTGTAGGGCGCAAGCTTCACCGCGCCGTCCTTGATGCCGAGCCAGACATTGTCCGGCTTCCAGGTGCCGTCGATGGCCGCCTGGACCCGGCTGATATAGTACGGACCCCATTCGTCGGTCAGCGAGGTCAGCTGCGCGTTCGGCGCGAACTTGATCATGTCGGAAGACTGGCCAAAGCCGTGCAGCTTGCGCTCCTCGGCCACCTGCAGGGCGGCGGTCGAATCGGTGTGCTGGACAATGATGTCGGCGCCCTGGTCGAACAGGGCCTTGGCGGCATCCGCTTCCTTGCCCGGATCGAACCACGAGTTCACCCAGACGATCTTGGCCTTGAAGTTCGGGTTGATCGACTGCGCGCCGAGCATGAAGGAGTTGATGCCCATCACCACTTCCGGGATCGGGAAGGAAACGATGTAGCCGGCGACGCCGGACTTCGATTCCTTGGCGGCGATCTGGCCGAGCACGTAGCGGCCTTCATAGAAGCGCGCATTGTAGATGCCGAGATTGTCAGCGGTCTTGTAGCCGGTGGCGTGCTCGAACATCACCTTCGGGAACTTCTTGGCGACCTTCACTTCGGCGTCCATGAAGCCGAAGGAGGTACCGAAGATCAGCTTGCAGCCTTCACGCGCCAGCCGCTCGAAGGCACGGTCGGCATCGGGGCCTTCGGAGACGTTTTCCAGATATGCGGTTTCGACCTTGTCGCCGAGCGCCTTCTCGACTTCGAGCCGGCCCTGATCATGCTGGTAGGAATAGCCGAAATCGCCGATCGGGCCGGTGTAGACCCAGCAGGCCTTCAACTTGTCGGCAGCCTCAGCTGACACCGCCAGCGACAAAGCCGCTGTCGTCGTCATCAGGGCAATAAGCAGTTTTTTCATTGTGTTACCTCTCTGTGTTAAGCCTTGGAGCTTCCTGTTTTTTATTATTGTCAACGATCCGGAACGAATGGCTGCCCCAGGGATGCCGGCGTGTTCATCATCGTCAGACGCTTGTTGCGCGAGATTAGAACGAGAACCACGACGGTTGCCAGATAGGGCAGAGAAGAAAGCATCTGCGAGGGCACTGGAATGCCAAAAGCCTGTGCATGAAGCTGGCCGATCCACACCGCGCCGAAGATGTAGGCGCCGGCCAGCACCCGCCACGGGCGCCATGACGCGAACACCACCAGCGCCAGCGCGATCCAGCCGCGGCCCGCGCTCATGTTCTCGACCCACTGCGGCGTGTAGACCAGCGACAGATGGCCGCCGGCGAGGCCGGCACAGGCGCCGCCGAAGATGACCGAGAGGTAGCGGTAGCGGATGACCTTGATGCCGAGCGCATGCGCAGAGGTGTGGCTGTCGCCGATCGAGCGCAGCGTCAGCCCGGTGCGGGTCTTGAACAGGAACCACATCACGGCGGCCGTCAGCGCGATCGAGATGTAGAAGATCGGGTCCTGGCCGAACAGCAGCCTGCCAACGATGGGTATGGAGCTGAGGCCGGGAATATCGAGATTGGGCAGCCTGACGCCGGGCTGGCCGACGAAGCTGGTCCCGATCATGCCGGAGAGGCCGAGGCCGAGCAGCGTCAGCGACAGGCCGGTCGCCACCTGGTTGGTGGCCAGCGACAGCGTCATGACGGCAAACAGCAGCGAAAACGCCGCCCCCATGGCGATCGCCGCCAAAAGGCCGATCCAGGGCGAGCCGGTCAGGTAGCCGGCGCCAAAGCCGCCGACCGCGCCCATGATCATCATGCCTTCGACGCCCAGATTGAGCACGCCGGAACGTTCGACCACCAGTTCGCCGATCGCCGCGATCAACAGCGGCGTCGCCGCCGTGGCGATGGTCAGGAGGATGTTGACGGTGATGTCCATCAGCGGGCTTCCTTCAACTTTGGCGCGGCCTCGAGCTTTGCAGGAGCTTCCTGTTTCGTCAGCGCCAGGCCGATCAGGCGGATGCGGTAATGGATGAGCGTGTCGCAGCCGAGCACGAAGAACAGCAGCATGCCCTGGAAGACGCGCGCCACCTTGTCGGAAATGCCGAGCGCGCTTTGCACCGCCTCGCCACCGAGATAGGTCAG
Organism: Mesorhizobium sp. B283B1A; assembly: GCF_020165735.1. Taxonomy (NCBI): domain Bacteria; kingdom Pseudomonadati; phylum Pseudomonadota; class Alphaproteobacteria; order Hyphomicrobiales; family Phyllobacteriaceae; genus Mesorhizobium; species Mesorhizobium sp. B283B1A. Next base: position 43,837 of record NZ_JAIUIQ010000004.1, read on the forward strand.
CGCCAGCACCAGGCCGGCGGCGACGATGCCGAGCGGATTGAGCCGGCCAAGGAACGCCACGATGATGGCGGTGAAGCCGTAGCCGGGCGAAATCACCGGCTGCAATTGCCCGATCGCGCCGGAAACTTCCGAGATGCCGGCAAGACCTGCCAGCGCGCCCGACAGCAGGAAGGCGAAGAACACCATCCGGCTGAGGCCAAAGCCGGCGAAGCGCCCTGCCCTCGGGCTGGAGCCGAGCACGCGGACCTCGAAGCCTTTCAGCATGCGGCCCATCAGGAACCAGATCAGCACCGCGGCTACCAGCGCGAAGACGAAACCCCAATTGGCGCGTCCGGCGTCCGGCATCAGTTCCGGCAGAATGGCCGAGTCGCCGAACTGGATCGTCTGCGGAAAACCATGGCCCTGTGGATCGCGCCATGGGCCGCGCACCAGCCAGTCGAGGAAGAGTTGGGCGACATAGACCAGCATCAGGCTGGTCAGGATCTCGTTGGTGTTGAACCTGGTCTTCAAAAGCGCCGGGATCGCCGCATAGGCCGCGCCACCGACCATGCCGAGCAGAAGCATCAGCGGCAGCACCAGCGGCCCTTCGAATTGCGGAAACAGCACCGGAATGGCGGAGCCGAAGATGGCGCCGAAGACGAACTGGCCTTCGGCGCCGATGTTCCAGATGTTGGCCTTGTAGCAGACGGACAGGCCGACGCCGATCAGGATCAGCGGCGCCGCCTTGATCGCCAGCTCATGCAACTGCCAGACCTGGCTGATCGGCTCGATGAAATAGATGCGGAACGCGGTCAGCGGGTTGACGCCGAGCAGCGCGAACAGAACCGCGCCGGCAATGATGGTCAGCGCGAAGGCGATGAACGGCGAAAGTGCCGAAAACAGCGCCGAGCGCTGCGGGCGTTTGACGAGTTCGAGGCGCATCATGCCGTCTCCAGCGTGTGTTCGGCGTGGCCGGGCTCGGCACCGCCCATCAGCAAGCCGATCTTCTCGAAAGTTGCTTCGGCGATCGGCAGCGGCTTGGAAAGTTCGCCATTGTGCATGACCGCGATGGCATCCGATATCTCGAACAGCTCGTCGAGATCCTGGCTGATGACCAGCACCGCCGATCCGCTGCGCGACAGTTCGATCAGCGCCTGCCGGATGTGAGCGGCGGCACCGGCATCGACACCCCATGTCGGCTGGTTGACCACTATGACGCTGGGCCGGCGGTCGAGTTCGCGGCCGACGATGAACTTCTGCAGATTGCCGCCCGAAAGTGCCGCGGCTTCTGGATCCGGCGCGCTCTTGCGCACATCCATCGCTTCGATGATGCGTTGGGCGGCGGCGTAGACAGCAGCGCTCTTCACCATGCCGCCGGTGCCGACAAAGGCCTTGCCGTCGGTTGCATGGCGCGACAGCAGGAGGTTCTCCGAAAGTTTCATGCGCGGTGCCGCGCCATGGCCGAGGCGCTCTTCCGGCACGAAGGCGGCGCCCAGCAGCCGCCGCCCGGTGATGGTGAGGCCACCGGCATCCTTGCCGCGGATGCGCACCGAGGCAGAATCCTGTTGCAGGACTTCCCCGGAAACGGATTCAAAGAACTCGCCCTGGCCATTGCCGGCGACGCCCGCGATGCCGATCACCTCGCCGGCGCGGACATTCAAGCTGATGTTCTTGAGCGGAATGGAGAACGGCGTTGCCGGTTTGCGGGTGAGGTTGCGGATTTCGAGCAGCGGCTGCGCGGTGTCGATCCCCTCGACCGGTGCGCGCACCACGGCCTGCACCTCGTTGCCGACCATCATGCGGGCCAGCGATGACGCCGTCTCCTCGCGCGGGTTGCAGTGGCCGACCACCTTGCCGTGCCGCAGCACGGTAGCGCGGTCGCAGATGCGTTTGACCTCTTCCAGCCGGTGCGAAATGTAGAGGATCGATTTGCCTTCCGCGCGCAGCCGCTCCAGCGTCTCGAACAGCTTGTCGGCCTCCTGCGGCGTCAGCACCGAGGTCGGCTCGTCGAGGATGATGAGTTGCGGCGTCTGCAGCAGGCAGCGAATGATCTCGATGCGCTGGCGCTCGCCGACCGACAGGTCGCCGACCAGCGATTCAGGATCGAGCGGCAGGCCGTAGCTGTAGGAAAGCGCCCTCGCCTTGGCGGCGATGCTGCTGATCGGCGAGCCGTCATCCAGCGACAGCGCGATGTTCTCGGCCGCCGTCAGCGCCTCGAACAGCGAGAAATGCTGGAACACCATGCCGATGCCGAGCTTTTTGGCAGCACCCGGGCTGGTGATCCGGACCGCCTGGCCGTTCCAGAAAATCTCACCGGAATTGGGTTCCAGCGAGCCGAACAGCATCTTGACCAGCGTCGACTTGCCGGCCCCGTTCTCGCCGAGCAGCGCGTGGATTTCACCTCTGGCGATGTTGAGATCGATATGATCGCACGCCGTCAGTGTGCCGAATATCTTGGTCAGGCCACGAACCTCGAGCAGGTTCGCCCCATCATGATTTGCACTCACAGTGCCTCCCATCCGTATTGCCGGATATGTTCTGTGTTCCCGCAAGCATGGTAGGCGCCGCCGGCTCTCAACGGAAAGCGGCACGCGTCTTGAAAGAGCTTCAAGAATTTCAGCGGAAATTCAAGGGATAACAAGGCTGGCGGGACTAAGGAACGAGAATTGTCGTTCCGGTGGTCCTGCGGCCTTCGAGATCCGAGTGCGCCTTGCCTGCATCCTTCAGCGCATAACGCTGATTGATCTTGATCTCGACGGCGCCGCTCAGCACCACCTCGAACAGGGCCGCCGCCGAGGCGTCAAGGTCCTCGCGCTTTGCGTTGTAGACGAACAGCGTCGGCCTCGTGGCGAACAAGGAGCCCTTCTGGGCCAGCAGCGACATCGAGAATGGCGGGATCGGTCCCGAGGATTGGCCGAAGCTGACGAACATGCCGAGCGGCCTCAGGCAGTCGAGCGAGGCCGGAAAAGTATCGTTGCCCACTGAATCGTAGACGACGTCGCATTTCCTGCCGCCCGTGATGGCCGCGACGCCGGCGACGAAATCCTGTTCCTTGTAATTGATGACATGGTCGAAGCCGTGTGCCCTGGCGAGCTCGATCTTGTCGGCCGAGCTTGCCGTGCCGATGACGGTTGCGCCCAGATGTTTCGCCCATTGGCCGAGAATGAGCCCGACGCCGCCGGCTGCGGCATGAAACAGGATCGTGTCGCCTGCTTTCACCTTGAAGGTCCGGCGCAGGAGATATTCGGCGGTCATGCCTTTCAGCATCATTGCCGCGGCCTGTTCGTCGCTGATGCCATCCGGAACCTTGACGACCCGGCTGGCATCGATGACGCGCTCCTCGGCATAAGCACCTGTCGTCACCGCATAGGCGATCCGGTCGCCCGGCTTCAGCCAGTCGACGTCCTGCCCCACCTTCAGCACCACCCCGGCGGCCTCGCTGCCCGCAATGAGCGGAAATCCGCCCGGCGGCGGATAGAGGCCGGAGCGATGATAGACATCGATGAAATTGAGACCGATCGCCGTATGCCTGACCAGGATCTGCCCCGAACCCGGCTGGCCGGGATCGGCATCCTCGTAGGTCAGAACTTCCGGGCCGCCATGGGCGTGGATGCGGATCGCTTTGGACATGGATGGGCTTCCTCGAGACGTGGGCTGGTCAGGCCTTCTTGGCACCAAGATTTGGAAAGAACTGCATGATGCCACCGATACAGGCGAGGTAAAGCCCGGTAACGGAAATGCCGATCTTGGTGAACGTGCCGACCTGTTCGCCAAGCACGCCGATCTGGTCGTAGAAGGCCGCGAGAGCCGCCTGAGCAAGCGCAAGCGCGCCGAAAGCGCACCACAAAAGCGTCATTGTGAGATTGATGCGCCGCAGCCGCACCACCCGCACCGGGTGAATGAAATTGATCGGGACGAAGGTCAGGATGCCGGCCACCACCACCACCGCGAACGAAACCCATTGTCCCGGCTCGATGACAAACAGCGTGAACACCACCATGTTCCAGACGACGGGGAACCCCTTGAAGAAATTCTCCTTCGTCTTCATGCCGGTGTCGGCATAGTAGATTGCGCTGGAGACGACGATGATCGCCGCCGACAGGAACGACAGGCCCTCGCCCATGAAGCCGCGTTGGTAAAGCGCGAAGGCCGGGATCAGCACATAGGTCACGTAGTCGATGATGTTGTCGAGCAGTTCGCCCGACCAGGTCGGCAGGATTTCCTTGACCTCGAGCTTCCTGGCGATCGGCCCGTCGATGCCGTCGACGAACAGCGCCAGCCCAAGCCACCAGAACATGGCCGTCCAACGCTCCTCGCTCGCCGCCACCAGCGATAGGAAGGCAAGGAACGAGCCCGAGGCCGTCAGCAGATGGACGGAGAACGCCCTTGCCTGCGGCCAGGTGACCTTCTTCCTTGGCCGCGGAATCCGGTCCGTGATCTTCTTCGCGGCTTTCCTGGCCGCCGAATTCCTGGCCGCCAGATTCCTGGGCGCCAAATTCCTGGGCGTTGTGTTCTTGCTCACGGGCCCCGCCAATCCAGCTTGCAGATTTCGGCCGAGCGGCCTGCAAAATTCCAGTTGCGGCCAAAGGCCCGCATCTTGCTCTTGTCGGATTTGGCCACGATGATCTCCGGCGCGATCCAGTATTCTGAATTGCTGATCACCGTATCCTTCTCGCGATCCTTGCCCGCTATCGGCGTCACCGCCCCGTCGATGATCTTCGGTATCTGGAAGATGCGCGTCTTGTCCCGCGTCTCATAGGTGATCGGGACCTGTTCGACGCCCAGGAATTTTCCGACGAGGATCGACAGCAGCGACGTTGTCCCGCCCGCCTTGCCGGTGAAGATCTTGGTCAGCGCCTTGACGGCGTAGATCGAGGCGCGCTTGTCGATGAACAGGCCCGCGGTCCAGTTGCCGCGGCTCATGTAGCCGGGGATTTCCATGACCAGCCCCAGGTTGAGGCCGGAGAGGTCGACCTCGCCGAAATGACCGGCATCGATACGGAAACCCGCCCAGGTCTGGCAACAGCCCTCGGTTGGCGGATGACTGCCAAGCGACAACACGCAAGGGCAAAAAACCGTGCAATTGCAGGAGAGTACGAGCTCTCCTTTCATTGCCCAGCCTGGATCTGTCATTGAATTTCCCCCACTCAAAGCGAGACTACTAGCAGCGCGGCTGCCCAGACAAGCAGTATCGCACCGGCTAGCCGGGTTGGAAGACGGCTCGCCGCTTGTTTTTCGATGAGCGTGAACAGACCGATCAACGCCATCCAGAAGACGTTCATGACGCCGACGGCGAACATCACCAGCATCAGTGCCCAGCAGCAGCCGAAACACCATAAGCCCTGCGTGATTCCGAGCCGGAAGACGCGGACGGCTCTCGCGCTCCAGTTCGAAAACAGGATCGAGAACGGGTTCCGGCATTTCTTCAGGCAGGCCTCCTTGAGGCCGCTGAACTGGTAGAGGCCGGCAACCAGCAATGCGAAGGCGCCGGCGATGCCTAGCACCGGATCGTACATCTGGCCGGACGTCGCGGATGCATGCACCGCAAGCGTCAGCACCGCGAACATCGCGGAGGCGACGAACCAGACGCTGAGATACCCTGCGACCAGCACCAGCGGGTGGACGACGGGCTCCCCCTTGATCCGTGCCGTATCGGCGATCTCGCAATAGGTGCGGATCATCGGCGTCGCGGAAGGCAGCATCGTCGCGATCGCCATCAGGAACCACATCAAGATGAGCGCTAGGGCGCGCGGGCCAATGCTTCCCTCCAGCGGCGCCGGCGACAGGCAGAGCGCGAAGAACCGTTCCAGGACATCTGGCAGCGGCAGTTGCGGCAGGTGGCGCAGCAGAGCGTCGCCGGGCGCGCTGCCGCCGGTCTCGGCGCCCCGGATCGCCATCGCGGCCAGGAACAGCCAGGCAAGCGCGATGCCGGCGCCGACAACGACGTTGACCGTCAAGCGCGGGTTGCGTGCAATGTCGGCCGTGGCGCGGCCGGCGCGGTCGAGATGGCTGAAGTCGTCCTGGTGGCCGGTCATGACAACCGAATGGGCCGAATCGCCGCGTTGATCAAGCCGCATGATCTGACCTATATGCTCAGCAACTGGCAGGCCGGGTGGCCAGCCTCGCACAGCAAGCCGGAAACCGATCTTGGAGCGGAAGCAAACAGCACGGATATTGGTCGCCGGCACAGGGCCGGCGGGGCTGATCGCGGCACTTGCCTTCGCCGATGCCGGTTTCCGGGTAACGCTCGTCGGGCCGGAAGCTTCGGTCCCCGACGGGCGCACCACGGCCCTGATGAACCCCGCTTTGATGGTGCTTGAGCGGCTCGGCGTGCTCGAAGACGTCAAGCCCAAGGCCGCCCCCCTGAAAGTGATGCGCATCGTCGATGCGACCAGCCGGCTGATCCGCAGTCCCGTCGTCACCTTCCGCGCCAGCGAGATCGATGAGGACCAGTTCGGGCTCAATCTGCCCAACGCCGTCTTCGGCCCAGCACTGGCCAGCAAGGTTGCCGCGCATCCCGGGATCGAACGGGTGATATCGATGGTCAAGACCTGGCATCTCGACGCAGACATGACCCATGCCGCCCTCGCCGACGGCAGCGAGGTCGGCGCGTCGCTGGCGGTCGCCGCCGATGGGCGCCTGTCGCCCGCCCGCGAGGCAGCGGGCATTTCGACCGCGTCGCGCTCCTATCCTCAAGCCGCGCTCGTCCTGAACTTCCATCATAGCCGCGACCACGCTTTCACCTCGACGGAGTTCCATACAGAGACCGGTCCGTTCACGCAGGTTCCGCTGCCCGGCGATCGCTCGAGCCTCGTCTGGGTGGTCAAGCCGGAGACCGCCAGGGAACTGGCTGCATTGGACGACGCAGCGCTCTCGTTGCGGGTCGAGCAGCAGATGCAGTCGATGCTGGGCCGGGTGACCGTGGAGCCGGGCCGCCAGATTTATCCGCTTTCGACCGTGACCCCCCTGCGCTTTGCCCGGCATCGGGTGGCGCTTGTCGGCGAGGCCGCCCATGTGTTCCCGCCGATCGGCGCGCAAGGTCTCAACCTGGGCATCAGGGACATTGACGATCTTGTTGGAATCGCGATAGAAAATCGTGACGACCCTGGCACGGCCAAGGCGCTGGCCGCTTACGATTTCAAACGCCGGCCCGACATTCTGGCGCGCAGCAGCGCTGTCAATCTGCTCAACATGTCGCTGCTTTCCGACATGCTGCCGGCGCAGATGGCGCGCGGTGCCGGTCTCGGCGTGCTCGGGGGCGTTGCACCGCTGCGTGCCTTTTTCATGCGCGAGGGACTTCGTCCCGGCAGCGGCTTTGCAGCACTTGCGGGTGGCCTGCGAAAGCCGGTGCGGCGAAGCTAACGACCTTGCGGATTTTGCCGCGACTTCGCGACTTCAAGCAAAAACTTTGCTCAGCGTGCTGCGTAGCTTGAACACGCTAAAAACGCTTCGGGATTGAATTGACTCGGAGTCTGCGCCAAATAAAGCCAAGCAATTCAGTGGTGAGTACGATGAAAACGGCCAAATTCGCGATCGGACAGGTGGTTCGCCACCGGTTGTTTCCGTTTCGTGGCATCATTTTCGACGTCGATCCACAATTCGCCAACACCGACGAATGGTACGAGGCCATCCCCGCGGACGTGCGGCCACGCAAGGATCAGCCATTCTACCATCTGCTCGCCGAGAATTCGGAAACCGAATACATCGCTTACGTATCCGAGCAGAATTTGCTGGCGGATCAGTCGGGCGAGCCGGTTCGTCATCCGCAGATCAAGGAGATGTTCGACAAGAGGCCGGACGGGCGCTACGAGCCGAAACGGCAGTCCAGGCACTGATTTTCCGGCATTCCGGATGCGGCCAGGAACGAAAAAAGCGGGGCATGACCCCGCTTTTTCTTTGGCTTCGGTATTGGCCCGATGCCGGTGATCAGTTGGCGGTTTTCGCCTTGTCCTGTTCGTCCTTGAGTTTCTTGGCGAAGTCCTGGTTGTTCTTGGCGACGAAGTCCTGCAGCTTCTTCTGACGGTCCTCGATGTCCGACTGCTGCAGCGGCGGGCCGTCATAGGCGCCGCTGAAGCCTTGCAGCGCGATCTTGATCGGGTTGGCCTGGTTCTGGAAATTGATCGAGGTCAGCGTGATCCCCTGGCCCTTCTTGAACGAGGCGACAAGCTGGTCGGTCAGCGGCACTTCGGCCACGCAACGGTCCGGGAAGCAGATGACATAGTCGAGCTTCTGCGCCTTGCCGGTGTCGATCTGCAGGCCGATGCCGGGAGGCACGAGGCGGCCCGTCGGGACCGTCACCTGGAACACCTTGCGGTTCACCTTGCCCTTGAGCTCGATCAGGCTGACACCAGTGACGAGCTGGCCGTTGCCCGCGGTGACGATATTCTGGACGTTGCAGATGTCGACGTCTTCCTGCTTGGTGCAGGCCTTGAACCAGCCCTGTGGAATCTGCGGCTGCTGCTGTGCGGAAGCAGCGGGAAGCCCTGCACCCAGAAAGCCGACAACGCCCGCGGCCATGACCGAAAGGCGGTACGCATTGCTGTTCAGGCTCGTCATGTCGTGCACTTCCTCTCAAATAATCCCGGGACCGGCTTTTTCGCGCCGCGTGGTCCAGCTACCTGTTGCCGAAATGAGGCAACAGAATGACTTCGGACGGCGTGTTACACTGCAAGCGGTGTCGAATCCAGCCCGCCCACTTGTAATTCTTGATGACACCATTGGCCGGCACGCAGCCGCCTCATGCTAGTGTGCGCAGCGAATCATCAAGCCGACCTGTTAAGGAGACGGTCATGGGCCGCGTTCTTGTTTGGCTGATCACCGCGATATCGTTTCTCACCCTGCCGCAGCCAGCGCTTTCGGCGCCAAAATACGCCATTGCGATGCAGGGCGAACCGGCCCTGCCGCCGGACTACACCCATTTCAGCTACGTCAATCCCGACGCGCCGAAGGGTGGCAACATCACCTATTGCGTCGTCGGCAGTTTCGACAACCTCAACCCTTTCATCCTGAAGAGCCTGCGCACGACGGCGCGCGGCATGATGGACACGATCTTCGGCAACCTAGTCTTCGAGCCGCTGATGCAGCGCAATGCGGACGAGGCCTTTACCCTCTATGGGCTGCTGGCGGACAGCGCCGACATGGACCCGGAGCGCAAGAGCATTGAATTCCATCTCAACCCGAAGGCCAAATGGTCCGACGGGCAGCCGGTGACACCCGACGACGTGCTGTTCACCTATGATGCCTACACGCAAAAGGGCCGTCCGCCCTACAGCGACCGCATGGCCAGGATCGCCAAGCTGGAAAAGACCGGCGACCACAGCGTACGCTTCACCTTCAACGACAAGGCCGATCGCGAGTTTCCACTGATCATCGCGCTGACGCCGATCATCCCCAGGCACGCTTTCGCCATGGACACGTTCGACAGGACGACGCTGAAGCCGTTGATCGGCAGCGGTCCCTACACGATCGCGCAGGTGCAGCCCGGCCAGCGCGTCGTCTTCAAGCGCAATCCCGACTACTGGGGCAAGGACGTTCCCGCCAAGCGCGGCTTCGACAATTACGACCAGATCACCATCGAATATTTCCTCAACGCCAACGCCAAGCTCGAAGCGTTCAAGAAAGGCCTTTGCGCCATCGACGATGACGGCGATCCGGTCAAGCGCGAGCGCGATCTCGACTTCCCCGCCTTTCACAAGGGCGAGGTGGTCTCTGAAACCTTCGACACCGGCATTCCGCCCGTCGTGACCGGGTTTCTGTTCAACACCAGGCTGCCAAAGTTCTCCAATCCGGTGGTTCGGCGCGCGCTCGGCATGCTTTACGATTTCGAATGGGCCAACAAGAACCTGTTCGGCGGCAAATACGCGCGCACGATGAGCTATTGGCAGAACTCCGAGCTGTCCGCGCTCGGCCATCCGGCCGACGACAGGGAAAAGGCGCTGCTGGCGCCCTACCCCGGCCGTGTGCCGTCCGACGTGATGGACGGCACCTGGAAACCGCCGGTGACCGATGGTTCGGGCCAGGACCGCAAGGTGTTGAAGACGGCTTTCGATCTCCTGAAAAGCATCGGATACCACCTGCAGGGCGGCACGATGCTCGATCCCGACGGCAAGCCATTCGGTTTCGAGATCATGACCTCTTCGCAAGACGAGGAGCGCCTGGCCGGTATCTACCAGCGCACATTGGAGAAGATCGGCATCAACGTCACCATTCGCAGCCTCGACGGCGACCAGATCCAGTCGCGCAAGCAGCGTTTCGATTTCGAGGTGCTGGTCGGCTCGAGCGGCTTCAACAATTCGCTCTCCCCAGGCATCGAGCAGATAGGGCGTTGGTCGTCCAACGCCGCCAAGACCGAAGGATCGTTCAATCTCGCCGGCGTCGCCGACCCGGCGATCGATGCCGCGATCGAGGCAATGCTGCGGGCTCGCTCGAAGGAGGACTATGTCGCCGCGGTCCGCGTGCTCGACCGGCTGCTGATCTCGGGCAACTACATGGTGCCGATGCAGTACAACACGCAGCAATGGCTTGCTTACTGGAATTACCTGGAACATCCGAAGAAGACGCCCATATTCGGTTATCAACTGCCAAGCTGGTGGCGCAAGCCGAACTGAAAATCCGGAGATCGAGATGAGCGAAGCGAACGCCATTACCGTCGATGTGGTGTCGGACGTCGTCTGCCCGTGGTGCTTCATTGGCCAGAAGCGGCTGGACAAGGCGGTCGCCGCGGCCGGCGATGTCGAAGTGCACATACGCTGGCGGCCATTCCAGCTCGATCCGACCATTCCGCCGCAGGGCAAGGATCGCCGTGAATACATGCTGGCCAAGTTCGGCAGCGATGAGCGCATTCGTGAAATTCACGCCCGCATCGAGCCACTTGGCGAGGCCGAGGGCATTTCCTTTGCCTTCAACGCCATCAAGGTGGCGCCCAACACTCTGGACGCGCATCGCCTGATCCGCTGGGCCGGCGCCGCCGGTGAGGCCGTACAGAACAGTCTGGTGCGCCGCCTGTTCCAGTTGAATTTCGAGGAAGGCGTCAACATTGGTGACCATGCCGTCCTGATCGAGGCCGCCCGCGAGGCCGGCATGGATGCGTCTGTCGCGGAGACACTGCTGCCGACCGACGCCGATGTCGAGGCGGTGCGCACCGAGATCGCTACCGCCGCGCGCATGGGCATATCAGGCGTGCCGTGCTTCCTGCTCGAAGGCAAATATGCCGTGATGGGCGCGCAGGATGCCGACACCCTGGCTGACGCGATCCGTCAGGTGGCGGCCGCCAAGGCGCGTGGCGAGTTGGATATGGTCGGCTGAGCCGATCACGGGCCATTTCCGGCTGCCAGCAAAGATAACCGGCGGCAAGGAATCAGGCATCCAGCACGGCGTGTTTTCGCAAATTCGGATGGTCCGCCGCTAGAAATCGGCCTGCCGGGTAAGCCAAAAGAAGTAACGATACCGTGTAAATGCTTTCCCCAAGGGAAGGTGGAGACGTCTCGCCTCGCCATCGGGTAATCATTTGACATTATTACGTTAAATTGCCCTTTGGTCGGCTTCCGCGCGACCCTGGGAAAGCCCGTCCTGTTGCCTTGCTGACACGCTCGCCACCACAATCCGGCTGACCCCCTACAAAAATTAATAGAAAATGATCAATTGGTGTTACCATCCGTAACAAAAGAAAAAAGGTTTGGGCGGGATCGTGATTCGGATCGGCAGACGATCGCAGGAGTCAGTACCGGATGGACTACACCGCGGCGCCGCAGGGCAGTCGCTTTTGACGCCGGTATCCTCGATGCGCAGTTTCTGGGGGCTCATGCGAGCCTACTGGATCTCGGATCGCTGGAAGGAAGCCTGGACGCTGACGGTGGTGATCGCACTGCTCACCGCGGCATCCAGCAAGGCAGGCGTCTGGTTCGCCGAAGCGTCCGGTGAACTGGTCAATTCGATCGCCTTCTTCCACGACGCCGCCAACATCACGCCGCTGCGCACACTGCTGGTCAACGCCGGCATCCTCGTATTGCTGGTGGTGCTCAAGGACGCCGGCTTCACGGGCGTCCGCAACCTTGTCTCGGTAACCTTGCACCGCAAATGGCGCGGTTGGCTGGACAGCCGTTTCAACGAGGCGCTGCTCGACGGCAACCACACGCATTTCCATGCCCAGCATGCGTCGACCGGCGGCAGCACGCCCGCTCCCGACAACATCGACCAGCGCATCCAGGAATCGATCAAGGACATGACCGGCGGCGCCATTGGGCTGGCGATGGGTGTGCTTGGCGTCGCCACCTCGCTCTATTTCGTCGGCCAGAAGCTGCTTGAAAACTCCGTCGAGGTGAAAGGGCTCGAGTTCCTCGGCAGCTATGGCAGTGCCGTCCTGGCCTTCCTGGCGGTCGCTACCTACGTGCCGTTGAACACATGGATCGCGGTCAGGCTCGGCAGCCTGCTCGAGCGCCTCAACGTTCGCATGCAGCAGGCCGAAGGCAGCTACCGCGGCGAGCTGACGACGTTCCTGCGCCGCAGCTTCCATGTCGCGGCATCCCATGGCGAAGGCGTGCAGAAGAGCATGCATCGCCGGCTCTATGTCGACATCGACGGAACCTGGTCGCGGCTGAACATCGTCAACACCGTCTATATGTCGTTCGAGCTGATCTACAATTTCATCGGCGCCCGCATTGTCGCCTACGGCCCAGGCCTCGTGCCGTTCATCCATAATGGCCTTGACCTCAAGGGCTACATAACCGGCTCAGAACTGGTCAACTCGTTGATCGGCCAGTGTTCGTGGTTCATCCATGTCATGCCGGCGATCGCCACGCTGCGCGCCAACAGCCAGCGTGTCACTGAACTCGCGAATGCGATCGAGACGGTTCAGCATCCGCAGGAATTCTACAGCCAGACCGGCCGCTCCGACTTCCACTATGCCAGCCAGAATCCGGTCTTCGGCCTGACCATCCAGAAACTCGAACTGGCGCATCAGGGCGAGGATGCAACGCCGTTCCTGAGTGCCGCCAACCTGCGCTTCCGGCGCGGCGAGTGGACGTTCCTGAAGGGCGATTCCGGTTGCGGCAAGACCTCGCTGATCAAGGCGATCAATGGCCTCTGGCCCTATGGCCGCGGAACGATCGTCTTCCCCGAAGGGGTGAAGAGTTTTTATGCCGCCCAGGAGGTCAAGCTTCAGCAGGTGTCGCTGAAACAGCTGGTCTGCCTGCCGGGCTCCGAATACCACCATGGCGACGCACAGGTGGCCGCGGCGCTGCACAAGGCCGGCCTTGGCGACTTCATCGAGCACATGGCCAATGAGCACCGCGAGGGCAAAAGCTGGGATCAGGTTCTCTCGGGCGGCCAGAAACAGAAGCTGGTGGTGGCGCGCATCATCCTGCAGCAGCCGGGGCTGCTGTTCCTCGACGAAGCGACCGGCGCGCTCGATCCCGACGGCAAGATTGCGTTCCATCAGGCCATCAAGGACAACTGCCCCGATGTCACGGTGATCAGCGTCATGCACGAAGCCGTGGCGCCGAGATCCGTTGCCGGCACCGAGTTCTACCACTCGATGGTGCTGATCGCCGATGGCGTCGCCTCCAAGAAGCCCCTGGCTCCGAGCCTGCCTGTCGAACTCACCACGATCCTCGCGCAGCCGCGGCCCGTCGAAGACAAATGGCTGCGGTTCCCGCGCCGGCTGAAACAGAAATAACGACGCTTTCACCGTGACTTGCCGCGCCTGGCGGCGGCCGGTGATCACAGTCTCGCGATCGGAGCCGTCAGGCGCCGTTTTCCTCCCTCACGATGATTGACTCGGCAAGGCGCGCTTCTATGTTGCGCCGGCTTGCAGATAGTCAAAACGCAAACCCGCAAGCGGAAAGGTCACCGCGCCATGCCTGGCGACAGTATTAGTCGAACGCAACCGCCGTCCGCCTAGACGTGACCTGAACGGTTCATGTCCTGCCGGACGGCAAGGAGTGAACCATGAACGATTTTTTCCCCGTAGCGGACGACGAGGCCGTCGCCATCGCCCGCATCCTTGCTAACGACCATGTCGCCGACGTGGTCGAGGCACTCAATCACGAATCGCGTGAAACAGCGACCGAGCTGCTTTGCGAGGTGCCGTTCGAGCGGTTGGTCGAGATTTTCGACCAACCTGAACTTGAAGACGCTCCCGAACTCGTGGAGGCCCTGCCCCGCCCCAAGGCAAGCAAGCTGCTCACCGCCATGTCCGTCGACCGCGCGGCCGACATCCTGCGCGAGCTCGATGAACCGGCACGCTCGGAACTCCTCGGTGCGCTGGCACCACCGCTGCGCGCGACCCTGCTTTCCATCCTGGGCTATCCCGAAAGCAGCGCCGCATCGATCATGACGACGGAGTTCGTCAGCGTCCCTTCGGACTGGACCGTCGGGCGCACGCTCGACTACATCCGCAAGGTCGAGCGGACACGCGAAACCGTCTACGCGATCTACATCGTCGATCCGCAAACGCATCTCCTGGTGCGCTCGACCGGCCTGCGCCGGTTGATCACCGGCGAACCCGACGACTCGATCATGTCCGTGGCGCCTGATCGTATGCCGGTGACCGTCACCCCGTTGACCGATCGTGAAACCTTGGCGCAGACGATCTCCAAATACGATCTGCTCGCCGTTCCCGTCGTCGACCATGGCAAGATACTCGGCATCGTCACCATCGACGACATCATCGACACGATGATCGAGGAGACGACGGAGGACGTGCACCGCTTCGGCGGCATGGAAGCGCTCGACGAACCCTACATGAAGATGAGCTTCCTCGCCATGATCAGGAAGCGGGGCGGCTGGCTTTGCGCGCTGTTCATCAGCGAGATGCTGACGGCGAACGCCATGCAAAGCTATGAGGGCGAGCTGGAGAAGGCGATCGTGCTCACCTTGTTCATCCCGCTGATCATGAGCTCCGGCGGCAATTCCGGTTCGCAGGCGACGTCCCTGGTCATCCGGGCGCTGGCGTTGCGCGAGATCGGCCTGCGCGACTGGTGGCGGGTGGCGCTGCGCGAACTGCCGACCGGCCTCGTGCTGGGCGCCATGCTCGGCGTGGTCGGCATCTGCCGCATCGCGCTCTGGCAATATATGGGCTTCTACGATTACGGCCCGCACTGGCCGCTGATCGCCACGACCGTCGGCGCGGCGCTGGTCGGCATCGTCACCTTCGGTTCCCTGTCGGGATCGATGCTGCCGTTTGCCTTGAAACGGATCGGCTTCGACCCGGCCAGCGCCTCGGCGCCATTTGTTGCCACGCTGGTCGATGTCACCGGCCTGGTGATCTATTTCTCGGTGGCGCTGGTGATCCTGCGCGGCACGCTGCTGTAGCAGCGTCAACGCTTTCCGCCGCTGGCAGTCGCTGGCGGCGGAACCCTCTCTCCCCGAAATGATCTTAGACCTGCCTGCCGTAGATGGCGTCGCGGAGTGCGTCGGGGAAGGCGCCCATCATGCCTGCTATCGCCGTGTTGGTCAGTGCCACCACCGTCAGGTCCAATGCCGGATCCACGAACCAGGAATGACCATAGACGCCGCCCCAGCGCCAGGTGCCGGCGGTCTGGGGCGTCGATGCTGCGAGCGGGTCGCGCAGGACACCAAATCCGAGCCCCCAGCCCCAGCCGGGCATGGTGGTTTCAATACCTGGTATCGCGTCCATGGTCATCGCCGCTGCCATATCGGGGTGGATGACTGGCTTGCCGCCCGAACGCAGCGCTTCGAGCAGCTTGAGGACATCGCTTGCCGTCCCATTCATCCCGGTGCCGCCCGAGGCGAAGGAAGCAGGGTCGAAGACGCGGCCGGGCGAGAATGCGATAAAACCGTCGGCGAAGGGCACGCGATGATACGAGCCCATCGCGACGGCCTTGCCCGGCCCATCGGCATAAGGCGTCACCAGCCGGGATCGATCGCGCACGGCAAAGGATGCGTCATGCATGCCGAGCGGCTGGACGACCAGGCGATCGACCAGCTCCGGCAAGGAAACGCCGGTGGCCCTCGCCATCACCTCGCCCAGCACATCCATCGCCACCGAATAGCCCCAGCCGGTTCCCGGCACGTAGGACAGCGGCAGCGAGGCGATGCGGTCGAGGTTGTCGGCCATGGAGAGGCCGGGCTGGTCGAGACCGTCGGAGACGCCGGCGCGATGATAGGGTCCGTCCGCCGGTTGCCGGAAGCCGTAGCTGAGGCCCGCGGTGTGCGTCAGCAGCTGCCGAATGGTGATGACGGGCTCACTGCCATCAGCCAGCTTCGGGCGGAATTCAGGGATGTACTTCGATATGGGATCGTCGAGGCCGATGACATCCGCTTCGACCAGGGCAAGTGCCGCCGTTGCGACCACGGGTTTGGTCACCGACGACAGCCGGAAGATCGCGTCCGCCGTCATCGGTTTGTTCGTCTCGCGATCGGCAAGGCCGGCGGCGCGGCTGTGGAGGATTTCGCCACGCCTGGCGACAAGGATCATGGCGCCGACGATGCGCCCGTCCTCGATGGCCCGGTCGACGACCTGATCGACACGTCCGCCAAAACTACCGTCAAGCGGTGCGGAAATGGTGGTTTCGGACATCGATAGCTCCCTTACCGCAAGCGCCAGGCGGCGGACGAAGCGTGTCAGACGCGCTCGCCGTCCTTCACACGGTACGTCGGCTTGTACATGGTGACGAGCTCTTCCGCCGCGGTCGGGTGCACGGCCATCGTGCGGTCGAAATCGTCCTTGGTCAGTCCGGCCTTCAGCGGAATGCCGAGCAGCTGCGCCATTTCGCCGGCATCCGGCCCCAATATGTGGGCGCCAAGCACTTTTCGCGAAGCGCCATCGACCACCAGCTTGATGAGCATTTTCTCGTCGCGGCCCGACAGCGTATGCCGCATCGGCCGGAAGCTGGCGCGGTAGATCTCGATATCGGCAAAACGCTTGACGGCTTCATCCTCCGACAGGCCCACCGTGCCGATTTCCGGCTGTGAAAAGACGGCGGTCGCGATCGTGTCGTGGTCGGGTGCGCTCGGGTTGTCCTTGAATGCCGTCTCCACGAAGCACATCGCTTCGTGGATCGCCACCGGCGTCAGCTGCACGCGGTTGGTGACGTCGCCGATCGCCCAGATGTTGTCGATGTTGGTGCGGGAATAATCGTCGACCTTGATCGCGCCGACAGGGGTCATCTCGATGCCGATGCCTTCAAGGCCCATGTTCTCGGTGTTGGGGATACGCCCGATGGCCAGCATCACCTGGTCGACCGTCAGCGTCGTGCCGCTGGTGAGCAGGGCGTCGAGCCGGCCGTCCGGGCGCTTGCGCACCCACTCGGTCACCGAATGCAAGAGTATCTTGATCCCCTTCTTCTCCATGGTCTCGTGCAGCGTGCGGCGCAGATCCATGTCGAAGCGGCTGAGGATCTCCTTGCCGCGATAGACCAGCGTGGTGTCGACGCCGAGACCGTGGAAGATGTTGGCGAACTCGACGGCGATATAGCCGCCGCCTTCGATCATGATCGCCTTCGGCAGCTCCTTGAGGTCGAACGCCTCGTTGGAAAAGATGCAGTGCTCGTGGCCGGGCAGCGCCGGATGCGCCGCTGGACGGCCGCCGGTGGCGATCAGGATCTGGTCGGCGGTGACGGTGCGGTCTTCGCCCAGAAGATGGACCACGTGCGGGTCGACGATCACCGCCCGCGAGTGAAAGGTCTCGCCGCCCGAGCCCTCGACATTTTTCTTGTAGATCGCCTCCAGCCGGCTGATCTCGCGATCCTTGTTGGCGACCAGCGTTTGCCAGTCGAAAGCGGCTTCCGGCACGGTCCAGCCATAGCCTGCCGCGTCGGCAAAATGCTCCGGAAATTGCGAGGCATAGACATAGAGCTTCTTCGGCACGCAGCCCCTGATGACGCAGGTGCCGCCGAACCGGTACTCCTCCGCGATGCCGACGCGCTTGCCGAGCGACGCGGCGACGCGTGCCGCCCTCACCCCGCCGGAACCGCCGCCGATGACGAAGAGATCGTAGTCATAACCGGCCATGACGCGGCTCCTTGAACTTCAGGAAATGAGCTTCGGAAATCCCGTCACAGGTAGGCTGCAAACCGTCAAAAGAAAAGCCCGGACAAGCCGGGCTTCACAAATGGCCGCAAGGCCGTTTGAGGATGCTGGTCAGTTCGCCGAATTGTCCGCGGGAGCCGAACCATCGGCGGGCGCCGCGCCATCCGCGGGAGCGGCTCCGTCCGCGGGAGCGGCAGCATCGGCGGGCGCCGCCGGCGCCTTCGCCTTGGCCGCCGCGGCCAGCGTTTCGCCGACCTGCTGTGCGAGATCGCGGGCAACGCCGTTTTGCCAGATGTCGGCCGCCTTGACCAAATCACGCGTCACCGTCGGGCCGCTGTCGAGCAGCTTCTTGCCGGCCTCGGAGGTATAGAAGGTCGCGATGTCGTTGAGATCTTTTTCGGAAAACACCTTCGCGTAGGCAAGGGCTGCTTCCTTCTCGAGATCCGCGCGGCGCGAGGCCATGGCCAGCGCCTTCTCGTTGATCGTCTTGCCGATCAGCTCCTGCATGTCCGGGTTCTTCTGGATGAGCTGCGATTCGAGCGCGGCCGCCGCCTGCGGCAGGATGTTGTCGAACGGGTCGGTCGCATGGATCGCCGCGACCGCCGCCCGGGCAGCCTTCAGGTGCGATTCCGTGACATCCTGCGAAAACGCCGGCGAGGAGAGGGCGATGACGGCCGAAGCCGCCAGAACGGCGCAAAGGCTGCGAACCCGGTTATGCAACATCATGGTCGGTAGAACTCCCTGGTTTTCGGGCGGCATGGACGGTTTGGATACCGTCGCCGCCGGCGATGATGGCCGCTGACGCCAGCCCGATGAAAAGACCATGCTCGACCACGCCCGGAATGGCGTGGAGAGCATTCGAAAGCGCTCTTGTATCCGGAATGCGGCCAAAAGATGCATCGAGGATAAAATGGCCGCCGTCTGTAACAAAAGCCTGGCCTCCCGTCATCCTCAATGTAATCGGACCGGAAAGGCCGAGGTTTTCAGCCGCTGCCGCCACCGCGATCTCGGTGGCGCGCAGGCCGAACTGGTTGACTTCGATCGGCAGCGGAAACCGGCCGAGCGTCTCGACCATCTTCGACCGGTCGGCAATGACGATCATGCGCTGCGAGGCCGCGGCGACGATCTTCTCGCGCAGCAGCGCGCCGCCGCCGCCCTTGATCAAGGTCAGCGCGGGGTCGACCTCGTCGGCGCCGTCGACCGTGAGATCGAGCTCCGGCGTTTTCTCCAGTGTCGACAGAGGCACGCCAAGTTCGCGACACAGCGCAGCCGTGCGCTCCGAAGTCGGCACGCCGATTACCGTCATGCCGGTGGCGACCTTGTCGGCAAGCAGCCGCACGAACTCTTCCGCCGTGGTGCCGGTGCCGATACCGAGCCGCATGCCATCCGTGACATGGGCAAGCGCCGCCCGCGCGGCCTCGACCTTCAACTGTCTTGCATCCATGCCGCTTATTGCCCAGAAATCTTGGTGTTTTGGGCTCGTAGCATTTTTGCCGCTGGGGTCAAAGCTTTTGACCGTGGTCAAAGCCTTTGGCAGCCTGTCCACCGGTCTGCTTGCCTTGGCGCGCCGCAGCCGCTATCGCCTGCCGATGCACAAACCTGCGCAGGATGGATCATGAGTCGCCCGATCATCGTGTTCGACCTCGACGGAACGCTGATTGATACGGCGCCGGACCTGCTCGACAGCCTCAACCACAGCCTGGCGGCAAGCGAGCTCGCGGCCGTCGACGAGGCTGGCTTCAGGCGCTTCGTCGGTCACGGCGGCCGCGTGATGATCGAGCGGGCGCACGCCGCCCAGCAGCGATCGCTCGAGGTCGCCGAGCACGACCGGCTGCTGAAGCTGTTCCTGGACCACTACACCGACAACATTCCCGGCAAATCCCGCCCCTACCCCGGTGTCGTCGAGGCGATCGCGCGTTTCGAGAAGGCTGGCTATCTGCTGGCCATCTGCACCAACAAATACGAGGCCAACTCGCTGGCGCTGATCGAAGCGCTCGGCCTGACCAGGCATTTCGCGGCCATCGCCGGCCAGGACACGTTCGCGTTCCGCAAGCCCGACCCGCGTCACCTGACCGAAACCATCAAACTCGCCGGCGGCGATCCGCACCGCGCTCTGATGGTCGGCGATTCGCAAACCGACATCGACACCGCAAAGGCCGCCGGCATTCCCGTCGTCGCCGTCGATTTCGGCTATACCGACCGGCATGTGCGCGAGTTCGAGCCCTCGGCCGTGATCTCGCATTTCGACGCGCTGACGCTCGATCTGGCGCAAAGGCTGATCGCCGCCGCGGGACACTGACGGAAAAGCGCTCGGCGCCAAGCCGGCGACAGGCTCCCGACAGGCGGCAAATCCGATCCGTATCAGAACGCCGGACACCGCCTTGACTTCCCCAGCCCGCCTCCCTTATATCGCGGCTCGCTTGGCCTTCGGGCAACGAGCGGGCGATTAGCTCAGCGGGAGAGCACACCCTTCACACGGGTGGGGTCGCAGGTTCAATCCCTGCATCGCCCACCATCTACTTTCCTGAGATTGCTTTGATCGGCGCGGTCCTCAACAGCGTCGCTTGTCAGAACATTAGATCGATCAACACAACTACGCGGGACGAATGGGTTCTAAGCCACTGCATCAAGGTGGAGGAACCGAACAGGGTGGCTATAAGTGCTACGACCGGAAGAACCCGGCGAAAGAAGGCTGTGCCCAAAAGTTTGCGAGATACGATTAAAGCGCTAGCTTTTTAGTGAATCGCATATTGGGTGAGTGATTTGGGCATTTTCGAATTGATTGCCACCACCGTCGCGTATCCGGTGTCTGTGGTCGATGTGCATAGAGTTTCTATGCACCATGGCACCACACAATCCGCACTTAGGCGCGCCTGCGACTGCGTTGTTGATAAACGCGGCCGATTTGGTGCCCTTGTTAAACCCTCCCTTTTTCTCAGTCGGCTCTTCGTTCGTCCCTCGAAGCAAGGGAGGTTTGGCAGGCAACAGGTATTGGAAATTCGAGTCTTCAGAAAACTGGGCAAGGATTTCGGCGTCGTTTTTCCCAATCTGAATGGCCAGCAGCACCGTGGATAGGTAAAGCACCAACTGAGGCACACTGCGTTCGCCAGCACCAAATTTATGAACGGTCAGGCTGATATGCTCCTTATGTTGAAGCAGGAACACTTCGAACTTGGCGCGTGCGGCCAGAAACTCCTTCACTCTTCCCACATTGATAATTCCCTCGATAAAACGAGATGTTGCGAAGAAGGCGGACGGCTGAAAGGCAGCGGTCCGGGTATAGAAGTAAACGACCGGATGAAGGCCGAATGAGCTGGATTGGTCGCCGGTAATGCGCTCGACGAGCTTGTTCGCCTTCTCCAGAAAATGGATAGTTTCGCTGCCGTCAGTCTCTTCTGGCAAGCCGGGATCGGACTTACGTTTGCTGTCCGGTACTGTGACCTTGTTCACCTGATTGATGAGGTCGAACACGAACGGCAACGCATTGTAACCTTTGCCTGCGACCGGCAAATCCAGCGTCCTTACAGGACCTTCATCAATGGGCGGCTCATATAGCGCCTGATAGATGCTCTTCCCCAGATCTTTGATACGCTCCTGCTTAGCTGGTTCAAACGGAGACCAGTACTGATGACCTGTACCCGCGCGTGTCACCGCTCTCGCCGCAAGGGCGCTAGGAGACTTTCGCGACCGGAGTATCTTTTTCTCAGTCGGATTGATGGGCGTAGCAGCCTCATTAATTTTGAAGAACGACTTTTCAGCGACCTCGCGCTCCACAGTCGGCACCCATTGTGCTGTCACATACTGATTGGCGAGGTTGTTGTAACGGATTTGCATGGGGGGCGGTAACGCAGCGGGATTGTTTCGCGCTCCTACGTACTCGCCATAGCTGCCCACGGCAGCCTTGACGAGCTTGCGGGTGCGGTCGGCAATGCGCCTTTGATCATCCGAAACGCGTCCACCGAAGTAATCGAGCGATTTCCGGTTGTCGCCGTAATCATCCAGAACCCAAGCAAGGAGTGCGCTGAGACGATGTGCACCGTCGATGACAAATGAGAAGTTTCCCGCTGACCACAAGATAACCGCAGGAATCAACTCGGCGTCCACGAATGACCGGATAAGGTCCACCACTTTGTCCGGTGTCCAGTCCGCAGTCTCGCGCTGGAAGTCCGGCTTCCTTAGCCGGGTGACGAAAAAGTGGTTATCCAAGTGATGAATGTCGATGCGTTCCTGGCCGCTTGCGCCGGGCCGGTCGCCACCGCCTTCGATAAAAAAATCTTCACGCGGAATGAGGGCGTCGAGATTCACCACGTTTGTAGCCATTTGTTCCCCCGCGAAGATTTCTAAGTCACCTAAACTACCATCGTAGCAAAATACATGCCGCATCTTCTAGCTTCCGGCATCGTTGATTATCGGAATTCTTCATGCCTTGCCACACGCCACCATGTCCTCGGCCAAGATTAATCCGCTAGGGCGTGCATTATCCCAAAACATACTCCGCCTATAACAAACTGGCTGAAGCTGACCTTCGGAAGCGTCAGCTTTCCAGGCAGATACCCTGGCATGCATTCCCTCTGCGGAACAAACCAACCCACCAGCGAGTTTTCCTTTGTTGAACCTTGAGGGAAAACCATGTCCAGATTTCTCGTGGCCACCAGCGTTGCCGTCCTTCTCGCTACCGGGCCAGCCTTTGCCGCGGACGATATGCCACTGCCGCCGCCTAACGCCAAGAAGCTGTCGGATATCCTCGCCAAGGTCGAGCAGCGCGACGGCTTCCGCTATGTGAAGGAAGTCGACTGGGATGATGGCGCCTACACCGTCACCTACTACACCGCCGACAAGGCAAAGGTCGAAATCACCTATGACCCGGTGACCGCCGAGCCGAAATAAGGCTCCTCGCAAGCACCTGTCGTTCGGCTGATCGTGCGCCGGCAGTTGTCGGCGCGGTCAGCGGCGCAGCATCTGTGCGGTGGCGCCTGAGCCGCCTGCGACGCTTGCCATGATGACACGACCCTCTCGGCCCCTTGCGTTGGGTCGTCTTTGATGGCTGACTGCATCGGCGCCGCATTGGGGAATGGGCATGGCGACGGCGAAGCACATATTGAAGCGCATCCTGATGATGCTTGCCGGTTATCTGGTCGCCGTGCTGGTCGGCCTGGTCGCCGTGGCGGCGATTTACGGCGTGCTCAGTTCCCTGCCCGATGCGCCCGAATATTTCGACGTCATGGGCGTGACCCCGATCGCGGTCCTGGTGGTGCCGCCGCTCGGCATGTTCGTCTATTTCCTGACCATCGTGGTGACCGGCTTGCAGACGCTCATCTTCGCGCTGATTGCCGAGTTCTTCTCGTTGCGCAACTACCTGCTGCACATGTTCTTTGGCGCCGCAGCCGCTGCCGGCGGCTTCTTCCTGATCTGGCCGGGAACAACGGAGGACATGGATCCTGAACGCTGGGCCGACATCGGCATCATCGCAGCGGCCGGCCTGTTCGCCGGACTTGTCTATTGGCTGATCGCCGGCCGCGAGGCCGGCTTTCGGCGGCCCCTGTCGGCAGGTTGACTATGATCAGCTCGACGGCGAGCGCACCGCTTCGGTCGCGTCCATGGCCTGCTTCAGCCGCGAATCGCGATCGTAGACATCGCCGAAATATTCGACCTTGCCGGACATGTCGGGCCAGGCGGTGAAATAGGCGACATAGACGGGAATCTTGCGGGTCACATCCTGCGTCGAATGCCCATGCTTCAACTTCTCGGCGATATAGTCGACCGAGGTGTCGAGCACGGCGGCGGCCATGCCGCGCGGATCCTGCAGCCGCACGCAGCCATGGCTGAGCGCGCGCATATCCTGCTTGAAGAACGATTTCTGCGGCGTGTCGTGCATGTAGATCGCGTGCTTGTTGGGGAACAGGATCTTCAGTTCGCCCAACGCATTGGCTTCGCTTGGCTGCTGGCGCACGCTGTAGGGGATGTTGGAGCCATAAGCGCCCCAGTTGACCGCCGACGACGGGATGCGCTTGCCGCGCGAATCGGTCACCTCATAGCCGGCACGGTCGAGATAGCCGGGATCGTTGCGCAGCCTGGGCAGCATTTCGTTGACGATGATCGACTGCGGCACGCCCCAATAGGGGTGAAAATCGACCTGCTTGATCTGGTCGTAGAAGAAAGCGGTCTGGTTGGTGGTCCGGCCGATCACGGCGCGCGTCTTCAGCTTTTCCTGGCCGTCGTCGATATAGCTGGCGGTGAATGCCGGCTGGTTGATGAAAACGCGCGGACTGCCAAGGTCGGAAGGCAGCCAGCGCAGTTCTTCCAGCGCCACTTGCACCTTGAGCAGCTTGTCGGCCTTCGACGTCCCGGCCAGCAAGGCGACCGTGCGCGGTCCGATCACGCCGTCACCCTTCATGCCTTCCTTCTGCTGCACCGCCTTGATCAGCGGTATCAGCTCGGGAACGTAGACTTCGCTCGTTGCCAGCCGCGACAGCATCTCGCCATAGGCGCCGCCCATCTCGTCATCGAGATTGCGCGCGATCAGCGTCAGCAGTTTTGGCAGTTCGGGGCTGGTATCGCCCGGCTTCAAAAGCAGCTTGGGATCGACGACGATCTCGTTTTCGGCGCTGGCCTGCAAGGATTCCAGCTCGACGCGCAACGCCTGGTATTCGGGGTTCTGCGGATGACGCGATTCGAGATAAGTGCGCACTTCCTGTGTATGCGCCAAGGTTTTGAGCACGCCGACGAGGTCGAGCGGCTTGGCCGGGAAATCATAATAGCCGGTCATGCGGTTGGGTTCGATTCGGCCGCTCTGGGCGTCATGGGCGTAGCGCAGCACACGTGCTGACAGCGCCATCTCGAAGCGTACGAGTTCCTTCAGCCGTGCCGCCTCGTCGGCCGTCGAGGCGCTGGCCGCGGGCACCTCGACCGTGTAGTCGGCGGGCGTCAGGCCATAGCTCGCGGCCTCGCCCAGCACCCGCACCGCATCCTGCGCACGGCTGTTCGGGGTTGATCCGCCCACCCAGATGAAATCAGGGTTGGCCGAGTAGTAGGCGATCAGCGCCTTGGCGATGTCCGGCTCGGCGTAGAGCTCATAATCGGAAAGCCCTGCAATGGCCTCGTGGAAAGCAGCGACCGTGGCCGATGGCACGAAAGCGGCGTCTTGCGGCGTCGCCGGCTGCGGCGCGGCGGCCAGCGCCGAGAAGTCGACGCGCACCAGCCTGTCGGCCTTGTATGTATAGTAGGAGGGGCTGCTGATCCTCACGCCATCACCGCCGCCAGCCGAAACTTTCGGCTTGGGTTTGTTTGGCGGAGGAGGCGGAAAGTCGCCTTTTGGCGAGTGCTTGACGCCGCCGCCGAACAGCATGTCGAAGAGCCCTTGAGCGCCTGCCTGAGGCGTGCCGAAAGCAAGTGTCGCCGTAATCGCCATCAGCGACACTACGGTTGTTTTTTTACCGAGGAATTTCATGGATCACCCGCTCCGGCCGCAACCGGTTCCCGTTCCGCACGTAAACCGTCCCGCTCACCGCATGGCGGATGTAAGGCGCGACTATACCGATTCATACCGATTTCGTTAAGCTTTCATAAATTTCCGGAAGCCTGTTGCAGAACAGTTTCACAACATCGTGACGGCTGGAGCGAGGGTGTTCGCTCCAGCCCAGGCAACGCCCTGGAATCAGGCGTTGGCGTCTCCGTCGTCGATGGTCAGCGCTGCGCCGGCGCGCGACGGTGCTTCGTGCGCCGCACTGATGGCGACGGTCGCCGGGGCGATGGCCGCGTGGCGGACGATGGCCGGCGCGGACAAGACGTGACAAACGCCAGCCATTGTGCTGGAAATCCAAACAGCAGCCAGATGCGCGATCGGGAGGAAAGCCTGTGAAGAAGGGTTATCGCGAACTGCTGGATGAGGCGAATGCCGAGATCGAAGTGGTTTCGCCGGAGGAAGCCGCTGCACTGCTCGAGGACGAAGGCACCATCTTCGTCGATCTGCGCGATCCGCGCGAGATCGAACGTGACGGCAGGATTCCGGGCGCCAAGCATGTCACCCGTGGCATGCTGGAGTTCTGGATCGATCCCGAAAGCCCCTACCACAAGCCGTTCTTTGCCTCGGAAAAGAGCTTCGTCTTCTTCTGTGCCGGCGGCTGGCGTTCGGCGCTGGCCACCAAGACGGCGCAGGACATGGGGCTTTCGCCGGTCAAGCACATCCTTGGCGGCTACACTGCCTGGAAGGCGGCCGGTTTGCCCGTCGAGCCCGGCGACAAGAAGAAATAGTCTCGACGTCGCTCAATGCAGCAGCGACGGCTCCCGGGCCACGAAGGCGACGGCGCATTCGACCACGCCCTTGTCGGCGAGAATGCGCCGGTGGCCGAGCCCGTCGGCCCAATGCAGCCGCACGTGATCACCGGCGCCGGCATAGCGCCTGGCATGATCGGCTGCCACCTCGCGGTCGTCAGGCGCGTGGATGACAAGTGTCGGCACGGGCGCCTGGGCGAGCTGGCGGTCGCCGGTGAATTCGTGCAGCGGCCGGCCGGAAAGGTGTTGGACACGGTCCGCCATCGCGACCTGTGAGCGCGGCCCGACATTGAGCATGCGGCTGAAGTCGGCGAAGATCGCCGGCAGCGAGCTTGGCGCCGCGATCAGCACCAGACGTCCGGCCGCCAGTGGCGGGACGTTCTTGACCGAACCGGCGATGGCGTTGGCCGCAACGGCGCCGCCGAAGGAATGGCCGATCGCCGCCGCGAATGGACCGAACCATTCGCCGGCGACGCGCACCGCTTCAACGGCGTTGACCATGTTCAGGTGCCTGCCCTGCGACTGGCCATGCCCCGGCAGGTCAAGCGAAACGACCCTGTAGCCGGCCGCGCGATAGCCTTCGATCAAAGCGCGCATATATTCGGTGCGCGAACGCCAGCCATGAACGACGAGCACCGTGCCGGCGGCCGCCCTGCCAGGCTCCGGCCTGAATTCGTGCACCATGACGCAGCTGGTCGCGGTCTTCAGCCGGTGATGGCGCGCTTCGGTCATGAACTCGGCGGCGCGGCCGATGGCGCGGCGCTCGCCGTCTGTCAGCGCCTTGGCGCTCGGCGTGCGGCAGAACAGTTCGAAAGCCGCGCGCCCGGTGATGCGTGGCGCGATATGTTCGGCCGCACCAAACACACCTCGGATGACCTTCAGCCCGAATGATGCCATAGTGAGAATCCATCCATACGTTCAAGCATGAACATAATAGTTCAAAGATGAACAATAGACAAGAGCTACCCTGGGACAACCCGCGTTTTCGCAACTGGGTCGCGGTGGCGCGCGCCTGCCATGTGCTGGAGCGCACGCTGGCGGTGAAGCTCGCGCCGCTCGATCTCAAGCCGGCGCAGCTCGACGTGCTGATGAACCTCTACCGCCATCCCGGCATGTCGCAGCACGACCTTGCCCGCAAGCTGCTCGTCGGCCGCTCCAACATCACCATGCTGCTGCCGCAGCTGGAGGCACGCGGCCTGCTGCGCCGGGAGACCGACGAAAAGGACAGGCGCATCCTGCGGCTCGCTCTGACCGAAGCCGGCGAGGCACTGCTGATGCAGGCGCTGAAAGTGCACATGGCGCTGATCGAAAAGGCGATGAGCCAATCGACGCCGGAACAGTGCGACATGATCGGCGACCAGATGCGCAAGATCTATGAGGTGCTGAAGGAAGCCTAGCACCAAAGGTGCACCGGCTACCACATCGTCTTCTTCGCCCGCTCCGGCCATTCCTTGTCGTAGGTCTCGCCGTCGATGTTCTTGCGGCTGGTGATTTCCAGGATCTGTCCGGGCGTCGGCAGCGACTTCGGATCGACATGCCTGGCCGGGTTCCACAGTTCCGATCGCACGATGGCGCGGGCGCACTGGAAATAGACCGATTCGAGACCGATGACCGTCACCGAGCGTGCCGGCTTGCCGTCGACGCTGAACGACGCGCAAAGCGCTGCATCCGTGGTGATATGGGCCCGACCGTTGATGCGCAGCGTCGTGCCAGAACCCGGCACCAGGAACAGCAGCCCGACACGCGGATCCCTGATGATGTTCTTCAGCGAATCGGCGCGGTTGTTGCCACGCCGGTCCGGCATCATCACCGTTCGCGGATCGACGATCCTGACGAAGCCGGCGAGATCGCCGCGCGGCGAACAGTCGAGCCCCTCCGGTCCGCTGGTCGCCAGGGCGACGAAGGGCGAGGCCTCGATGAAGGCGGCATATTCGGGGATGAGATGGTCGAGTTCCTTGACCAGCGAGGCCTCGCCCGGAATTCCATAGAGCGCCTCGAGCTGCTCGACCGTGGTGATGATGGACATCGTTTTCGCCTCCGAACCTTTGCCGGCGCTACTCCAGGTATGTGACGTCCTGACGACGCCGGCACGCCAATCAGCGATCGCGGCTCAAGCCCTTCTCCGCCAATTCCGCGACATAGGCATTCCAGCGCTCGTCCTTCTCGTGTCCGAGCGTGTGCAGGTAGTTCCAGGTGAAGATGCCGGTGTCGTGGAAATCGTCGAAGGTGATGCGCACGGCATAATTGCCAATCGGCTCGATCTTCAGGATCGCCACATTCCGCTTACCGGGAACCGTCACGCGCTGTTCGGGCGAATGGCCCTGCACTTCCGCCGAAGGCGACGCCACGCGCAAGAGCTCCGCCGGCAGCTCGAAAGGCTGGTGACCGGGAAACGTCACGGTGAGCTGCTTGCGGTCCTTGGAGACCCTGAGTTCTTTTGGCGCGGTCATTCTGTTCGATCCGGTGTCATCCACCCTTCCCTACGCTGCTTCGCCAGGGCGGAAAAGGCCGTTTGAGATGAGCCGACATGCAATGTCGGCCTCGAGATGTTACCAGGGATCAACACCTTCTATCTTGAATGGCTGGCCGCTTCGTATCACATAGCGGTATATAACGATGCCACTCATGGCTACGGGAAGCGCTTTAAGCATGGACATGATCGACCCCTTCGGTCGCACGATCAGCTATCTCAGAGTGTCGGTCACCGACCGCTGCGATTTCCGTTGCACCTATTGCATGGCCGAGGACATGGCCTTCCTCCCCAAGAAGGATCTGCTGTCGCTGGAAGAACTCGACCGGCTCTGCACCGTCTTCATCGAAAAGGGTGTCAGAAGGCTGCGCCTCACCGGCGGTGAACCGCTGGTGCGCAAGAACATCATGCATCTGGTGCGCCAGCTGTCGCGGCATCTCGAAAGCGGCGCTTTGGAAGAATTGACGCTGACGACCAACGGCTCGCAGCTTGCGCGCTTCGCCGCCGAACTCGCCGATTGCGGCGTCAAGCGCATCAATGTTTCGCTCGATACGCTCGACGCCGACAAGTTCCACAAGATCACCCGCTGGGGCCATCTCGACAAGGTCATGGCCGGCATCGACGCCGCTCAGGCGGCCGGGCTGAAGGTCAAGCTCAACGCGGTGGCGCTGAAGGATTTCAACGACGCCGAACTGCCCGAGATGATGCGCTGGGCGCATGGCCGCGGCATGGACCTGACGGTCATCGAAACCATGCCGATGGGCGAGATCGACGCCGACCGCACGGACCAGTACCTGCCGCTGTCGCTGCTGCGTGCCTCGCTGGAGCGCCAGTTCACCTTGACCGACATCCCCTTCAAGACCGGCGGCCCGGCGCGCTACGTTCATGTCGCCGAGACCGATGGAAAACTCGGCTTCATCACGCCGATGACGCACAATTTCTGCGAGAGCTGCAACCGCGTCCGGCTGACCTGCACCGGCACGCTCTATATGTGCCTCGGCCAGGAAGATGCTGCCGATCTGCGTGCGCCCTTGCGTGCGTCCGAAGGCAATGAGTTGCTCGCCGACGCTATCGACGAAGCCATCGGCCGCAAGCCCAAAGGTCATGATTTCATCATCGACCGCCGAACCAGCCGCCCAGCGGTGTCCCGGCATATGAGCGTCACCGGCGGCTGACCTTCCCACGGATCTGTGCAAGGATTGCCTCGTGGCCTTTGGACTACGGGGTAACGCATGAGGCGGTTCTTTTCGATCGTGACGTCTTTCGCGATGATTTCGGCAAGCGCCGCGATTGCCGCGCCTTTCACCTATGTGAACGAGCGTTTCGGCACGGTCTGCACCTTCCCGGATGAGATATTCAACGATCACCAGCCTGAGCCGGAAAATGGCGACGGACAGGTATGGCTGAGCGCGGACGGCGCCAGCCTGACCTGCTCCGGCATCGCCAGCATCGACGACGAAACCCCGAAAGGATTTGTCGCCGAAGAGAAGGTGAGCAAGGAGCCAGGCTACAAGATCACCTACAGCAAGACCGGCAAGGACTGGGCGGTGTTGTCGGGGGTCAAGAACGACAAGATCTTCTACGAGCGGCGTTTGTTCGGAAAGGACGGCGTCATCCGCACGGTGTGGATCGATTACCCGCCGGCTGTGAGATCGAAATACGACCCGCTGGTCGGTGCGATCGCCGGCAGCCTCAAAGGGCCATGAGCATTCTCGGGCACATCCCAGAAAAAGTCTGATCCGCAAACGGTTGTCGGATTTACCGCCAGCACGTTCCGGCCTAGCTTTCGCTCGGCGGAATCGTCGCTCACAGGGGGTTACATCATGCGCAAACTCATTCTTTCTCTCGCATTGCTCGGCCTTGCGGCCGTGCCCGCGGCGGCCCAGTCGATCGGCGGCACCTACACCGTTGCCGGCACCAATTTCGACGGATCGCCCTATGGCGGCGAAGCCACCATCACGCTGACCAGCGGAACCACCTGCACGATTCATTGGGAAACGGGCGGCTCTTCTTCCGACGGTATCTGCATGCGCAACGACAATGCCTTTTCGGCCGGCTATGTCATGGACAAGGACATCGGCCTCGTCGTCTACAAGGTTCAGGATGATGGCTCGCTGCATGGCCTGTGGACGATCGCCGGCAAGGAAGGTAACGGCACCGAGATCCTGACGCCGAAGAAATAGCCATCGCGGCGGCACGGCTTGTCGGGATGCGAATTCGCTTTCCGGCAGATACGCGACGAATCCGGACATGATTTCCCACCAGGACGATGGGTGACCGGGCCCTGGTACAGCCCTTTGCCGTTGCTGTTTCGCGGCGGGCTATTACAGGCTTGCTTGCCAAAGCAACCGGTAGATGTCTTGCCTCTTTCTCCAAATCTTCGCGGCGCGTTGTTCATGATGGTGGCGATGGTTGGCTTCACGCTCAACGACGCCATCACCAAATACTCGTCGCAATCGATGAACATGGCGCAGGTCATGCTGATCAGGGGAGCGTTTGCCTCGCTCTTCGTCGGCCTGCTGGCCTGGCAGCGTGGCGCGCTTTTCCAGCCGCGCCTGATGCTGCAGCCTTTGGTGGCAATCCGCGTCCTGGCCGAAGCCGGCGCCACGGTGTCATTCCTCGTGGCGCTGGCCCATCTGCCGATCGGCAGTGTCTCGGCCGTTCTGCAGGCGCTGCCGCTGGCGGTGACGATGGGTGCGGCGCTGTTTTTCGGCGAAGCGGTCGGCTGGCGTCGCTGGCTGGCGATCGCCGCCGGTTTCGCCGGCGTTATGATCATCGTGCGGCCGGGCTTTGACGGTTTCAGCCTGTATTCCCTTTGGGCGCTGGCCAGCGTTGCCTGCTGCACCGTGCGCGATCTCGCCACCAGGCGCATCCCTCAGGCCATCCCGACCATGCTCGTCTCGACCGCCACCGCCCTTGCGATGACCGTCGTCGGCGCGGCGTTGCTGGCGCCGATGGGCGGCTGGACGCCGATGAGCGGCAAAAGCACGGCGCTGCTGGCGCTGGCGGCGGTGCTGGTGCTCGTCGGCTATCAGTTCATCATCATGGCGATGCGCTCGGGCGAAATCTCCTTCGTCGCGCCATTCCGCTACACCGCACTCCTTTGGTCCATACTGCTCGGCTTGATCGTCTTCGGCGATTTTCCGGACGCGCCGATGATCGTCGGCGCAACAATAGTCGTCGGCTCTGGTCTCTATACGCTTTATCGCGAACGGGTGGTCGGCCGGCGAAGGATCGTCGCCGAAAGCACCGGGCCGGCCATGGCGCCAGATGGTATCTAGATGGGATCTAGCCGGATGGGATCTGGAAAGACGGGATCCAGGAAGTTGCTTGCGATTTTCGGCGGCAGGCCTACAGGCTGAGTGTCATGAAGCGAGACGTAGCCGGGATCATCCTGGCCGGTGGCCAATCGAGACGAATGGGCGGCGGCGACAAGAGCCTGTTGCCGCTTGGCGGCGGCTGCGTGCTAGACCAGGTGCTGTCGCGCTTCGGCCCGCAGATCGAGACCCTGGCGCTGAGCGCCAATGGCGATCCGGAACGCTTTTCCCGTTTCGGTTTGCCCGTGCTTGCCGACACGGTCCCGGGCTTTGCCGGTCCGTTGGCCGGCATCCTGACCGGTCTCGAATGGGCCGTTGCCGGCAGGCTTTGCGAGGCGATCGTCACCGCGGCCGGCGATACGCCTTTCCTGCCGCTTGACCTCGTCGACCGCCTGGCGGCGGCGGCAGGCGAGCATCCAGGGTCAATTGCCGTCGCCTCTTCGGCTGGCCGGCGGCATCCGACCTTCGCGCTGTGGCCGGTCGAATGCCGTGACGCGCTGCGGCACTTCCTGATCGAGGAGGACAACCGGCGGGTTTCAGCCTTCATCGAGCGCCATGGTCATGTCGAGGTGGAATTCCCGGTCCTGCAATCCGCCGGGCTCGACCCTTTCTTCAACATCAACGTGCCCGACGATCTTGCCCAGGCCGCGCGCCTGATGCAGAGCATGACGCCATGAACAGACGCGTCTTCGGCATCACCGGCTGGAAAAACTCCGGCAAGACCACACTGACCGAAAAGCTGGTCGCCGAGTTCGTGCGGCGCGGCTGGAAGGTCTCGACGGTCAAACATGCCCATCATGATTTCGACATCGACAAGCCGGGCGCCGACAGCTTCCGCCATCGGCAGGCCGGCGCCACCGAGGTTGCGATCGTGTCCGGCAACCGCTGGGCGCTGATGCACGAGTTGCGTGGCGAGGATGAGCCGCCGCTGGATGGTATCCTCTCGCGGCTCGCCCCGTGCGACATCGTGCTGGTCGAAGGCTACAAGCGCGAATCCCACCGCAAGATCGAAACCAGGCGGCTGGAAGCAAAGGACCGGACGCCGCTTTCGGCAAGTGATCCCAATATTGTCGCTGTCGCCGCGGATTTCGCCATCGCGGACAAGAACCTGCCGGTATTCGCCCTCGACGACGTAAAATCGATAGCCGACTTCATCGAGCGCACGACCGGCCTCGTTGCCTGAGAACTAACGTAACGGCAGAACGCGATTGCCGATCTTGGTGGTTTTGCAGTTGCTTTTTTCTTGGAAAGAGTGGGAGTATCGCCCTCAGCGGGCGGTCAAAAGCACCGCCCCACAGAGCCGTTTCGGAACGACGGCCGGGACCATAAAGAGAGGACTATCATGCGTATTGCACTGCGTATCGCGCTCGCCGCTTCGGCCGCGCTGCTGACGCTCGGCGTAGCCCAGGCCCAGGAGAAAACCCTGAGGATCGGCACCGAGGGCGCCTACCCCCCGTTCAACAACCTGACCTCTGACGGCAAGCTCGTCGGCTTCGACATCGACATCGCCCAGGCGCTTTGCGACCAGATGAAGGTCAAGTGCACCTTCGTCGCCCAGGATTGGGACGGCATCATCCCGGCGCTCCAGGCTGGCAAGTTCGACGCCATCGTCGCTTCGATGTCGATCACGCCGGAGCGGAAGGAGAAGGTCGACTTCTCGCACAAATACTACAACACACCCTCGGCGCTCGCCGTGCCGAAGGACTCGACGCTGAAGGGTGTGACCAAGGAAGATCTCGCCGGCAAGACCATCGGTGTCGCCACCACGACCACCCATTTCAACTATGCCTCGAAGACCTACACCGACAGCACCGTGAAGGGCTATCCGAGCAGCCCCGAGGAGCAGGCGGATCTTGCCAATGGTCGTCTCGACGCCATCGAGGACGATATTGTCGTGCTGCAGCAATGGCTGGATTCGCCTGATGGCGCCTGCTGCAAGATCCTCGGCCAGCCGTCGCCGCAACCCGTCGATATCTTCGGACCGGGCGCAGGCATTGCGGTGCGCAAGGGCGAGACCGACCTGGTCAACAAGCTCAATGAAGCCATCGACGCCATCCGCGCCAATGGAAAATACAAGGAAATCAACGACAAGTACTTCAAGTTCGACGTCTACGGCGCCGAGTCCTGATAGACTGGTTCAAGACGGCGGGGAACTCCCCGCCGTCTTTCTATTCATCTTGGGAACGCCGTGGGGATAAGATCCGTCGATGCCAGCCCAGAGCATATGGACACTTCTCAGTTGGGGACCTGATGGCTGGAGTGACGATATTGCGTATGGCATCGTAGTAACGGTTCTGCTTGCGCTGGCGACGCTGCCCATTGGTTTGACGATTGGCTTTTTCATTGCGCTGGGCAAGCAATCCGAAGAGCCCTCGCTGCGCCTCGCCGCCAATATCTACACCACGGTCTTCCGTGGCCTGCCGGAACTGGTGACGCTCTTCCTGTTCTTCTTCGGCGTGCCGATCCTGCTGCAGCACCTCATCCGCTATTTCCGGCCTGAAGCAACGATCGACGTCAACAGCTTCGTCGCCGGTATGATCGTGCTCTCGCTGATCTTCTCATCCTACGCCAGCGAGGTTTTCCTTTCGGCCTTTCGTGCCATCCCGAAGGGGCAATATGAGGGTGGCTACGCCATCGGACTTTCGTACGGGCAGACAATGCGCAAGGTGATCTTGCCGCAGCTGCTGCGCATCGCCTTCCCCGGTCTCGAGAATTGCTGGCTCAGCCTGTTGAAGGACACCTCGCTGGTGTCGGTCGTCGGTCTGGCGGAGACGTTGCGCAACGCCGGTGTGGCCGCTCGCGTGACGAAACATTCGTTCCTGTTTTATGGCGTGGCGGCCTTGGTCTTTCTCGGTCTGGCCATCGTGTCGTCCTTCGCCACCAGCGCCATCTTGCGCTCGCTCGGCAAACGGGAGGCGCAACGATGAGTGCCACCGCCACCATGGTTGAACGGCCGCCGCCACAGCTGCGCGGCTGGCCACGCAAGCGTATCGTCGGCTATGCGCTGGTTGGCCTGTGGATAGCCTTCGGCCTCGGCATCGTCAGCTATCTCTTCTTTGCCTGGAACGCCGCCTTCTTCGCCAAATATGCGCCCGCCTATATGCGGGGGCTGGGCGTCACCCTGTCGCTGGTGGCCATTTCGATGGTGCTTGGCGCCGTTCTGTCGGTGCCTGTTGCCTATGGGCGTATGTCCAGGAACCGGATCCTGTCCGGCCTTGCCTATTGCTACGTCTACTTTTTCCGGGGCACGCCGCTGCTGGTTCAGACGTTCCTGGTCTATTACGGGCTGGGTTCGTTCCGGCCGGAGCTCCAGATGATCGGGCTTTGGGATTTTTTCAAGGATGCCTTCAACTGTGGCGTCTTTGCCTTCTCGCTCAACACTGCCGCCTACCAGGCGGAAATCCTGCGCGGCGCCATCGAGAGCGTGCCGAGGGGCCAGTGGGAAGGAGCTGCTTCGCTTGGCCTGCACAAATTGCAGACGCTGCGCAAGATCGTCCTGCCGCAAGCGCTGATCGTCGCCTTGCGGCCTTACGGCAATGAATTGATCCTGATGGTCAAGGCGTCGGCGATCGTCGCCATCATCACCGTCTACGACCTGATGGGCAATGCAAAACTCGCCTTCGCCAACTCCTTCGACATCCAGGCCTATATCTGGGTTGCCCTGGTGTACCTTGTGATGGTCGAGTTGTTGCGCCATGGCATCGAATGGATCGAGCGGCGGATCACCATCCACCTGAAACGTTGATCATTTTCGATTCGGCTGTACCAGTCGATCGGACCATGCGCGTCTTGACGAATTGAGCGCAGAGCCTAGAGCTTTCGCAACAATTCCATTTTCAGTCTGAAGGGCAAGCTCATGGCATCTGTGGCATTTCTCGGTCTTGGCGTCATGGGCTATCCCATGGCCGGGCACCTGAAGAACAAGGGCGGCCACGACGTCACCGTCTACAACCGCACCCGCGCGAAAGCCGAACAGTGGGTCTCTCAACATGGCGGCAGCCTTGCCACCACGCCGGCGCAGGCCGCCGAGGGCAAGGATTTCGTCTTTTCCTGCGTCGGCAATGACGACGATCTGCGCTCGGTGACGACAGGTCCCGAAGGCGCGTTCAAGGCGATGAAGAAAGGTTCGGTCTTCATCGACAACACCACGGCCTCGGCGGAAGTCGCGCGCGAACTGGCGGAAGCCGCGCGGTCGAGCGGGTTTTCCTTCCTCGACGCGCCGGTCTCCGGTGGCCAGGCCGGCGCCGAGAACGGCGTGCTGACGGTCATGGTCGGTGGTGATCAGGCTGCTTTCGACAGCGCAAGGCCGATCATCGACACCTATGCCCGCATGGTTGGACTGATGGGGCCGGTGGGCGCCGGCCAGCTCACCAAGATGATCAACCAGATCACCATTGCCGGTCTCGTGCAGGGTTTGGCCGAAGGCATCCATTTCGGCAAGAAGGCCGGGCTCGACATCGAGAAGGTGATCGAGGTCATTTCCAAGGGCGCGGCCGGCTCCTGGCAGATGGAGAACCGGCACAAGACGATGAGCGCCGGAAAATATGATTTCGGTTTCGCCGTCGACTGGATGCGCAAGGATCTCGGCATTTGCTTGGCGGAGGCCGACCGCAACGGCGCCAGCCTGCCGGTGACCGCGCTCGTCGACCAGTTCTACAAGGACGTGCAGGCGATGGGCGGCAAGCGTTGGGACACGTCCTCGCTGCTGGCGCGGCTGGAGAAGTAGGCGACGATGTCCCTGCCCGTTCCAGGTTGGACCGCGCAGGACATCGTCACGCATCTGCGCTCGATCGGCACCGAGGAGAACCGCGCCGGCATGGCGCGGTTCGGCATCAACACCGCGACCGCGCTCGGCGTCGGCAACACGGATTTGCGGCCCCTGGCGCGCAAGGTGAAGCGCAACCACGAGCGCTCCCTGGCGCTGTGGAACAGCGGCATTCGCGAAGCGCGGCTGATGGCGGCGTTCACCGGCGAGCCGAAGAGGATCACCATCGAAGATTGCCGCCGCTGGGCCGGCGACTTCAATTCCTGGGAGATCGTCGACACTGTCTCCGACCTGTTCGTCGATACGCCGTTCTGGCGCGACTTGATCGAGGAGTTCGCCGCCGACGAGCGTGAATTCGTCCGCCGCACGGCCTTCGCCATGCTCGCATGGGCGGCTGTGCATCTGAAAAAGGAGCCGGACGCGACGTTCCTGTCCTACCTACCCTTGATCGAAGCCCATGCCGGCGATGAGCGCAACTTCGTCAGGAAGGCGGTCAACTGGGCGTTGCGGCAGATCGGCAAGCGCTCGACGGACTTGCATGCCCCTGCCCTTGTCCTGGCGCGGAAACTTGCGACCGCCACGGACAAGACCGCGCGCTGGATCGGCAAGGACGCCGCGAAGGAACTATCCGATGCCAAGACACTCGAACGCCTCGCCGCCAGAAAAGTTTGACGTCGCCAATATCCGTTTCACCGACGTGACGCGGGCAACGCGCAGCAGCTTCGAGACCTTGTTCGAACAGCTTGGCGCGCCGAAATACTGCTGGTGCATGGCTTGGCGGCGCTCCGGCCGCGAGCACATCCAGAGCGACGAGAAGAAACGCTTGATGACGGCGCTCATCGATACCGGCACACCAGTCGGCATCCTCGCCGAGATAGGCGGCAAGGCGGTCGGCTGGTGTTCGGTTGCGCCCCGCGAAACCTACCGCAAGCTTTCAAATCGGCAGGACGACAGCGAGACCGGCGTGTGGTCGATCGTCTGCTTTTATGTGCCAAGGGCGCTGCGCGGCGGCGGCCTTGCCTCCGCATTGCTCGACGCAGCCATTGACCATGCCTTCGCCAAGGGGGCGCGCATCATCGAGGCCTATCCGGTGGAGGATGCGTCGCCGAGTTATCGTTTTATGGGCTTTCGCGATATGTTTGCGGTTCGCGGCTTCCACGAGATCGGCATGGCCGGTTCTCGCCGACATGTGATGCGGTTGGAGCGTTGACGTCGTCGGCGTCGGCGTCTTTACTCGTCCGCAAAGGAAGCGGCCGATGAGCAATCTTCTCAAGTCGATCGTAGCGCTCGCGGCCGCACCGTTTGCATCCGCAATCACTTCCGCCTCGGCCGAAACCGCACATATCTTCTGGAAGGATCTCCGCCCGGCGACCCAGGCGGTTGCCGAAGACGCAGGGTTGCCGATGATCGCGGCAAAGCTGCCCGATCACGGCGAGACGCTGTCGCTCGATCTGAGGGACAGGACCATAGAATTGGCCGGCTATGCATTGCCGGTCGATCGCGACGGCGACCTCGTCTATCAGTTTCTGCTTGTGCCATGGACGGGTGCGTGCAGCCACATGCCGACGCCACCGCCCAACCAGATCGTGCTGGTCACGCCAGCCCATCCATACAGGATGTCGCAAGCCTACCAGCCAGTGGCCGTCACCGGCGCCCTGAGGCCGGACATGGAGAAGAGCCAGCTGTTCATTCTCGACGGCGTCAGCGTCATTCAGTCCGGATATAGCGTGCGCAAGGCGGAGGTGGTCGGCGTCGACACCGTACCGGACACGATCACCTTGCCGGTGAATTCGCCCTGGAGTTTCCTCAACAAAAAGAAGAACTGAGCGAGCCGCCTCGTCTTAATGCATGTCGCACAAAAGTGACCTCGGTTTTGGGAGAACGACATGCATGAAAACAAAGACCTAAAGCGCGTCGCATGAATCCGTTCAGCGCCACGCGCTTTAGGCCGCGTTGGCACCCGATTCCTTGTCCAGCACCATGTAGTCGAGCGGGATTTCGGTGGTGTACTTGATCTGCTCCATGGCGAAGGACGACGACACGTCACGGATCTCGATCTTGGCGATCAGCCGTTTGTAGAAGGCGTCATAGGCGGCAATATCGGGCACCACGACGCGCAAGAGATAATCGACGTCACCGCTCATGCGGTAGAACTCGACCACCTCGGGAAATTCCTGGATCACCTCGGAAAACCGCCGCAGCCATTCATGGCTGTGCGAATTGGTCCGGATCGACACGAAGACGGTGACCCGCACATTGACCTTCTCATGATCGAGGATGGCGACGCGCCGCTTGATGACGCCTTCCTCCTCGAGCTTCTGGATCCGGCGCCAGCAAGGTGTGGTCGACAGGCCGACTTTCTTGGCGACATCGGCGACCGCGAGCGTCGCGTCCTCCTGCAGGAGGCGGAGAATTTTTCTGTCGAGGCGGTCCATTGAAGCGCTCCTGGGGAATGGATTGGCTATACTCCCTCTTATTTCGGCCGTTCACAAGAAAGAAATTCTGCCGAACGGCGTAAAAGCGAGTGATTTCTTGCTGAATGCCTAACCGAGGCGATAGCGGATTTCCGACCGCAGGAAAGGCAGCAAATCCATTTCAAACCACGGATTCTGCTTCAACCAGCCGGTGTTGCGCCAAGACGGATGCGGCAGCGGCAAGACTTTGGCACCAACGGAATTCTCCCAGATGGCGCGCCAGTCCCTCACCGTTTCCGTCAGCGAGGGGCGGCGCGCGGCGCCCATGTGCCAGGACTGCGCATAGATGCCGATCGTCAGCACCAGGTCTATCCGCGGCATCAGGGCCATCAAGGGCGCGCGCCAGGCGGGCGCGCATTCGCGCCTCGGCGGCAGGTCGCCGCCCTTGGCGTCCTGTCCGGGAAAGCAGAAGCCCATCGGCACGATGGCGAATTTCTCCGTGTCGTAGAATTCGTCGCTGGTCACGCCGAGCCAGTTGCGCAGGCGGTCGCCCGAAGCATCGGTGAACGGCATGCCTGACAGGTGCACCTTGGTTCCCGGCGCCTGGCTGGCAATGAGGATGCGGGCGCTGGACGATGGCCGCAGCACCGGCCGCGGCTCATGCGGCAGCGGTTTACCGATGGGATTTTCGACGCAGATGCGGCAGGCGCGGACTGCCGCCGCGAAGCTGTCGAGTTCCTCGCTCAAGCAGCCGCACTCGGCCGGCTGGAGATCGCCTGATGCCAACGCAACACATTGGTGCATTCCTCCGGCACCTTGATGCGTGCCGGTTTCATGAAGTCGATGGCGATCAGGCCGGTGATATCGGCAATCGAATAATCGTCGCCGGCGGCGAATTCCCGGTTCGCCAACCCGCCGTCGAGAAGTTTGAGAAATTCGACAGCCTTCGGCTTGTTGGCCTCGCCCCATTCGGGGATCTGCGGGATTTCCCAGTCCTTCATGGCCGGATGGATGTGGCGAAAAGCCTGCGTGACGCTGCTGAGCAGGTTGAACTCCATCCGCCGCTGCCACATCTCGACCTGCGCCTTGCCGAGCGCACCGCGTCCGAACAAGTCCGGCTCCGGATGCAGCTCCTCGAAATAGCGGCAGATGGCGACGGATTCGGTGATGACGGTGCCGTCATCGAGCTCCAGCACCGGCAGCCTTTGCAAAGGGTTACGCGAACGTACCGCCTGGCCCTTGTGCTCCAGCGCACCCATGTCGATGGGCACCAGCGGCACCGCGATCCCCTTTTCGGCAAGGAAAACACGAACCCGCCGCGGGTTGGGCGCCCGGCCACCGTCGAAGAGCTTCATTCGATCCTCCTTTTCCTTCAAACAGATACGCTTCACCAGAAGCGAAAAATCTCCCGAGCGGCGTCGCCAATCGACGCCAGCCTACCGTGTTTTCGTTCGACGACCTCGCCGTGATGGCTGTCACGCCAGTCCTGCGGCTGATCGAACGTGCCCGCCCAGATACCAGATTTCGCCGCGCGGGCAGTCGCTTCCTCGCTTTCGAAGCCGCCATAGGCAACGGCCCAGCCGGCTTCGACCTGGGCGCGGTTGAGGTCTGTGCCCCCGGTCTTGCAGTCGCCAAGCAACCGGCCATAGCGGTCACGCTGCCAGCCGCTGCAGGTGACGGGCCTGCCGGCGATCAGGCGTACCAGCGACTGGCGCGCGAGCGTTCCACAGGGATAATCGGCGCCGTTCCTGCGGCAGGTCTGGGTGTATTCAGGGGCGTCGATGCCGCGCATGCGGATGCGTTCGGTGCCAAGCGTGATGGAATCGCCGTCATTGACGATGGCCGCGCCTTGCGTCTTGCGCGTCTCGACCCGGTCGAGGCGCGCCGCGAGCAAGATCAGCAGCCCCAGGATAATGGCAGCCAGCCCGTAGTCCAGCACCTTGCGCCACAGGCTTCTCTGGCGCGGCGCGGCGTATCGCCGGCGCGGTCTTGGCGACCAGGAATGACTCATATGGCAAACGGTTGGTTAATCATTCGAACGTAGCTTAACACCTTGAAATCGCTGCGCGCATAAATTGAAGTTTCCATGCCTTTGCAACGCTCGAACACAGCGGACAAGTTCATTGTGGACCGCAGGAAACCCCATCGCAACAGCGATGTGGCACGCGCGGTGCGCAAGACGCGCGACCGTCTTTCCCAGCAGGCCGGTAGTCTCGATTTCGACCGTGAACTCCTGAAACTGCACGCCCGCGCGATGACAAGCGGCGCCGTGGTCATCCCGCTGCTCGTCCTGGCGATCGCCGCGGCCGGCTGGCTCGCCGGTGTCGGCAATGAGATTGGGCTCTGGGCGCTGTTCACGCTCACCTGCTACACGATCGTCGTCTTCATGGCGCGTCGGATCGAGCGCACGGAAGCTTCCGAGCTCAACCCATTGCAAGCGCGCGGGGAATTCCTGGTTGGCCATTTCCTTTGCGGTCTC
Organism: Mesorhizobium sp. B283B1A; assembly: GCF_020165735.1. Lineage (NCBI taxonomy): Bacteria > Pseudomonadati > Pseudomonadota > Alphaproteobacteria > Hyphomicrobiales > Phyllobacteriaceae > Mesorhizobium > Mesorhizobium sp. B283B1A. Next base: position 85,520 of record NZ_JAIUIQ010000004.1, read on the forward strand.
GGCTGGGCATGGTTCGTCTGGCTGGGCTGCGGCGCCTGCGCGGTCGATCAGTTCCATGTGGTCAAGGCGGTGGTGCTGTTGTTTGCCATGGCAGGAACGGCGGTCATGGCCTCGTCCCTGCGCGGGGCACTGTTGGCGACCTTTGCCGTTCCGGTGGCGCTCTATGCCTATGCCGGCGCCAAGCTGTGGATGCCGCTCGAGGCGATCATGGCCGGACTGCTGGTCTTGTCATTGCCTTTCTTCGCCTATGTCGCCCGTCACCTCAACGATTCATCCCTCATGATGTTGTCGTTCCGCTCGGAGAAAGACGCGTTGATCGCCGAATTGGAGACGGCGAAATCGATGTCGGATGAGGCGCGGCGGCGGGCCGAGGACGCCAATTTGGCAAAATCGCGTTTCCTCGCTTCGATGAGCCATGAATTGCGCACGCCTCTCAACGCCATTCTCGGCTTTTCCGAGGTGATGGCGAACGAAGTGCTGGGACCGATGAGCAATCCGACCTATCGCGACTACGCGCATGACGTGCATGATTCCGGCCAGCATCTGCTCGACCTGATCAACGAGATCCTCGACCTGTCGCGCATCGAAGCCGGCCGGTACCAGCTCAATGAAGAGCCGGTGATGTTGCTCAACATCGTCGAGGATTGCTGCCACATGATGGAGCTGAAGGCACGCAACAAGGATATTCGCGTGATCCAGGATTTCGAACAGACATTGCCGCGCCTGTTCGCCGATGAGCGCGCCTTGCGCCAGATCACGCTCAACCTTCTGTCCAACGCCATCAAGTTCACCGCCACCGGCGGCGAGATCCGCGTGCGCGTCGGCTGGACGGCGGGCGGTGGACAGTACATTTCGATCAAGGACAATGGCCCGGGCATCCCCGAGGACGAGATCCCGGTGGTGCTCTCGGCGTTCGGCCAGGGCTCGATCGCAATCAAGAGCGCCGAGCAAGGCACGGGGCTTGGCCTGCCGATCGTGCAAGGCCTGCTCGCCATGCATGGCGGCGAGTTCGAACTTCATTCCAAGCTGCGCGAAGGCACCGAGGCGATCGCCATCTTCCCGCTGAGCCGGGTGATGGAAGAACTGCCGGCGCTGCCGACCGCGGCGGTGGCGGCACGGCGGCGATAGCGGATTTCATCGAAGCGCGGAGCGTCTAGCCCCGAACCGCCGCCGCCATGCCCGAGCTGGTCAATGCCGCCGCCTTGATCAGGCCTGCGCCAAGTGCTGCCCCTGCCCCTTCGCCGTGGCTTATGCCCCATTCGAGCAGCGGCCGAAGGCCGAGCCGTTCGGCAGCCTGGGCGTGGCCCGGCTCCGGCGACAGGCTGGCAAGAAGACAATGGTCTATTGCCGAAGGGTTCGCGGCATGCAGCACCGCCGCGGCGGCCGTCGCGGCAAAGCCATCGATCAGCACGGGGATATTCTGCATCCGCGCGGCGAGGATGGCGCCCGCCATCGCCGCGAACTCGCGACCGCCGACCCGGCGCAGCACCTCCAACGGGTCATCGAGATGGCCGGCGTGAAAGGCCAGCGCCGCACCGACGACGTCCGCCTTGCGGGCCTGCATCGCCGCATCGGCGCCGGACCCCGGGCCGACCCAGTCGGCACCCCTGCCCCCGAACAGCGCAGCGAGCAGGGTGGCGGCGACGGTCGAATTGCCGACGCCCAGATCGCCGAGGCAAAGCAGGTCGGTGCCGCCGGCAATCGCTTCCATGCCGAAGGCCATGGTGGCCGCGCAGCCGCGCTCGTCGAGCGCGGCGTCCTCGGTGATGTCGCCGGTCGGGATGTGCAGGGCAAGATCGAACACTTTCAGCCCGAGGTCGTTGGCAATGCAGATCTGGTTGATCGCCGCGCCGCCGGCCGCGCAAAGCTCGACCGCGTTGGCGGTCGCCGCCACCGGACGCGGCGAAATGCCGTGCCTGACAACCCCATGATTGCCGGCAAAGACCGCCATCAGCGGTCTTGTCACCGCGGGCGGAGCCCGGCCGCTCCAGGCCGCAAGCCACGCGGCGACGTCCTCTATACGGCCAAGCGAATTCCCCGGTTTGTCGGCTTTGGCGAACAGCGTGCGTACGCGTGCCTGGGCTGTCATGTCGGCTGCCGGCAGGTTGGCGAGCAAGTTGCGAAAATCGTCGAAAGGCAGTGCGCTGGTCATGTCGGGAGCAATCGTTCCTGGAGATGGTGAGCGGCATAGCTGCCTTGCGTGATCGGCACAACCTCTCGATCGTCCTTCCGCCCGGTCGCCCTTCTTGCCCGATCGTCCTTCTTGCTTGATTGCCGCAAAGACGGCGGCGGAGGGCGCGATCGCGAGGGCTTGCATTGGCTTTGCCGTTGCACCATGTGGAGGTGGAACGAGGGATTCCGAGCGGAAACCTCAAGAGAAAGTCATGACGGCCATCGAATCCCCGTGCATCCTGGTCTGCTCGATCGACATGAAGACCGGCTTCTGCTTCGGCTGCGGCCGCACGCGCGAGGAAATCGGTGCCTGGATGGGGATGACGCCGGAAACGCGCCGCAGCGTGATGGCCGAACTGCCGGCCCGGCTGGAAACGGTCGAGCGCCGGCCGCGCCGGGAAACGCGCCGCACCCGCATGGCGCGCGAACGCGACGCACTCTAAAGCAGTTGACCATTTCACGGAAACGGCGAACTGCTCTAACTCTTTGGTTTGATGAGGCACGGATGGGCCGGCTGTTCTGGATTCTGATGGCCGTGATCGGCATGGGGGCAGTCCTGCTCATGCTCAACGATTCCGCCGGCAGCACGCTCGGCGTCGACAATGACGATTTCGGCCGGCTGATCTGGCTTGGCGCCTTCGGTGCCCTTATCGGTGCCGGCCTGCTGCGGTCGGGCCGCCCGTGGGGCGATATGGCCCGCAATCTTGGCGCCTGGGCGGCAATCGTGCTCGCGCTGATCGCCGGCTATCAGTATCGCTACGAACTGCAGGACGTTGCCAGCCGGGTGACCGCGGGCCTCGTTCCCGGCAGTCCGCTGGCGCTCGGCGTCGAAGACGGCCACGCCACCGTGACCCTCGACAAGGCCGACAATGGCCACTTCGAAGCGCGCATCCTGATCAACGGCAACCCGGTGCGCGCCGTGGTCGACACCGGCGCGACCAGCACCGTGCTGACATCGCAGGACGCACAAGCCGCAGGCTTCAATCCGGCGGTGCTCAACTACACGATACCGGTTTCGACCGCCAACGGCATGGCGCGCGCCGCAGCCGTCAAGACCAACGAGGTGGCGATCGGCGGGATCGTGCGCAAGGACATGTCGGTGATGGTGGCGGCACCCGGCATGCTCAGCCAAAGCCTGCTCGGCATGAACTTCATCGGCTCGCTGTCGGGCTTCGACGTGCGCGGCGACCGCATGATCCTCCGGGACTGAGGTGCTTCAGGCCGCTTCCGCCGCTCCGCCGAATTCCACAGCCGCGAAAGCCGTCTTCAGCACATCCGGCCCGGCGCCGGGCCGGGTCGCGTCGGTCGACAGGATCTGGCGGTAGCGGCGCGCGCCAGGCAATCCGTGGAACAGCCCGACCATGTGGCGGGTGACATGGCCAAGCCGCCCGCCCTGTTCGATATGGCGCGCCGCATAGTCCGCCATCGCATCGATCAAGGCGGCGAAATCGAATGCCGCTGGCTCGGTGCCGTAGAACGCGGCATCGACGCCAGCCAAAATACCTGGTGTGTGGTATGCGGAGCGGCCAAGCATGGCGCCATCGACGTGGTCGAGATGCCCACGCGCTTCGTCAAGCGACTGAATACCGCCATTGATGCCAATGAATTTGTTCGGTTTTCCGGCCTTCAGCCGATAGACCCTGTTGTAGTCGAGCGGCGGGATGTCGCGGTTTTCCTTCGGGCTCAACCCCTCCAGCCAGGCCTTGCGCGCATGCACCCACAACGCGTCGGCGCCGGCTTCGAAAACCCCGTTCGCCAGCGCATCGAGCGCCGGTTCGGGATCCTGCTCGTCGACGCCGATGCGGCATTTCACCGTGACGGGGATCTTCACCGTCGCTTTCATGGCCGCGACGCAGTCGGCGACAAGGTCGGGCGCTTTCATCAAACAGGCGCCGAACGTACCCGACTGGACGCGGTCCGACGGACAGCCGACATTGAGATTGATTTCGTCATAGCCGAAGGCCTCGCCAATGCGCGCCGCCTCGGCAAGTTTCGCGGGATCGGAGCCGCCGAGCTGGAGGGCGACCGGATGTTCCGCCTGATCGAAGCCAAGCAGCCGATCGCGCGCGCCCTGGATGACCGCATCGGCCACCACCATCTCGGTGTAGAGCAACGCACGGGCCGTCAGCTTGCGATGGAAGAAGCGGCAATGCCGATCCGTCCAGTCCATCATAGGCGCAACGGAAATCCTATGAGCTTGATTTATCACGCTTTTTCTCGTATTTTCAGGGCCTTAAAACGTGCACACGTTCGCCGTTTGTACGACACGATATCCGTCAGTTTTCGCATTTTGTACTCCTCCGTGTGCACACAGCGTGCACGAAAAAGAGACCACCCATGGCATCCATCAACAAGTTGGCTTCCGGCAAGTGGCGTGTGCAGGTTCGCTGCAAGGGTCACTACCTCAGCACCAGCTTCTCGCTCCGCAAGGACGCCGAGATGTGGGCGCGCAGAATTGAGCGAGAAATCGACCTTGGTCAGAAACCTGCTCCCAAGCACAAGGACGGGATCAAAACGGTCTCCGACCTGATCGACGTGCATATCGCCGATATGGCGGAAGTTGGCAAGGTGATCGGGCGTTCGAAGGCATTCAGCCTGGACCTGCTACGAGCCAGGCTCGGAAGGCTCAACATCGCGGATCTCAATCGCGAACAGGTCATAAAGTTCGGCAAGCAACGAGCCGAGGAAGGCGCCGGACCCGTCACCGTTGGAATAGACATCGGATACATCCGGACATTGCTGGTGCATGGCGCGGCTGTGCATGGACTGCCTTATTCAGCGGAGCCCGTGGAACTTGGTCGTGTCGCCCTCACCCGCTTGGGTCTTGTTGGCAAGGGCAACGAGCGCGATCGGCGACCGACGCTTAACGAGATAGAGGCCCTGATCCGATACTTCAGAGGAAACAACTTCCAGATCATCCCCGTCGACAAGATCATCCGCTTTGCGATCGCGACCGCCATGCGGCTCGGGGAAATCTGCAACGCCACGTGGGAGGACCTCAACGACCGCAACAACACCCTGCTGATACGAGATCGCAAGGACCCACGCCACAAGAAGGGCAATCTCATGCGTATCCCGCTCCTCGATGTGAGTGGTTACGACGCCCGCGCGATCCTCGAAGAGCAGCGTTTTTCCACTGAGGGAAAGGGACGCATCTTCCCCTACAATGGGAAATCGGCCGGAACCGCCTTCCGACGTGCCTGTAATGAACTTGAGATCGAGGATCTGCACTTCCACGACCTGCGTCACGAAGGCACAAGCCGCCTGTTCGAAGCTGGCTTCTCCATCGAGCAGGTCGCGATGGTCACCGGGCACAAGGATTGGAAGATGCTACGCCGCTATACCCATTTGAGGCCGGAGCAACTTCATGTGATCGCAGCGAGGCTTCAACAGACATCGCCGAATACGGATTTGCGGCAAGCAATCGTCTAATGCCACTTTGCCAGACATCCGCCGTTGCTGGGAGGACAACGACGAATCCGGGATGGATTGAGCGATGTTGTCACTGGTCGCAAGGATTGGAAGATGTTGCGTTGATATACGCATCTCAGCCGGAAACCCCGCACACGATCCGAGTTGCGAGGGCAGCCTAGCCGACTACCAATAAATTGGCGCTTCCTGAGGAATCCCTCTCTGAACCTGTCGCGGGCGGCTCCGTGGAAAACGCAGCGATGATCGCCTCGAGCGATACATTCAATGCGTTGGAGAAGGTCCTGCCCTTCTGCCAAATCGCCACGTAGTGATACAGCGCGGACGGTTCCACTGGCTTTATTCCCAGGTGAAACGCCGCGTATTCACGCGCAATGATCTCATTGGTGATTGAAATGCCCAGGCCAGCGGAAACGTATCCGGCTTCGTGACCGTTGCAATCGAATTCCACCAGTATGTTCGGCTCAACGCCAGCGAAACGCATGGCATTGAAGTTCATTTGATGGGCGGCGAACTGGGGATCGATATCGACGATCGTTTCGCCTGCCAGGTCTTGTGCCTCGATGCAGGTCTGTTGTGAGAAACGGTGGTCGGGATGAAAGATGCATACGTTGCGAGCTGACCCAAGCGGCGCCCACTCAAACAGACTTGGGTCCAGGGGCAACCTCGAGATTCCAAGTTCCGCACGTCCTGCCAGGATGTGCTCGCCGATCTGCTCGTAGCTTCCTGAAATCGACCGGACATTCGAAGCGGTCTTTGCGTGGATAATCGCCACGACCTTGGGCAAGGTCACGAAACCGAAAACAGAAGGCGCGGCAATCGCAATCCGCTGCTTTTCATCATTCTTCATCGCGAAGATCGACGCTCCCAGCCGATCCAGGGATGTCAGGGCAAGTTCTACGTTCCGCAGGAGTTCCCAGGCTTCCTGCAAGGGGACGATGCGGTTGGCTGATCTCTTGAAGAGTGTGATGCCGAGCGTGGCCTCGAGTTGCTTCACATGTTGACTGACGGCCGGCTGGCTTATCCCGAGTGCTGCCGCCGCTCGCCTTGTCGAACCAGCCCGCAAAACTTCTCGGAAGACCCTCAGTTGACGGAGCTTCAGGTCGCTCTGCAGCAACTCCATTCCCTTCGCTCCTTTGCCCGACAACGCCACCCGGGAAGCGGATACCGCCGACCTGAGAGCAACGAACCGCCCCAGTATATAACGGAACGTTATAGATAAAAGAATAAAAATTATAGATTGAGTGTCCAATTTCCGGCGCTAGAATTAGGCGACATCTTAAGTTAACTCGGAATTACAAATATAATATTTCGCAACCTCGGGTTATACGATTTGGTCTGAGTGACAACGACCGTCGTATCTCGCGGTATTGCGAGTCAGGGAAAGCGCCCCATGGGTGGTTTTACTACTCAGTTTGTTGTCGCACTCACCGTGACCATAAGCCTGGCTCTTGTCAGCGGCTGCCTGGGTACGGCATTCGGGCTGTTTCTGGCCATTTCGAAGGGCACGGCACAGCCGCGCTTCAACAGCGTCGTGACCGCGTACACGACGGTTGTCCGTGGTGTACCAGAACTTCTCATTATCCTGCTCATCTACTTCGGCGGAACGAGCCTCGCCAGCAAGATCGCCGGCCGGTACGTGGAGGTGAACGCATTCACCGCAGGCGTTATCGCGCTTTCGGTCGTCTTCAGTGGTTACGCGACCGAAGTATTTCGCGGCGCGATTGCGGCAGTGCCAGCGGGTCAAGCCGAAGCGGCAAAGTCGCTTGGGCTGAAAGCCTGGCAGCGCTGGGTTTTCGTCATCGGACCGCAGATGCTGCGGCTGGCGCTGCCGGCCTATGGCAATCTCTGGATTTCGCTCTTCAAGGATACTGCGCTCGTCTCGATCGTTGGCCTGACCGACATCATGCGCGTCGCCTATCTGGGAGCCGGATCCTTGCGCGCACCATTGACCTTCTACCTTGCGGCCGCCGCTCTCTACCTCTCACTGACCACCGTCACGCTGCTGTCGATCCGGCTGGCTGAGCGGCGCTATCCGGCACTCGGCCGGTAGGAGGGCGCGACCCATGAACCTCGGCTTGATGTTCGACGCAATGGTTGTCCTGCCTTCGGGGGTTGGTCTCACCTTGACCCTGACGGTCTTGTCGCTGACGGCCGGGTTTCTGCTGTCCGTGCCGCTGGCCTTCGTCCGAGCGTTTGGACGTCCCGGCCTCTCGCTCGCGGTGCTGGCATACACCTATGTCATTCGCGGCACGCCGATGCTGGTTCAGCTCTTCCTGCTCTATTACGGCCTCGCTCAAATCGAGGCGGTGCGAGCCAGCATCTTCTGGGCGATCCTGCGCGACCCTTTCTGGTGCGCCCTTCTGACATTTTCGCTCAACAGCGCGGCACACACCACCGAGATCCTGTGCCGCGGTCTCCAGTCCGTGCCTAAGGGTGTCACCGAGGCGGCCACGTCTCTCGGCTTGAAACGCCTCCAGATCGCTCGCCTGGTCACCTTCCCGATCGCGTTCAGGATATCGCTCCCTGCCTATGGCAACGAGGTCGTGGGGATGATCAAGGGCTCGTCCCTGGCGAGCACTGTAACGCTGCTCGAGATCACCGGCATGGCGAGACAGATGGTGTCTACCACGTTCGCACCGTACGAGATCTTCATCGTCGCCGGAGCGATCTATCTATCGCTGACGTCCATTGCCGTAAAAGCCATGCAGTTCCTGGAGCGGCGACTGTCGACCGACGGCCGTCCTGTGCGTCGACGAAAGCCGGGGTTGCGCCCGCCATTGCCTGACCCCGAGGTCACGACGCCCCTGCCCTGACCGCGGGTCTTTCGGCAGCCCTTTCCATCCAAACCAACGAAGAGGTGCATTATGCGCATACCCCTGGCTATTGCTGTTTCTATCGCATCCCTGATGTCGGCATTTCCGGCGAGCGCCGAAACCAAGAGCGTCATATCGATTGCCACTGAAGGCGCCTCGCCGCCCTGGGACGGCACCGACGCGAATGGTCAGCTCTACGGTTACGATATCGATGTCGGACTGGAGCTTTGCCGTCGCATCGCGATCAAATGTACCTTCGTCCCGCAGGATTGGGACGGGATCATACCGGCACTGCTTGTAGGCAAGTTCGACGTCATCATGTCCGGCATGGCGATCACGGAAAAGCGCAAGCAGAAGATCGCGTTCTCCGTTCCCTACGCCACCGGCTTCAACCAGTTCGTTGTGCGCAAGAACCTTGGTCTCGACGCCGGCGACACCAAGGAGAAGGTCAACCTCTCGACCATCGGGGACAAGGAGAAGGCGACCATTGAACGCCTCAGATCGACACTCGCCGGCAAGGCGATCGGGGCCCTGCGCTCGTCGAATTCGGAAGCCGTCGTGAAGGAAATGCTGGGCGATGTCGTGACCATCCGCAGTTATGACAGCCAGGACAATATGAAGCTTGATCTTGCCGCGGGTCGCATCGACGGCGGCCTCGCCGACTATTTCACCTGGCGGGATTTTCTGGAGACGCCTGCCGGCTCGGATGTGGTGTTTTTCGGGCCGGAACTGAAGGGCGGCCTCTGGGGGCCGGGCGTCGGCGCCGGCATGCGCAAAGACGATACCGAGTTGCTCACCAAGTTCAACGCGGCCATCGACGCCGCCACCAAGGATGGGACGATCAAGGCGCTGAGCCTGAAGTGGTTCAAGAGCGATATCTCACCAGGCCTCTCGCAATAGGCGGCAACCGACTTCGACATTCACGTGGCGCTGGCCGCAACGTCAGCGCCCTCCCCTCCTTCAAGGCGAGTTCTATGAAAGACCAGTTCTGCGCAGTTGTTACCGGCCAATCCCTGATCAAGCACGACATCCGTGACGTCAAAGACGAACGCTTCATCGCGGTTACGGACTTCCTGCGCCAAGGCGACGTCGTCTTCACCAACTTCGAGTCGACAATCCTCGGCAAGCACGGCGGGTGGCCGACCAAGGGCAAATACTTCGGATATTCCAGGGCTGAAGTGCTCGACGCATTGCAGGCCATCGGTTTCAACGCGCTTGCGCTCGCAAACAACCACGCCTTCGATCTCGGCGCCGGCGGCATCCTCTCGACGCTGGAGGAGGTGGAAGCGCGCGGTTTCCTCCATGCCGGCATCGGGGCCGACGAGACGGAGGCGAGGAAACCGGGCCGCCGCCGGCTGGGCGCGCGCGAGGTCGCGCTTCTTGCCATGGATGCAGGCCCCGGCCCGACCAACATGTATGCCGAAGACCGCACGGCCTCCCGGCCGGCTCGGCCCGGCGTCAATCGTCTGAACACCGTTCGCAAGATGGGGGTGCCGGACGGACATTTCAGCAGACTGGCAAGACTGGGCGCTCATTTGCAAAGCTCACCCTTTGAACTGGCCAACTATGCGCAACCGGAGGACCCGCTAGAGGTGGCAGCCGGCAAGGAGATCAATTTCTACGGAACCGTGTTCACGCAAGCCGCCGATTTCGGCCGTCTGATCGAAGTCGATCAGCGGAGCGCGAGTGTCCATCTGTCCGCCATCCGACCCGCCGCGGCACAAGGCGATTTCGTTATAGCCTATCTGCACCACCATCATTGGGAACCAGGTTGGCAGGACGTGCCGCGCTGGGTGCAGACCTTTGCCAGGATGTGCATCGACGCCGGCGCAAACCTATTCGTCAGCCACGGCGCTCCGGTTCTGCAGGCGATAGAAATCTACAAGGGCTCGCCGATCTTCTACGGCCTCGGCAACTTCCTCTTCCATGTGCACCCCGACGAAACCGAATGGGATCCACCGGAAGTCTGGCAAAGCATTGTCGCCGCCTGCCGTTATGATGCGGGCGGAACCCTAGCTGGAATAGACCTCCTGCCCGTTGTGGTCGGGGCGGACCCTCAGTCTCTCGGATCAGCAACGAGCAAACTGGTGCCCGTCGCCGTCACTGGAGGCGCGGCCCGAGACATCCTCGAGGGATTCGCGACCCGCTCGCGGGCGTTCGGCGTCGAAATCGAAGTATCCTCGGATTGCGGCCGCATCGCCCTGCCCGCCGCACGAAAATTCGGCTGACGGCCCCGACCGGCCGTCAGACGGTCTTGCATTCGGCCGGCGCGGATTCGCCGGCCGTTTCGCTATCCGCCGCCGTATCTGGCAGGGCCAGTTCTTCTCCTAGCGCTGCGATCAGGGAAGAAACGCGACCGCGCACACGCGGCGGAAGGTTCACAAGACCCTCAATCAGGCGCCGGCCTTCCGCGCTGGCGATGAAATCCAGGCGCTCATCGACCGGCAGCGGCCGCGCCTCGGCGCGAGCCTCATTGTTTCCGGGCAGGCCTTCGAAGAAGCGGCCAACAGGAACACCGAGCGAGCTGGCGATCTCGTAGAGCATAGAAGCGCTCACGCGATTGCGCGCGTTCTCGTATTTCTGAAGCTGCTGGAAGCTGATGCCGATGGATCGGGCAAGCTGGGCCTGCGAGACGTCCGACTGGACGCGAACGGTCGCAATCTGCCTGCCGACATGCTGATCGGCGGGATGAGGGTCACTGTCGACCTTTGGCTTCGGCCCCGTCCGAAGGAGGACGGAGCGTTGCGGTTTCAACAAGGCCTTTCGATGCTCCACTCGTCAGCCGGATAGAGAGTTTGTCGCGCCCGCTCCGGGCTCTTCGCGCCCATTTATCTGCATTCGAATCGCCATTTAATATACCTTACAGGGTGCAAAATAACCCTATAGGTGGCAAAGAAAATCTGCCTGTCGATTGTGGACTCATGGTCAGTCCACGACAGATTCGAGCCGCGCGGGCTTTGCTTGGTTGGTCGCAGCAGGAGCTTGCTGACAAGGCAATCGTATCGCTCAATGCGCTGGCCCGGTTGGAAAACGGCAAGGTAGATTCCCGGATCAGCACTTTGCAGGCCATTGAAGCGGCTTTGATAAAAGCGGGTGTCGAATTCTTGTCCGCTGGTCAAAAGGGTGAAGGTGTTCGGCTCTTAGATCCTCTGGTTTGATGGTGGCGGTGTGTTTCCTGTTTGATGCGGTGCTCTTGGCAGCCTCGCGTTTCGTTCCGCAATGTTGCGGAGTGGCCATTCGCCATCCGCGCGACCCACCTTCATAGCTGCACGATCCTAAATTTCAGTCTTTTCGTGAGCCTGCCGACACCCACACAACGCACCACATTAGGACCAACTGATCGGCTCGTGCTCAGATCACTGTAAGCAAAGGCGGTTAGGCTTGGTCTCACAACTGCAATTGTCGTTCCCACAATTGCCCTCGTTCGGGTGACGAGAGACAAAGTCATGCTATGGTCGGAATCAGCCACGATCCGAGCTCCATACAGCTTGGGTTGTGCTCAGGCCGAACGATGTGTTGGAGCACGACGTTCGGCCGCTAAGAGCGAACCACATTACGTACATACCGTACATTACGGACATCGCCATTGTCAAACGTTCCTGATCCTCTCGACAACAAAACTGAACGCTTCGAATTGCGGCTCTCGACCGACTTACTTGCTCGCGTAGACGAATGGCGTCGCAGGCAGCCAGATCTCCCCACCAGATCGGAAGCTTTCCGGCGATTGGTCGAGGCTGGGCTAGCTTCAGAATAGGTTGCGGCTTGGTCGAACCATCTCGCGCGTGGCAAGCAAAGCTGAATCGGTCGAATCTGTGGCCTCTCACGAGATACGGTTTTGGATTTCGAAGAGGGCTACGCAATCCCCCTCATCGTGACAACGCCGAATGCTTCGTGTGGAATTCTATTGGCGGCGCGCCTGTGCGGTTAGCCAAACGGCAGCTACGACGCCAAACGAACAGCTTGAGCGGTCGTCCAAATGTGAGACTGGCTTCCGGCCCGCTTGCGCCAAACGCCTATTGTGATGTTGACTGACCGAAGCGCCGCAAGCAGTCGGAGCGCTTTTGGCGGTTCAGCTAGGACGATTCGTGCGCCAACACTCCGGTCAGTTCCACACTGCCATTTATGCGACTTTCGAGCACAGACCGGGAACATCGACCGTCCCGTTCATCGCCCAGGCCAGTGTAGCGTTGGAAAGCCAAAGTGGGGGTGTCGTTCGTGCGTTTCATATTCGGTGGGGAACCTGTTGACGGTTACTCCGAACAGGTCAACCCGACAGGCCCGGACCGGTGGTCGAGATGACTTCCCCCGTTGCAAGGTTCTCCAGGAATGTCGTCGACGGGACGAAGAACAATGTGCCAGTGACCGCACGGCTGAAGTCCAGCAACCGATCGTAGTTGCCTGGCGGGCGGCCAATGAACATGTTCTCGAGCATCTGCTCGATTCTGCGCGGCGAACGGGCGTAACCGATGAAATAAGTACCGAACTCACCCTTGCCGACGTCGCCGAACGGCATGTTGTCGCGGACGATCTCCAACTGTTCTCCGTCCTCGATGATCGTGGTCAGCGCATTGTGCGCCCAGGTCGGTTTCACGTCATCGTCCAGTTCGATATCTGAGAGCTTTTTTCTGCCAACAATTCCCTCTTGCTTCTCGATGGGGAGCGCGTTCCAGGCTTTCAAATCATGCAGGTACTTCTGCACGATCACATAGCTCCCTCCGGCGAATGAGGTGTCCTCCTCGCCGATGATCGCGGCCTTGACGGCGCGATCATCCACCGGGTTCTCCGTGCCATCGACGAAGCCGATCAGGTCGCGGTCATCGAAATAGTTGAAGCCGTGCACCTCATCCGCCGTGGAGACTGCGCCGTCGAGCCGCGACATGATCTGTGTCGCCAGTTCGAAGCAAAGGTCCATACGCGATGCACGAATGTGAAAGAGGATGTCGCCCGGCGTCGAGACGGCATGATGCTGACCTTCGATTTCGCGAAATGGATGCAGGTCCTTCGGTCTGGGGGCTCCAAACAAGCGGTCCCAGACATCGGAACCAAACGCCATGACACACGAGAGCCGACCCTCGAGGTCACGGGAGCCGACTGCGCGCAGAAGTGCGGAAAGATCGCCACATAAGGCGCGCACGGTCGCTTCGTGTTCTGGTCCGGAATTGACCGTCACAACGAGAAATATCGCGGCCCGCGTCAGTTGCGCGACGACCGGTTGAGCAACAGCGGATGGCAACGTCGAATCCACAACAGATCCCTTTCAATCTTGATCGAAACGCCACTGGTCGACCGGCATAGGGCCGGAGGGGCGGAGTTGGATTTACCCAATTCGCGGATCATCTCCGCATCAGTTGGTCGCGAGTTCGCCCGATCAGTATTCGCCCACGTCTATGACTGCCTGGGCGAAAGCCTGTGGGGCTTCCTGCGGCAAGTTGTGGCCAATTCCGCCCGTGATGGTCCGATGCGCGTATCTGCCCGAAAATTTCTTGGCATAGGAACTGCTCTCGGGGTGGGGTGCGCCATTGGCATCCCCCTCAAGGGTGATGGTGGGCACCGTGATCACCGGGCTTTCGGCCAGCCGTTTTTCCAGGCCGTCATATTCCGGTTCGCCTTCGGCAAGCCCGAGCCGCCAGCGGTAATTGTGAATGACGATGCTGACGTGATCCGGGTTGCCGAGGCTCGCCGCGCTGCGCTCAAAGGTGGCGTCATCAAAATCACATTTCGGCGAGGCGATCCGCCAGATAAGGTTTGCGAAATCGCGCCGGTACTGTTGATACCCGGCCCGGCCGCGCTCCGTCGTGAAATAGTACTGATACCACCATTGGAGTTCGGCCTTCGGCGGCAGCGGCATTCTGTTTGCTTCGAGACTGCCGATCAGATAACCGCTGACCGAAACGAGCGCATTGCAGCGCTCCGGCCAGAGCGCCGCGATGATGCAGGCTGTGCGTGCGCCCCAGTCATAGCCGGCGACGATCGCGTCGCCGATCTTCAGCGCATCCATCAATTTGATGACATCGGCAGCCAGCACCGACTGCTGGCCGTTGCGGACCGTCTGACTGGAGAGAAAGTGCGTCGTGCCATGACCGCGCGAGTACGGAACGATCACGCGATAGCCCGCCATTGCCAACAAGGGAGCGACATCGACAAAGCTGTGGATGTCGTAAGGCCAGCCGTGAAGGAGGATAACGACGGGACCGTTGGATGGACCAGCTTCAGCGTAGCCAACGTTCAGCAAGCCGGCGTCGATTTGCCTGAGCGCAGCGAACGAGGCAGCCGTCGATCGTTCTGTCGTTGCTCCGTCCAGCTCTGAAACGCATTGTGCTTTAGCAGTGCGAACTGTCGTGAACTGGGTAGCAGCCAGACCCATTGCGGCAACGCCGACAAAGGCCCTGCGATAGCGATCAATTTCTCCCGGCGGTCTTGTATTTTCCATTCTTGCAACCCCTTTCGCGGCACCATCGGACGCCACCTGTTTTTGGCACAGCACTGGCATCACCTTCATTCATCGGCTTGGCGTTCCCAGCCTGTGTGCCTCGACAACCCCCTTGGACGGCGAGAGGTCGGTGGCTCCACCGACTGAAGTTCAGAAATACATTGAGCTGGAATGACGCGATTGCCGGGCAGTGTAGAAAGTTGCGTTTGAACACGCGGGAAGGTCACGCTTTGTGCCGCCTCGCTTTGCATCCTTAGAAATTCGGGGCGTAACCCGTCGCCGCGCTTGGCAGCGATCAGGTGGAGGATCTGCAGCAACGGAAGCATGGACAAACTCAATGTGTCGTGGCTCAAGGGTGACACGACACGCGGCCGGTCTCGCACTTAGACAAGGCCCTCACGCTTCATTGCGACGCGAACGGCCGGACGGGCCGCAATTCGGGCGCGCAGCGCTTCTAAAGGAGCCGGAACAGGGACTTGGAAGCGGGCTGCCCAAAGCAGCATCACGAAAAGGTAAAAGTCCGCGACGCTGGGTTTCTCGCCGAACAGATAATCAGTCTTGAGACCGTTCGCGAAGAGATCGAGTTGCGACGTAATCGTCCTGCGCGCCTTGGCCTTTTCAGCATCGCTGCCTTGGTGCCACATGGGTTTGAAGCTTCGGTGTATTTCAGTTGAGACATAGGTCAGCGCTTCGAGAACGCGCGTACGACCCATCGGCCCTTCCACGCCGAGTGCGGGGTATTGCGCCGCTATCCAATCGAGGACGGCGACATTTTCTGTCAGCGTTTCCCCGCTATCCAGCACGAGGGCGGGAACATACCCCTTGCGCGTGACAGTGGTGAAATCATCGCCGGAGCCCGTTCGCTTGGTCTTGAGATTGACCGTTTCGCGCTCGAAGGCTGCACCCGCCTCCTCCAGTGCGATGTGGTCGGCCAGGCTGCAGGCGAGCGGGCTATAATACAGTTTCACGGTTTTTCCCTTGTCTGAATCCGAACGCAGTTCGCAAATTCGTCGGGCGGAAGCCCGCCTAGCTCTGCGCACCGATTATCCTTAGAAACTCCCACTTGCCGGGGAGGAAGGCTACGACACCGACAGGTAGGCGTGCCTATGCCGAGGTATGATCAAGCTAAGCAATCGTTCTGCGATTGCCGCGTGCAACGCCGGAATCCCACTCAAGTACGGAACGGCAACAGCCAAGGATTCATAACCACCACGCCTGGTGTCCTCGACAGTCCGGCACTCCTTCGCTCAGGAATCATAAACGAAAGTATTGGACGCACGTGCCCTTGGCACGATGGCCCACATCCCGCCACGGCCGGCATAGTTCAATCCGAAATGAGCAAACGCGAAAGGCGAGAGGCCGCAGCCGGGTTTCCCAACTGCACGCCGACGCACTGAAGCAGCTTTCCAATCAGAGGAGTCGTCATCATCATGACCGAGCTTTCCCAAACCGAAACAGGCACCGCCGCATTGCCCGCCGAGGCACTGGCCACGGTCGAAGTCGACGTCTCCTCGCTGATGCCGGGAATGTCGCTGGTCGTGCAGTGGCGCGGCAAACCCGTCGTCGTTCGCAACCGCACCGAGAAGGAAATTGAGGACGGCAAAGCTGTAAGCTTGGCCGGGCTCAAGGACCCGATCGCCCGTAACGCCAATCTGCCGGCCGATGCGCCGGGAATCGACGCCAACCGTACTGCTCCGGGCAAGGAAGCCTGGATCGTGATGGTCCAGGTCTGCACGCATAGCGGCTGCATCCCGGTTGGTCAGCAAGGCGAGTTCGGGGGCTGGCTCTGCCCGTGCCACGGCTCGCAATACGATACTGCCGGCCGCATCCGCAAAGGCCCAGCGCCCGAGAACATGGCGATACCCGTGTTCCGGTTCATTTCCGACACCAGGATCCGGATCAGCTGAGAGGGGGGCATTTCGATGAGCGACAAACATTCGACCTATACGCCCAAGACCGGTATCGAACGCTGGTTCGACGCCCGCCTGCCGCTGCCGAGGTTGGTGCACGATAGCTTCATCGTCTATCCCGTCCCGCGCAATTTGAACTATGCCTATACGTTCGGCGGCATTCTCACGGTCATGCTGGTTTCGCAGATCCTGACCGGGATCGTGCTGGCCATGCATTATGCTCCGGATACTGGGCTGGCTTTCGATTCAGTCGAGAAGATCATGCGTGACGTGAATTCGGGATGGCTGCTGCGCTCTCTTCATGCGAACGGCGCCTCCTTCTTCTTCATTGCCGCCTACACCCATATCTGCCGCGGGCTCTACTACGGCTCTTACAAGGCGCCGCGTGAGCTGCTGTGGGTGCTCGGTTGCACCAACCTCTTGCTGATGATGGCGATCGCCTTCATAGGCTATGTGCTGCCTTGGGGACAGATGTCGTTCTGGGGAGCCACCGTCATTACCAACTTTTTCACGGCCATCCCATTGGTCGGCGGCTGGTTCCAGCAGCTCCTTCTCGGCGGGTTCGCGGTCGGCAATCCGACGCTGAACCGCTTCTTTGCGCTGCATTACCTGCTGCCGTTCGTGCTTGCAGGCGTGGTGACCTTGCATGTCTGGGCGCTTCACGTCGTCGGGCAGAACAATCCAGCCGGCATTGATGTGAAATCAAAAACCGATGTCGTGGACTTCACACCCTACGCCACCGTCAAGGACGCGTTCGGCATCGTCGTGTTCCTGTTCTTCTTCGCCTATTTCGTCTTCTACCTGCCGAACTATCTCGGCCATCCTGACAACAACACCATCGCCAATCCGCTCAAGACGCCGGCCCATATCGTGCCGGAATGGTACTTCCTGCCCTTCTACGCGATCCTGCGCGCCATCACCTTCAATGTTGGGCCGATCGATTCCAAACTTGGTGGTGTGCTCGCCATGTTCGGCTCGATCGTGGTGCTTTTCGTCGTGCCGTGGCTCGACAGGTCCAAGGTTCGCTCGGCCGTTTACAGGCCCTGGTACAGAGTGTTCTTTTGGCTCTTCGTCGCCAACGGCCTGTTTCTCGGCTGGCTTGGTTCGCGGCCGGCCGAAGGGAACTACGTCGTCATGTCTCAGTTGGCGACGCTTTACTACTTCGCCTTCTTCCTGATCGCACTGCCGGTGCTGGGCTTGATCGAGAAGCCACGGCGGCTGCCCAACTCAATCACCGAAGCTGTTCTGGAGAAGAACAAGATCGCCGGCGGCAAAGGCGCGATCGCGGCGGCCGGAGACCAAACGTTGATGAGAAGAGGCGATGATCGTGTCTCGCCAGCCGGCCTCGAAAGTCGCCGATAGCAACACACTTTGGGCCGAGCCGTTGCGTTCAGGCGACGAGACAACTTCATGTCGCGCGCCAGGAACCACGCTGCTTCCGAAGCTGAAAAACAGGGATTGCGATCATGGTCGATCTGGGTCCGGCGATGAATTCGTGGAACTCACCGCTGATCTACATCGTGTCGCTCGGCCTCGCCGGAATTGTCGTTTGGAACCTCGTTCCGGCACGCTTCGCCAATGCGAGGTTGATCGTCCAACTGGTCTTTTTCCTTGCAATGTCGATCATGGTTCTTGAACTGCGGGTCGTCCCGTACGAGCCCGCACGAGGCGATGAGACAACCAGCGGAGCGATCCTCATCGGATTGGTCAAGCTGCTGTGGTGGGTACATCTTGCTTGGGCGCTAATCGGGTTTGTCCGCATCTATGTCGTGTTCGAGCGAAAGCCGCACGAGGCACGCCTCTTGCAGGATGTCGTGGTCGGCGTCGTTTATACGGGAACGCTCCTTTCGATCCTCGCATTCGTCTTTGCCGTGCCGGTCGGAACGCTCATCGCCACGTCGGGCGTTTTTGCCGTCATGCTGGGTCTGGCGCTCCAGAATACGCTTGGTGATGTATTTTCGGGAATCGCACTTAACCTCGGCCGCCCTTATGTGCTTGGAAACTGGATCATTCTGAACGACGGAACCGAAGGCCGCGTCGTCGAGACCAATTGGCGCTCGACCCAACTCCTCACCCCGGCCCACAACGTCATCGCACTTCCGAACAGCCTTGTCGCCAAAATCGGGGTAACAAACCTTAGCGGCCCAGACGAGAGCCATGGACTTGCCGTGACGGTAAAGATGTCTCTGACGAAGACGCCGGCTATCATCATAGACACGATGCGCATGGTCCTGCTGAGCTGCAACTCGATCCTCCAGGACCCCTCGCCCGTGGTAGCCATCACAAGCCTGGATGGGGCGGCAATCGAGATCGAGCTGTCATTTCGCGTCGCCAGCCTTGATCAGCGGATTACAGCTCGGAACGAAATTTTCGATCTTGTCTATCGCCACTCAAGGTCGGTCGGGGTGCTGCTGGCAGCGCCACTTTCGGCTTCGATTGCAGTCACCTCCCCGCCAATCGACGGGACGCCGACCTCCCAAGGCTTCGCCGCGATCGACCTGATCAAGGCCATACCGATCTTCTCGACGCTAACGGATGCCGAGCAGGAGGCGCTTGCCGCGACGACCTCGGTTCGCAGTTATCGCAAGGGCGACGTCATTGCAGAACAAGGAGAGATGCTGGCATCCCTCATGATTGTCCGGAAGGGCGTCATCGTCCGGCAACATGGCCAAAGCAATGCTAAAGTGCAGGAGGTTGGCCGGCTTGCACCTGGCGACTTCTTCGGCGAGACCGGCCTGCTCGCAGGTATTGGCGAGACGTCGACATTGCGGGCAATGACCCACGTCGTGGTCTACCAGATAGACCAGCAGAGCTTCGCGCCGCTCCTACTCGACAGGCCCGAGATGGCCGATGATCTTGTGGCAACCCTGTCGAGGGGGACTTCGGCTTACGGCGAAACCGGCATCCCCGGCCAGCAGCAAGATAGCTCCAAATTCGCGCTCCTGAAAGCCATTCAGGCTGTCTTCCACACCGCCCCATCGGAGCACGCTCGAGCACGTGGTCGACCAGGCATTCGAAAGGACAGAGATTCATGACCATCCGCCAAAGCGACATCATAGGCATCGATCCAGTCAGGCAGCCTGCTATGCGTGATTTTGCCGACGGTTTGAAGGTACGGCGCGTATTGCCCTCCTCGAACCGCCTGATGATCGGCCCCTTCATCCTGTTCGACCATTTCGGCCCCGTGGTATTCGACGCGGGTCGTGGTTTCGACATGGGGCCGCATCCGCATATCGGGATCGCGGCCGTGACCTACCTGTTCGACGGGGAGATCATCCATCGCGACAATCTCGGTGAAGTGCAGGCCATCCGCCCCGGCGAGGTCAACTGGATGACGGCCGGGTCGGGCATCGTCCATTCCGAACGCACGTCGCCAGAAGCCCGAGCGCGGGGAAGCAATCTCTTCGGCGTTCAGGCGTGGGTGGCCCTCCCGTCCCGGCACGAAGAAGTTGCCGCCCACTTTGCGCACTATGACGCTGTCGAAATCCCACGGATCTGTGCCGACGGGATCGAGTTCACTTTGATCGGAGGGACGTCCGACGGGTTGGTCTCTCCTGCAAAGACGTACTCCGACCTAGTCTGCGCCGAAATCGTGCTCACGGGCAGTGCGCGATATCAGGTGAAACCCGGATATCGCGAGCGTGCGATCTATGTTGTCGCCGGCGAGATTGAAGTCATGGGCCAACTTGGCACGTTCGGTGAAGGCGAATTGATCATGCTGGCGCCCGGCGCTGAGATCGTGCTCGGGGCGCCTGCCTTCCATGCCGCGCGGCTGATGCTGATCGGCGGCGAGCCTCTTTCCGAACCACGCTATGTCCATTGGAACTTCGTCTCCTCCTCAGTCGAACGGATTGAGCAGGCAAAGGCGGACTGGCGTGAAGGCCGCTTCCCGGGCGTACCAGAGGAACACGGGTTGATGCCTCTGCCGCAGGAAGAAACAAAGTGGTGACGGTTTCGGCGGCGGCCACATCGGCGGGTCGAAGCGCCTGCCTCGTCGAGTGATGTGATCGCGTACGGATCGGCTCCAGTGTCGCTTCGCCCGGTAGTCAACGTCGGGAAGATCAACTCCATGTATGGAGTACACATCATGCCTCGACGCAGCATAGCCAGCGCGTCGCCGTACACCGGATCCTGAGCGCTGACGAACCTCTGCAAATTATATTGGTCGTTCATCTCGACTCAGACCTTTTTTGCAAACAGCTGTATTCGTGCCTGATCACCCTGCAACGACATCGGTGTATTCCGGATGCCTGGCGACGAAGCCGCTCATGAAGGGACACTTCAAGACCGCTTTGCGGCCCGTTTTGCGGAGCAGTTCGAAGGTGCCTTGCGCCAACCGCGACGCGATCCCCTGTCCGGAGAATTCCGAAGGCACTTCGGTATGTATCAGTGCAACCTTGCCGTCTTGGAGCGTATAGTAGGCCACTGCGAAGGCTTGACCGATGATCGGGAGCTCGAACCGATGCTGCCGAATGTTCTCTGTGACCTTTGCATCCATCTCTATCTCTCGATGTGCGTTGCGTGAGGCTGGACGTAGCTTGCCCGATCACTATCGCATCGCGGGCAAACGTAGCCTGACGGTGGTGCCTGTCCCGGGCGCGCTCTGAATGTCGATGCTTCCGCCTGACTCTTCGGCAAAGCGCTTCACCATCGGCAGGCCGACGCCGCCGAGGCCCTCCGTTTTTGTGGTGAAGAAGGGATCGAATGCGAAGGCAATCGTCTCGGCGGTCATCCCCACACCGTTGTCGGCGGTGGTGATATCCACCTGAGTGGCTGAGGTGCCATCAAAGACCACTGCGGTATCTATCGAGATCAGGCCCCCATTGGGGGATGCATCGCGCGCGTTGAATACCAGGTTCAGAATCGCGTTCTGCAAACCCAGGCGGTTGCACCTCACTGACGGCAAGTCCGGCCTCACTCGAACCTCGAGACGAATCTTGGGGTCCCACGCGCTTCGAATGAGGGTCTCGATTTCAGCCAGGCAGGCGCCGACATTTGCATATTCGCTTTCTCTGCGGCTCTCTCGGGCGGAACTGATACTCTGGCGGACAAGCGCGCCAGCTCGTTCCAAGGCCGTTCTGGCGCCCGAAATTGCAAGCCCAAGCGTTGGAGCCGCTGAGACGCTCGGGTCACGGGCCAGGTGATTCAACGCCGCCGACGCGACCTGGATGAGGTTGCCAAGGTCATGAACGATGCCGGCGGTCGCCATCTGGATGGGCAGGCCATCTCGGGGAATCTCGGGCGCGATGTCGAAGACATGCACTTTCACTTCCGGACGAGACATTATAACCCTCATGTTTGCTCAGGCAGAATTCAGTTGCTTGAATATAGTACAATAGAGGACGGGAGTTGTCGATTAGATCGAGTAAGAAGCCGAACCATACTTCAGTATATGTCCCGCGATCTGCGGACCATCGCCAGTGCGGGACCAACATCTCGCGAGACGGATCTCCCTCTTTCGTGCTCATCGCACCGTCGCGAGATTCTCCTCTATTGGTAGCCAATGCCCCCGATATAGTTGGCGAGCAGCCGCTCCTGGAGTTCTTCCTGTTGGAAGAGCGCCTTCATCGCGTCGCGGATATCAAGGACGCCTATCGGCTTAGCGCCGGCGCCGAGCACCGGTAGGTTCTGGAGCCGCTGTGTTGTCATGGTCTGCCAGACCGAATGCAGGTCGTCATCGGGCCCACAGGATACGAAAGACCGGCTCATCAGCGTGGATACCGGCGCTTCCGCCGGTCCCGAATTCGCCAGATGACGAACAAGGTCGGACTTGCTCAGCACGCCTGCCGCCTCGCCACTGCCATGGCATACGACAACCAGGCCTATGGCCGGCTTGGACAGCCATAGCGCAGCTGCCCGCAGCGACGTGTCGAGGTCGACCGCCGCAAGGCGCGCCGATGTTTCTGGATGTAGACTGTCAATTCGCATGGTGCCCTCCTGAGGTGTCTCGCGGCCGCGGCCGGAGAGATCAGGTTCGAGGTTTCGCTTACTCTTCGAAGGGAGTGTTCATCACAAAATCGACGGAAGACGGCGCCTTGTAGCCGGCCACAAAGCGCTCACCGAAATCCCGGGCAAAGTTGTCGTAGGTCGTTTCCGGGTTCACCTTGGCGATGTGACAAAAGCATCGCGTCATCCGCCGCTTCATTTGAAGACGCGGAAATTCGCCGACGATCCTGGCTATCTCGGCGGAAGAGATGAAACTGTATTGCAGGCCCACGACATCAAGGCAGATGCCGGCTGTGCACAGCGCCACCTCGGCCTCCTTGTAGAGGCCGATCGACGGCGTCGAGTTGAGTGCGACGCTGTCCCATATCAGCTGAGCACGACGCTCGTCGAAGCCGCCTTGCCGGACGAAGGCGCGAGCCAGATCGGCGCCTTCCACCTCGAAACGGCGCGGCCCGGCGAAGGTCTCGTTGAGCGTGACGTCGTGCAACAGGGTTCCGACGGCAACAACTTCACCGTCGTGCTCGATGTTCTGGACCTGTGCGATGCGGACGGCGAAAAGCCATGATCGAACCACGTGGTTGAACAAATACGGTTCACATAGCTGGCGGGCATGTTCGATCGCCCGGCCGACAAGCGGCGTATCGGGGACCGAAACCCCTGCAAGCGTGCGCCTGGCGATCGCATCCATGTCAGTGCCTTTCCTTCGCCGATTGTGTGTCGGTTTGACGCCCTTACCTTGGCAAGGGCGTCACCAGTTCATTTCGCGTAGGTCGTCAGGTTGGTCTCGTTGGTATCGACGACGAAGACCGCAAGCAGGCGAGCGCGTTCCGTCTTGCTGGCGTTTTCACTGACGGCGTGATGGTCGCCCGGAAATTCCGAGAAGCTTTCGCCTGCACGGTACGTCTTCACGGGCCCACCGTTGACCTGGCTTCGGATCGCCCCCTCCAGCACCGTGGCATAGATGAACGCGGAACTGGGATGGGTATGCGCCGGCGATGTCCCGCCCGGCCCGTACTCGACGAGCACGGCTTTCAAGCTCTTGCCGGGCACATTTGGAAGGGCGTGGTCGTAGACGAGCTTCACGCTGTCCGCGTCTTTGGCCATTGCTGCGGTGACGGATGCGGCGGCGAGCGCTGCACAGAGGAGTTTCCTGATCATGTCCGATATCCTTGTTGGAATGAGAGCTAGGGAATGCTGGTCTGATGGGTCGCGAAACCGGCGTTCAGTACTTACGCCGGTGGCGTGTATCGGCTGAGCCAGTCGTCGAAGTGGACGGCGCCGATACGCGCGCTCTCGCCGGGGACAAGCGTTTGATCGTCGATTGCCACTTGACCGTAGTAGAGAGCGCCAGGATCCGAGACGATTTTACGCGGATCGTTGGTGGCCTTTAGAAAGCGACCGACGAGCTCGCTCATACGAACGCGATCGGGGCCGGCAATTTCGATCGTGCCGTTCACTGGCGCTGCTAGGGCGACGTCCGCCATCGCATCGGCAACGTCGTCGGCTGCCATTGGTTGGAAGTACGCCGGTGACATGTGGACGGTATCCCCTACGGCGCCGGTGTTTGCGATGGCGGCGGTGAACTCGAAGAACTGTGTGGCGTGCACGATCGTGTAGGGGATAGCGGACTCCTTGATCAGCTTTTCCTGAAGCAGTTTGCCGCGGAAATACCCCATGTCCTGCAGCCGGTCGGTGCCGACCACAGACAGCGCGACGTGATGGCGGACGCCGGCGGCCGCTTCGGCTGCAAGAAGATTACGCCCGGATGCCGCGAAAAATTCGAGCGCGGCGTTTTCCTCGAATGACGGTGAGTTCGCGAGATCGACGACGACTTGTGCCCCGGCAAGAGCGACGGCCAGCCCTTCTCCGGTGACGGTGTTCACTCCCGAATTCGGTGAGGCCGCAAGCACGTCGTGTCCCTTCCTGCGCAGTCTTTCCACAGTCTTGGAACCGATCAGCCCGGTTCCGCCGATGACGACGATCTTCATTTCCAATCTCCTTTGTTGAGGGTGTTGATTTGCGGGTGTTGGTCGAATGTCGGCTTTCCGGCGAGCTACTCGCTGGCCGATGCGGCGTCCTCGATAAGTGAGGTGACCTCGTCGGGGTGCGAGACCATGAGCGCGTGGGAAGCACCCTCGATGACGACCGTCTTCACGGCGTGCGCGCGCTTGGCCATGAAGCTCATGACGGCTGCCGGGATATTTCGGTCATCGGTGCCGTAGATCATGTAGGACGGCAGCGTTTTCCATGAAGCTACGCCCGAGGGCTCGGCCAGGGCTGCCTGCGCGATCGGGCGTTGGGTGGCGGCCATCAGCGACGACTGCTCTTCGGGAACGTCGGCCGCGAACTGGGCTCGGAATTTGTCCGGCTGGATGAAGAGATCCTGGCCGCCGTTCGGCGACGCGACTGGAGCAAGCGCGCTTGCCAAAGTGCTGCCGGGAAACATGCTGGACAAGGTGGCGCTCGATTCGCCGTTATCCGGCGCGAATCCGGCCACGTATACCAAGGCCTTCACATTGGGATTGCCGTTGGCGGCTTCGGTGATCACGGGTCCGCCGTAGGAATGCCCCACCAGCACGATCGGTCCGGGAACCGACCGGATGATGGCCGAGACCGCCGCGGCATCGCTGGCGACGCTGCGGAGGGGATTGGCTGCCGCCTTCGCCACATAGCCGTCCCTGCCGAGTTTGGTTATGACCGCGTCCCAACTCGACGATTCGGCGAAGGCCCCGTGCACCAGCACGATCGTCGGCTTGGGCTTCGCTCCGGCCGCCTGCGCCGTTGCGCCACCCGCGACGGCAAGCGCGGCGGCCAGCGCCAGGATTCCAGTGACATTTCGCATTTGCTTTCTCCTTTGTCGGCCTTCCGTTTGACCAATGTGGAGAAGGATGCGCCGATCCGGGGCGCCGACCTATTGTGCGGAATGGTCGGTCATACGATGCCAAGGTGCAGGGTGGGTCATCGCTGCGATCAGGTGACCTGGGTATTTCGCACGCGGATCGCCGGCAGCGCAGGAGTTCGTGACCAATACAAATCCATGGAGCTGCTGCCTCCAAACACCACTGCCGCCCCGGCGTAACGGCAAGACTCCCACCGCGAACGACATTGCCCCTGACCTTAGGCCTTCACAGCCCATGCTTTCGTATGGATCAAACAGCCACATCGTCTGATCGTTCCGCAATGACGCAGAATTTATATTGTCATTGTGAATACGATCCAAAATTGGCCATGGAGTTACCAAAATGAAGAACACATCTCTTGCTGCCGCAATCCTTCTTGTTGCAGCAGGAAACGCCGTCGCCGGAAGCGATCACTACGGATCAAACTCGGTCCAGCAACCCGCAACTTCTTCCGAGAGCATGCACACCTCCTCGATCAGGAAGACGGGCAACGATGCCGGCGTGCAGGAGACCGTGCGCAAGCCGATTGCTCCCAGCAAGGACCCGGGCCAGGGCATCTGGGGTCACTAGCACCCGAAAATTGTAGAACCTGGAAGGACCGGGGCGTCGCCCCGGTCCTCTTCACGCTTTCCAAAGGACCTTGAAAGTGCGTGGGGACCCTGACACAGGTTCTGAGACCGGGGAGCTATAAAACCACCTTTCACCTTGGATCTGGCCGGGTGGTATGGCGATCGACGCTCGACCGTCAAACGGCAGCGACTTGGCTACCCCAGCTCAAAGCAATGCCATTCCGCCGTCGACCCGCAGATTGACACCGGTGACAAAACTGCTTGCGTCCGATGCCAGGAACAGAGCGGCTTTTGCCAGTTCTTCCGGCTGGCCCATTCGACCAAGGGGAATTGCTTCGGCCATGGACTTCTCGAAGGATGCTCGCATTTCGGCCGGGACACCCAGTTTGTCGAGAATAGCCGTATCCACGGGGCCGGGGCTGAGCACGTTGACGCGTATGCGACGCGATTTCAGTTCTATCGCCCAACTGCGCGCGAAGGCGCCGATGGCTGCCTTGGAGCCTGCATAAACGGCATGGCCTTCCAAGACCTTCTCGCTGGCGATTGATCCCGTAAGTATGACTGCGCCGCCATCGCGCATCAGCGGGATCAGTTTCTGCACACCAAAGAAGACGCCGCGCGCATTGATAGAGAACTGCGCATCGTACTCGTCTTCGGAAACTGCCGACGAATGCGTGATGGTGTTCACGCCGGCGTTCGCCATATAGATATCGAACGCCCCAAACCTCTGATGGATCTGTCGCGCGACATCCTCGTGGTGCGCCACGTCGGCTACATCACCCTGAATGCCCAGTGCGCCGGCTCCGATCTCGGAGACTGCCTCCTCGACGGCACGCTGTCTCCGGCCGGTGATTACGACCTGCGCCCCCTCCGACGCGAAAGCTTTCGCGGCGAATAGCCCAATCCCACTGTTTCCCCCGGTGATCAACGCGGTCTTTCCTGAAAGTATACCCATTTGCATTGCCTCTGATGATTTTCACGAGAGCCGCCGCAGTTGCCCACCGCAGTTCTCAGCGTGAACTCGGACGGCTGAGACCAGAAGCATCTCCAGGAGCCATCGATGCTGAGTTTTCATAGTCAGGCTGGCCGCACCGGTGTTGTGCGGCCAGCCATGAGCGCCGCTTGAGAGCACTAGCCCTTGATGAAGGCGAGCAGATCGGCGTTCACCTGGTCCTGGTGTGTGGCCGTGATCCCGTGGGGCGCGCCGGGGTAATATATGGCCTTTGCGCCCTTGATCAGCCGCTCCGACTTGACTGACGAATCCTTGACCGGGACGATCTGGTCGTCCTCGCCATGCAGGATCAAGGTCGGTATATCGAATTTCTTGAGGTCCTCGGTGAAGTCGGTTTCGGAGAACGCTTTGACGCATTCATATGCATTCACGAGACCGACCTGCATGCTCCAGAGCCAGAACTGATTCAGAACCCCCTGGGAGACCGTGGCGCCTGGCCTGTTTGCACCATAAAACGACTGTGCGAGGTCCAGATAGTGCTGCGAGCGATCCTTGAGGAGGCCAGCCCTTATGCCGTCGAACACTTCGATCGGCAGACCTTCCGGATTGGCCGGCGTTTTCACCATGATCGGCGGAACAGCGGCGATAAGAACAGCCTTGGCCACGCGTTCCGTCCCGTGCCGTCCGATATAGCGAGCGACCTCGCCTCCCCCGGTTGAATGCCCGACCAGCGTGGCGTCCCGGAGATCCAGCGCCTCGATCACGGCTGCAAGATCGTCCGCGTAGCCATCCATGTCGTTGCCGGAGGTGGCCTGGCTGGAGCGGCCATGGCCCCGCCGGTCATGAGCAACCACGCGGAAGCCATTATGGGCCAGAAAGAGCATCTGTGCATCCCAGGCGTCGGAATTCAGCGGCCAGCCGTGTGAGAAGGTTATTGGCGGACCCCTACCCCAGTCCTTGTAATAGATTTCCGTACCGTCCTTGGTTGTGATGGTGCTCATTGTTTTGCGTCCTGATTGAGGGGTGGAAATATGTGGGTTTTGCTGGGCGCCGGATGACGAAGCGACTGGCAGTCCGGCTATGACCGCCGCTGAAAAACTGGCCAACAAGACGTCGCGGCGGGTTGCACCGAGGGTGAAAAGTCCATCCATACTCATCGTGTCCATCCTTGGTGAGCGGCTTCTCGGGTCGGCTCACCATCACGATCACCGGGTCGACCTGCACCGTCGCTTTCGGGGGGAGGAGCGGGCGAAGGAGCGGCGACGCCCGATGATCGTGATGGCTTGCGAGGGAGAAGATGCGCCGATCCGCCCCGCGAACCTATTCTACGCAAGCATCTGTCATACGATGCCAAGGTGCAGGGTAGGTACGCCGAGGTGCTGGAACTGTCGCTGAGATGGGGCAAATGATGCGATGACGTTGGTTCGTGCGCGACGTGCCGCGTGCGGCTGTCACAACCACGACCTATCAAGCCGTATGAGGATTCTTCTCAAAACGAGGAGCGGCTGATCGCGAGCAAGTCACCGCCCGAACGGACCGCGATAGGTTTCGCCTACGTGGTCCTCATGTTGAGTAATCAACTCACCGCCGGCCAGAGCGCAATATGCTTAGGTGTACAACGCGTTATTATAACGACAAAGGCTTTAACGCTTTCGCCTTATAGAAATTGCACGGCATTTGCCGCTCTTGGAGCACTTTGGACCTCACAACCCCGGAGTGCTTTATGCGCCTTAGCTTTCTTTCTGGTTTCCTCATTGCGGTTCTTGCTGCCGGGCCATCGACTTCTGCCAGCGCACCGCGCTCCGGCGTGCCGCTCGGGCAATCGACCGACCTGTCGGCACGTATCGTCGACGGCAAGGCCGACGTTAACGGTGTGGCCTATCACTATTTGCTGGCAGCAGGCGGCCCGAAAACCGTGGTGATGTTGCATGGTTGGGGCACGACCTCATACATGTGGCGCTTTGTAATGCCGCAACTGGTGGCGCGCGGTTACACGGTACTTGCGCCCGATTTGCGCGGTTTGGGGGACACCGCCAAGCCTGCGGCCGGCTACGAAAAGGCGGCGATTGCCGAGGATATTCGAGCACTTGTCAATCAGCTGAACCTTGGTCCGGTCGTCAATCTCGTCGGTCACGATATGGGTGGCATGGTCGCTTATTCCTATGCGGCTCAGCACCCGGGGGAAGTCACCACACTGGCAATCGTTGACGTCCCGCTGCCAGGCATCGAACCGTGGAACGAATTGATCCAAGGCCCTCGCACTTGGCATTTTCGCTTCCACTCCGTACGCGACGTGCCGGAAATGCTCATTGCCGGTCGCGAGCTTGAGTATTTAAAGTGGTTTCACAATGCAGAGGGGGTAAATACTCGCGCGTTCGACACCGAAGCCGACGAAGTCTACGGCCGTTCTTATGCCCAGCCTGGCGCATTGCGCGCAGGCTTCGAGTACTACCGGGCTTTCCCGCGTGACGAAGAACAGAACAAAGCCTTTGCAAAACACAAGCTGACGATGCCGGTACTCGGTATAAGCGGTTCGGGTGGCCTGGCATCGATGTACGAAGGCCATCTCCGCCACGTCGCCGAAAACGTACGGGCCGTAGTAGTCGAAGGCTCAGGCCATTGGGTTCCGGAGGAGCAGCCGGCCGCCGTCACAAGGGCTCTGATCGAATTCCTGCCACCAGCATACTAAGCTTCGCGGCTGGCTGAAGCACAACATTAGCGATAGTCGCCGTGATGGAGATGCGCCGCTCCAAAGCTTTCCCAATGCGCCGCCGTTAGCTGGCGATGCGCGGCAAGAGCTTGGCAGTGTAGCCTCAACACCAGGTTACACGCGGCGATCATCGCTCTAAACTTCATAAAAATTTGTCTGAGTCCGGATCGTCCTGGGCAGGCTACTCTTAACGGAGAAGCGCCAGCCGCTGGGCGATCCTATCGGACGGAGGCGAGGTTCACCCTTTCGAAAGTCCTGGCCGCGCCGGCCTCGCGCATCGCCGGGGGCAGCGTTTCCCAGGCCCGGATCAGCTCTCCGATGGAAGCTGCTTCCATCTTGCGCATGACATTGCCGCGGTGAAGCTTGACGGTCACTTCACTGATGCCGAGGTCGAAAGCGATCTGTTTGTTGAGGCGCCCACGCGCCACTTCATGCAGCACCTCGCGCTCGCGCGGGGTCAGCGTCTCGACACGCTCGATGTTGCGCTTGACGACCACCGCATCCGCCCGCCGCTTGGCATCCACCGCAATGCCCGCGATCACGGCGTCAAGGAGTGTTTGGTCGCGCACCGGTTTGGTGAGAAAATCCACGGCGCCCGCCTTCATCGCCTGGACAGTCATCGGTATGTCGCCATGCCCAGTCAGGAAGATGATGGGCTTGGGATTGCCGTTTGACGCAAGATGGTGCTGTAGATCCAGGCCGCTTGCCCCTGGCATGCGGACGTCGAGGATCAAGCAACCGGGGCTGTCCAAGACGTCAGCGTCCAGCAATTCTCGGGTCGAAGCGAAGCAGACCGGTTCAAAGCCCATCGACAGTATCAACTCCGACAGTGCCTCCCGAACAGACGCATCGTCATCGACAATGATGACGAGCGGCTGCTGCGGCTCGGCGTTCCGCTGCCGTGACACCGGCGTCGATCTCTGCAAGAGCGGTTGGTCAACTCTCATGTTCATCCCTCGGTTCTTAGTTGCGTAAAGCGTCGCTCACAGCCGCAAGCAGGGCCTGGCCATCGAAGGGCTTTCGGAAAAACCCGCTGATGCCTTTGGCGCGGTGCTGATCGGCTATCTCGTGACGACCGGTGATCAGGAACACCGGCAGGTCCGCACGCGTCTTCTTGACCAAGTCACGAAGTTCAAAGCCGTCCGTACCAGGCATCCCGATATCGGTAATGAGCAAGTCCACGTCAGACAGCCCGCTGACGAGCAGTGATCCCGCCGACGAGAAGATGCGGGCAGCATAGCCCGCAGACTCCAAAAGGTTCTCGAGCGACTCGAGCAATCTTGGGTCGTCATCGACAATCGCCACGACAGGTCGCACCTTGCTCACACTCCGTTCCCTCCCGTTCGTCGAGAGTGGCTGATCGGTATCTCCAACCGCTCCGCCATGCGCACGAGATCAGCGAGTGATGCCGCAACCATTTTCTGCATCACGTTCCGTCTATGGATTTGCAGCGTGACCTCGCTGATCCCCAACTCAGCCGCGGCCTGTTTGTTGAGCAGGCCACTCACAACGAGCGGCAGCACCTCGCGTTCTCGCTGCGTGAGCTCTTGATAGCGTTGCCTCAACACGGTGAGTTCGGCGCGCTCTGATCGCCTTTCCCGGTCCTGGGCGATCGCTGCCCGGATCGCGACCATGAGGTCCGTATCGCTGAAAGGCTTTGTCAGGAAGTCCACAGCGCCGTGCTTGATCGCACGCACAGAGGACGGGATGTCGCCATGCCCCGTTATGAAGACGATCGGCGGATGATCGCCCTCGGCGATCTGCTTCTGCAGATCTAGACCGTTGATGTCAGGCAATTCCACATCGAGGATCAGGCAGGCGGGGACGTCCGGCTTGTCGGCAAGGACATAGTCGCCGGCCGATCCGAACGCTACGGCGCGCATGCCATGGGACTCCAGAAGCTCACCAAGCGCTTCCCGAATACGCACGTCGTCATCGACGATGAAGACCATTTGATCGTGGGGCGTCATGCTGCCGCTTTCATTTCAACTGGCATCGTGAAGACGAACGCCGTTCCGTGCGGATCGTTCTTCTCCACCCATAACCGTCCGCCATGGGACTCGACGATCGAACGGCAGATCGCGAGTCCCATGCCCATGCCATGCTCTTTCGTCGTAAAGAACGGCTCGAATATCCGGTCAGGAAACTCAATGCCCGGGCCACAATCGCTGATCTCGATCTGGATCGCGTCCCCTATACGGCCCACGCGAAGTCCAAGAACCTTGTCACCGGTAACAGAGTCCATCGCCTCGATCCCATTGCGGATGAGGTTCACCAGAACCTGCTGGATCTGCACCCGATCGAGCGCGACAATAGGAAGGTCGCTTTCGACATCGATATCCAGACGAACACGGCGCCGCACCGCCTCCTCGGCGATGAGGTCGCGCGCCTCCGCGATGACGCTGTCGAGTGCTGTGTAAGCCATCGCGTCTGCCGATTGCTTGAATAAGGCGCGGATACGGCTGACGACATCCGCAGCTGAGTTGGCATCACGGATAATACGCTCCACAGTCTTCTGCGCCCGCTCGATATTTGGCGGATCGGCCGTGAGCCAACGCTGGCAGGCATATGAATTGGCGACAACAGCCGCCAGAGGCTGGTTCACCTCATGCGCTATAGAGGCTGAAAGCTCGGCGAGACTCGCCGCCTGGCTCGCGCGTGCAAGTCTCTCTTGCGCCAGGCGCAGCTCTTCTTGCGTGCGAACTTCGCCGTCGATGTCCAGACAGACGACGTTCCACTGAACAATCGCCCCTTCTGCATTGCGCATCGGTGCCGCGCGCGTATCGACCCAGCAATATTCGCCATCGAAGCGACGCAGACGGTGCCTGCGCGCATACGGTTCGCCAGTGGCCAACGAATGAGCATAGTTCGCTTTGACGCCCGCCAGGTCGTCAGGATGAACGCCTTCGTCGAGTGTCCCGGACAGGCGGGATTTTCCCTTACCGTCCAATAACTCCAACTCATATCCGAGGAACTCGCGGAGCTGACGGCTTCGATATATCGGCTCACCATTCGGTGCGGCGCAATCGATCATCACCGGCAGCGTTTCAACCAGCTGCCACAGCGAACGTTCTCTCTCGCGCAGCGCCACCTGTGCGCGCATCTCCTCGTCGATGTCGATGGAGACCTGGTACCAGTGAACGATGGCTCCGTCCCGATCGCGCAGAGGCTCGCAACGCCCTTCTATCCAACGATAGCTGCCGTCTTTCCAACGCCGGCGATACCGCATGATGAAGGAGTCGCCAGTTTTGAGGCAGCTGGCTGACCTATTGAGCACCTCGAGAGCGTCTTCGGGATGAATCAGATCTCGAGCCACCCTCGTGAAGTCTTCGAAGTTTGCCCCGGAGATGCCGAGTTCCTCCAAAGACCGCCTATTGACGTACGCAAGCTTGCCATCGGGCGTCCAGCTCCAGATGTGGACCGGCAAGGCATCGACAAGCTGCTGAAGCTCGCGCTCTCTTTCGCGCAATGCCTCCTGCGCCCGCATCTCATCTTCAATGTCGATTGAAGCCATATACCATTGAACGATCGTGCCATCGGTATCCCTTAACGGTTGCGCTCGTGCTTCTATCCAGCGGTAGACCCCATCCTTCTCGCGTCGACGAAAGCGGTTCACGAAAGGCTGGCCGGACGCGAAGCCATTCGAAGCCCTCCGAAACATTGTCGGAAAGTCTTCAGGATGGGCCAGGTCCCGGGCCAGGGCATCGAAGTCATTGATGTGCGTCGGTGGCGAACCGACCTTCTCCAGGTATCGCTTGCTGGTGTAGGTGATCCTGCCTGAAGGGGCAAAGCTCAGGAGATTCACGGGCACGGCGTCAATCATCTGCTCCAGTTGCCGGTTAGCTTTCCGCAGCGCTTCTTCTGCCCTCACCTGGTCGTCGACGTCGTGCGAAAGACCGTACCACTGGACGACAGTCCCACACTCGTCTCGCATCGGTTCCGCACGGCCCGACATCCATCGGAAGACGCCGTCAGCACGACGCAGGCGATAGTTCAGGGAGAAGCTCTCGCCGGTGGAGACCGAATGGTTGATCGCAGCTTCCAGCTTGGCGGCGTCATCGGGATGTACGACAGCCGCAATGGCCGCCTTCAGGCCATTTCCTCCTACATTCTCGTATCCTCCTACGCCGAGGCCCAGATACTCAACCATTCGCTTGCTGAAGAAGACCGGCTCGCCCGACGCAGACAGGCGCCAGAGGAAGCTCGGCACCATGTCGACCAGTTGCGAGAGTTCCCGCTCCCGGTCGCGCAACGCTTCCTGTGCGCGCATCTCGTCGTCGATGTCGATAGAGATCACATACCACTGAACAATCGCGCCGCTGTGATCACGCAGCGGCTCGCCGCGTCCATCCACCCAGCGGTATGCTCCGTCAGCACGGCGCATTCGATACTTCATGGAGTACGGTTCGCCGGTAGCCAGAGAGTGGCGGACGGTCTCCAGGAGGCGTGCCGCATCTTCGGGATAGACAAGGGACTCTATGGCCGCCGCCTGCCGGCTCATCCCCGGCTTGTCCAGATCCGTCACACCATCGAGACCGAAGAAGTCAAGCAAACGTCTGTTGAAGAAGGTCGGCTCGCCTTCAGGTGTCAGCCGTCTGATCTGGACTGGGACCATGTCGACGAGCTGAGAAAGTTCCCCCTCCCGACCGCGTAGCTCCGCCACGGTTTTCTTGTAGACATCGTTGTCGAGCGCGATTCCGTACCATCCTGTGATACGACCCTGGCCGTCGAGCGCAGGCCGCGCGGCGGTTCGGGCCCATACGTAGGTGCCGTTTGCGCGCCGAAAGCGAAACTCGACGTTGAAATGGTCGCCGGTCCTCAGACAATGGCGCCAGGCAACCGCGATCTGCTCATAGTCATCTGGATGAAGCAGACGCTTCCAGGCGGTGTACCCCTCGTTCAATGGAGCGTTCAGATCCTCCAGCGTCACCCCGAGGGAGCTCAGCGCGAACGGA
This sequence comes from Mesorhizobium sp. B283B1A, assembly GCF_020165735.1. Classification (NCBI taxonomy): domain Bacteria; kingdom Pseudomonadati; phylum Pseudomonadota; class Alphaproteobacteria; order Hyphomicrobiales; family Phyllobacteriaceae; genus Mesorhizobium; species Mesorhizobium sp. B283B1A. The sequence continues at coordinate 120,309 of NZ_JAIUIQ010000004.1, forward strand.
TGCAGGTAGATCCATCTACCCGCCGCATCGAACGCCCATCCGTTCCCGAATATGCTCTCAACGATTTTCGCCGACCGAATTGGCCCGGCATCGTTCTCAACCAAGAGATCCAGGTCCGCCCCGGAAAGCGGCTCCCCGTCTGTCACCAGATCATCAATGTCCAGACTGACACTGTAGCCGGGCTCCGATCGGGTCTCGTTCCAGCGATAACTTCCGTCGGCCTGCAGTTGCCTGTGCCTCGTTACTTGGGGGACACCCGTCCAAAAGGCGCGGGCGACTGCGTGCGCCGCCGCTGTCCGGTCATCCGGATGGACCAGACTCAGAGAATGGTGAGCGTCAGAGGCGGCTTCCTTCTCGAGTGCAGCAATGACCACGTCAGCGAATCGCTCTGTGGCTGCGGACGGCGAAACGCCTTCAATCAATGTGCCATACCATGCAACGGCGTTACCTTCGCTATCGCACAGCGGCTGTCCCGAGATTCGGCTCCAACCGTAAGCACCGCTCGCGCGCAAGATGCGGTGCTCCACATTGTAGTGCTCACCTGTCTGCAGGCAGCGACGCCACTCGGCCACGGCTCGGTCATAGTCGTCTGGGTGGATTAGCCGTTTCCAACCCGCGGGGCCACCTTCTGACGAAGTGTTGAACTCCTCCAGCGTCGCGCCGAGAAGCGATAGCGTGCTGGGAGTAACATAGCTGAATCTGCCCGCCCCGTCTGTCGCCCACCCATTGCCGACTACGCTTTCGATGAGCCGAGCCGCCCGCAACGCTTCCGCGTCGGGTTCGCCAAGCGAGTTTAACGCTGTCGTCATTGTCTTCTCCTACCGGACAATGAAAGGCGGAGACTATCGGCGCCTTCTTTAACTCTCATCGTTGACCATCTGGGCTCGCGAATTGCTTCATGATCTTAACCGGACCACGCCGCAGCCGCACCTCATGGAAATCCATGAGATGTGAGTGACCAACCTCGGGTGAGGCACCTACACGTCACGATTGAAGCTATAGCCTCTCACGCGGAGAAATCGATAAACCTAGCCGTTAAAAACGCACGCCTTCGCCGACATACAAAAAGCCTCGGGCCCCGCCTCAACTACGCTGAGCAGTCCCCGGAGCTCCCCCGTGAAATTCATCTTCGCCATGCCCGTATTTTCGTAATGTTTGCCGCAACACTCGGGGCAACGGCCAAATGCCCGCTCGGCTCCAAGCTGCTAAGATCGGCGATCCACAGCGTGTATGGCAATGCCGGCTTCACGGTGATCGCGATGCCGGCCTCCGGCGGTGCCGCCGATCTTGAGACGCCTGCCAATCGAAGTGTTTTTGCCTATCGAAGTTTTTGACGGGCTGAGCCAAGCGCTGCAAGTCGGGCGCAGTTCTATCTCGATTTTTGCGACCGGCCCGTTCTAAGGGTTCAACCGATCGGACGCGAAGCCATTTCGAGCGTCGTTCACACATGATGGACGCCGCCAATGCCCAGATTCAATTCATCAAGGCCTTTTCGGAGACCTCCTCTCACCGAAGACCTCCAAGTCAATCGACTTGTCTCCGTTCGTGATGCATGGCGACGACGACTAGATCGTTCCGATCCATGACTCGGCGCTGCTCTCGCGAACACTGAAGCGAGCAACACTCAAGGTCTATGAGAAATTTCCGCACGGCATGTGCATGACGCAGGCCGGCACTATCAAATCCTGACCTGCTCACCCTAGTCAGGTCATAGGCTCGCGCCGCCTCCTCCCGGCAAGAGCCCAGTCTGGCTGCCGCTCCCGCCGGCAGGCAATCCCCCTCACAAACAGGAGCAAGACAACGATCAGAACGACCGTCTTCATCGCTCCTATCGCAGCCCTCTCCCTATACGTTAGAGCAGATGATTTTCGGTTCGGTTCTCTCAATTGTACTTCGAGCCGTGTCAACCGGACGAGACGGGGATGACGAATGCAGGGGTCTTTCCGGTTTCTCTCTGCAGCCAACGAAGAGGCAGGCGAGCGTCTTACCTGTCCGGCTTCCGATTTTTGAGCACAGGGGCATTCCGCTCTTGCGCAAAGCACCATGAACGTCAGGACGAATGAGATGTCCGAGATGCCCGCGACCACCAACTTCTCCAACGCACCCGGCGCGGCCGTGCCTCAGCCGCGGCCGGCTGCCTTCGTCGAGCAGCCAGCTCGGCCCTCGGCGGAAGAGCCGAGTGCCTTGCCGGTTGGTACGGAAGCTACTCCCCGCGACGTCACTGCGGCGGTATCTAGGGGCCGCCGCCTCAAGCGGATCGCATTCGCGGCGACGTTTCTGATTTGCGCAGCCGCGGGAGGTGATTGGGGCTATAGCTACTGGACCGCAGGCCGGTATCTGGAGTCTACCGACGACGCTTATTTGAAGGCCGACTACACGACGGTCGCGCCGAAGGTCTCGGGCTACATTGCCAATGTGCTGGTGCATGACAACCAGACTGTCGAGACCGGGCAGGTTCTCGCCCGCATCGATGACCGCGACTTCCGTGCCGCGCTCGCCCAGGCTGATGCCGAGGTCGAGGCCGCCGAGGCGGCCGTCCGTAATCTCGACGCACAGATCGCGCTCCAGCAGTCGCTAATCCTGCAGGCAAAGGCGACAGTCGCCGCAACGCAAGCTTCGCTGACGTTCGCCAGCACCGACGCCGACCGCTATGCGACGTTGGCAAGGAGTGGCACCGGTACTGCGCAGAAAGCCGAAGCAAGCCGCGCCCAGGCCGATCAACTCATCGCCGGGTTGCAGCGCGACCAGGCTTCCCTAGCCGCCGCAAAGGCTAAGCTTGACGTACTCGCCACCGAGCGCAACAGTGCCGTTGCCCAAACGGATCGCGCCGAGGCAGCTTCCGATCAGGCCCGACTGAACCTTTCCTATGCCACGATCACGGCACCGGTCGACGGCACGGTCGGCGCGCGCACGCTCAGGGTCGGACAATATGTGGCATCAGGCACGCAGTTGATGGCTGTGGTGCCGCTGGATGCCATCTATGTCGTCGCCAACTTCAAGGAGACGCAGCTCGCTCATGTGCGTCCCGGGCAGCCGGTGCGCGTCGCCGTCGACGGCTTCCCTGGCGTCGAATTGACTGGTCACGTCGACAGCCTGTCGCCGGCGAGCGGCCTGGAATTCGCATTGCTGCCGCCCGACAACGCGACCGGCAACTTCACCAAGATCGTCCAGCGTATCCCGGTGAGGATCGCCATCGACAATCACAAGTTCGGCGGGCTGCTCAGGTCCGGCATGTCCGTCGAGCCGACCATTAACACCAAAGCGGCCGTGCTGGCCGACGGTCGTTCCACAGTTTCGCGATGACTGACGCTGGCGCCGTTCTTACCGACGCTCGAGGAGTTGCAGCAATGACAACCGCCGTCTCTTCGCTTCCGACGTCGGTCGGCGACGTCCAGAACGCGGCAGGATCTGCTGGTGCCGCCAATTCGCTGCGGGTGTGGGTGGCGGTGGTTGGCTCTGCCCTCGGCGCATTCATGGCCGTGCTCAATATCCAGATCGTCAATGCCTCGCTTGCCGACATCCAGGGGGCGATTGGGGCTGGCATCGATGACGGTGGCTGGATCTCGACGTCCTACCTCATAGCGGAGATTGTGGTGATCCCGCTGACCGGCTGGCTGTCTCAGGTCTTCTCGCTGCGCATCTATCTGATCACCAACGCGGTGCTGTTCCTCGTCTTTTCGGTAGCCTGCGCCTTCGCGGCCAATCTAGGTCAGATGATTGTCCTAAGAGCGATCCAGGGTTTTACCGGCGGCGTGCTCATCCCGCTCGCCTTCACCATTGTCATCACGCTGTTGCCGAAAGCCAAGCAGCCGATCGGCCTGGCCCTGTTCGCACTGTCGGCCACCTTCGCGCCAGCGATAGGCCCGACCATCGGCGGCTATCTCACCGAGAACTGGGGCTGGCAATACATCTTCTACGTCAACCTGGTGCCGGGCGCGCTGATGGTCGGCATGCTGTGGTTTTCGCTCGACCGCCAGCCGATGCGGCTTGGCCTGCTCGCCAAAGGCGACTGGCCGGGCATTGTCACCATGGCCATCGGACTCGCGGCCCTACAGACCGTACTTGAGGAAGGCAACAAGGACGACTGGTTCGGCTCGCCCTTTATCGCGCGGCTGGCAATCGTCGCCGCCGTGTCGCTGACCCTGTTCGTCTGGATCGAGCTGACTTCGAGCCATCCGCTGCTGAACCTCAGGCTGCTGGTCCGCCGCAACTTCGGCTTCGGCACCCTCGCTAACTTCCTGCTTGGCATCGCGCTTTACGGCTCGGTCTTCATCGTGCCCGTCTATCTCGCCCGTATTCAGGGCTACAATGCCGAACAGATCGGCAGGGTGCTTGCCTGGACTGGCCTGCCGCAACTCCTTCTGATCCCACTGGTGCCTGGCCTTATGCAGCGCTTCGACATCCGTCTCGTCATCGCGATCGGCTTTGCCCTGTTTGCCGCCTCTAATTTCATGAACATCCATATGAGCGCAGCATATGCCAGCGACCAGCTGTTCTTGCCGAACATCGTACGCGCCATCGGCCAGGCCCTTATACTGGCGCCGCTTTCGGCGATCGCCACATCAGGCATCGAGAATGAGAATGCCGGCTCGGCATCGGCGCTATTCAACATGACCCGCAACCTCGGCGGCGCCGTCGGAATCGCGCTGCTGCAGACCTTCCTCACCAAGCGCGAGCAGTACCATTCGAACGTGCTGGTTCAGTCGGTATCGGTGTTTGAGGAGGCAACCCGCGTCCGCATCGCGCGGCTGACCGCCTACTTCCACTCGCATGGCATCAACGACCAGGCGCTCGCCGCACAAAAGGCGATCGTTGCGATCGCGCTGAGAGCCCGCCAGCAGGCCTACGTAATGGCCTTCAACGACACTTTCTTCCTGCTTGGCGTCAGTCTGACGATCGCGTTGGCGGCTGTCCTGTTGCTGAAGAAGCCGGTCATATAGCAGCCGGCGGCGCCCACTAACCTACTGGGGAAGCCGGAACGCCACTGGACTCCAATTCGCTGGTTCGAGCTCCAGGGCCAGTAGGCTTCATAGGACGCGGCTTTGGCATGGCCGCACTAGGATGCAGTGTGAATTCGCGAGCCGTGATAGGTGCTGCGCCAAGCGCTGACGATGCTCACACCCGTTGCCGCGCCATTGCGCGACCGCAGATGGGCCGGGCACCAGCGAAGAGAAATCGACCTCGACCGTAGCAAGGTCTTCAACAGATAACACCAGCTCGGCGGGCCGTCTTTCGGGTTCGCCAGGATTGCTCATGATGAAGGTCTCTGTTGCTGGAAAGTGCTTCATCGCACCGGCGGCAATCGAGCACATGTCTGCGGCCGTGGTCATCTTTTTGCTCAAGTGGCACCATGGGGGCCGAGGCGGGATATCAGTCATTGTGCCAACAGTGTGTGCGCCCGATACTTTCGCTTATTAATTCCTCAGCGAAGGATTGGCCTGATAACCGAGAACGCCATGCGGCGACAGGAGGTCCTGGCTCTTCCGGCGACAATTTCTCACGCCAGGCTTGGCTCGCGCGGCATCAAGAACAATTGTCTCGGCGCGCTCACACCTCGGCATAGGCATACCTACCTGTCTGCATCGTAGCCGTCTTTCCTGCCAAGTGCGAGGCTTCCAACGCGCTATCCGGAACGACCGGCGCCAAGTGGCCGAACGGGCTCCTGCCCCTCCATTTGCGGAAACGTCATCTGCATTCAGACAAGAGAAATATCGTGAAACTCTACTACAGTTCCTTCGCCTGCAGTTTGGCTGACCACATGGCGCTTGAGGAGGGCCGGCGCTTCCTTCCAGCGCGGGCGATAGACCTCCAGACGAAACGAATGGCTTCCGGTCACGACTTCCTTACGATCTCGGCAAAGGATAGTGGCGAAACGCTGACCGAGAACGGCACGCACGATGGCGAGCATGTTTGGTTTCAATGCTGGCAAGGAGACGCAACATGAAAATTGTGGTCATTGGCGGCTCACGTTACATAAGAGCGCGCACCGTCAAGAAACTGCAGCGTAAGGGCCACGAGGTGGAGGCTGCGGCCTCACTCCCTCGCGTCGACAACCACATTGCGGACCATCGCGATGCTGGCTACGCTGGCCAAACTCTGAGGCGTCTGCTCCTGCATTTGGCGTCGCTCGTTCATGAGCTGTGGCGTCAAGGACGAATATGGCGCAGCAAGCTTTGCATTCGCGTCGAAGGACATGACCCCAAAGCGATGTAGATCGCAAGCGCATGACGCGCTTAGGAGCACTCTCGCCTAGTCAAGGCGGCCCGGAGTTGGAGGGAACGTTTTGAGGCCGGCAAAGATGCTCGGGTCAGCGGTGTCGACAAGATGCGTGAGGCCCTTGAAGCAGCAGGCGCATCGACCACTGCGGCGCGATACTGCCCGTAGCCGACCTTCACGAGCAGGCCTTCCTTGCACATCGGGGACAAGTAATAGCGAGGGATTCCTGCATTTGACAAATCACAGGTCTGCACCTCACAGCCCTCGTAGCCAGAGCAACAGCTTGGTTGAGAAGTGATGGTTTGGGAACACCCGCAAAGCGAAGTGCCTCCGCACGGTGTGCCGTCCAGAATTATCTGTCGCTGTCCGGAATTAATCAGGCCGTCGCCGTCGTGCGCAAGCGCCAACGCTGAGATACTGACGCCATCTGGCTCAAGTCTCAAGCGATTGTGGAGGAAGTATAGAGCTGAACCTCGGTGCTCAGGTTTACCAATCCTGTCGTCTTGGGTTGACCAATCCGTTGTCGACCGTGAGCGGGTTTACCAATAAGGGCGGCTATATTCTACGCAAATCCAATCACTTAATGCCAATCCAGAATTAACTGTCATTGAGGCCATTGGTATACTTGGTCTTTGATCGGAAACCCCTACCCTCAGCCAGAAAACATCCCTGTTTTCAATCGCATAGGCCACCCACAAGCGACGCATAATTCCGGACTGGTAAACCCCGTGAAATGCCAAATAATTCCGGACGTCACACCACACTGCCATTTATGCGACTTTCGAAGCACAAAAGGCGAACATGTAGTCGCGGCCTATGTGTTTTCGACGTCAACAGTACTGGCCAACTTCGGCTATCGGCCGGCTTGTGAATGACCGGAAGGGGGCCGTTTGCAGACTGTTGGCTTTAGGTCTGGGGTGCGTCAGAGCGGACAATCAGGCTGTCCGCCGGTTGTCGAAAGACATCGCAAAGCCGATGGCCCAACACACCGGTCTCGTCTACTTTCAGACGATGAATCTAGCACTCCGTCGCGTTGTCCTCATTGTCGCGCTGCTCAACCTCGCCTATTTCGGGATCGAGTTCGCGGTAGCGCTCACCATCGGATCAGTGTCTCTTTTCGCCGACAGCATCGACTTTCTGGAAGATGCATCCGTAAATCTCCTTATCCTGCTCGCGCTCGGCTGGTCGTTGCGCTCTCGCGCACGTGTGGGGATGGCACTGGCCCTCATCCTGCTCGTGCCGGGTCTGGCTACGCTCTGGACGGCATGGGAGAAGTTCAACATGCCCGCGCCGCCGCAGCCGATCGCCTTGACTCTGGCGGGCCTGGGCGCTCTCGCCGTCAACCTCTCCTGCGCCTACATGTTGGCCGCCTACCGTCATCACGGCGGCAGCCTCACAAAGGCAGCCTTCCTGTCGGCCCGCAACGACGCATTCGCCAACATCGCCATTATTGCTGCCGGCCTGGTGACGGCCTTGTTGTGGCAGTCGGCGTGGCCGGATCTGTTCGTGGGGCTGGGCATCGCAGCGATGAATGCGGATGCGGCGCGCGAAGTGTGGGAAGCGGCGCGTGAGGAACACCGGGCCGAAGCATAATTCGCGCCTTTCATGCCAAAACCGATATGTATGGTCGAATATTGCGGCCTATGCCATGTTGCCCAAAACGACAGGAATTGCGCGCGGCACAAAGCAGGGCGTTGGCATTTGGTGACGGGACGATCATTGGCGCACTTGGCGGATTGATCGGTCTTGGCGGTGCAGAATTTCGGTTGCCGCTTCTGATCGGCGTGTTTTGGTTTGCGGCATTGGAAGCCGTGATCCTCAACAAGGCCATGAGCCTCGTGGTGGTGGCATCTGCGCTGCCCTTCCGCGCCCGCACGGTGCCGTTTTCCGAAATCGCTGCCATTGGACCATAATCCTGAACTTGCTGGCCGGAAGCCTGCTCGGGGCTTGGCTCGGGGCAGGATGGGCAACACGCCTCAAGTCGGAAAATCTCTACCGCGTGATCGCCGTGCTTCTTGTCGTGATCGCTGCGGTTCTGATGTTCGGCCACGATGCGAGGTCGGGTGCACCCCTTTTGAACGGGGCTGCGCAAGCGGTGGCAGGCATTGCCGCTGGATTTGTCATCGGCGTCGTGGCGTCGCTGCTTGGGGTGGCCGGAGGTGAACTGCTGATCCCGACATTGGTGCTGCTGTTCGGTGCCGACATCAAACTGGCTGGCAGCCTCTCCCTCGCGGTAAGCCTGCCGACCATGCTGGTGGGGTTCACCCGCTATAGCCGGGACCAAAGCTTTTCCGTCCTCGGCCTCAACAAGACCTTCTTGCTTGTCATGGCGGCGGGCTCCATCGCCGGCACGCTGGTCGGTGGCCTGCTGCTTGGTGTGGTGCCCAGCCCATTCCTGCTGCCGGCCCTTGCTGCGATCCTGGTGATCTCGGCGGTGAAGATTTGGAAGCACCGCTAACCGGTTCGGTGCACGCCTAGATTTCAACCGCAGCAGCCGCCCTTGGCTGGCGCCGCCATATCCTTGAAGATCACGCAGTCTTGGCCAGGTCCACCCGCACAAGCGACGTTGCAGCGGGTCACAAAGCCCTCTAGCCGGCGTTCGAGCAAGCGCAGCTCGGCGAGTTTCTGGCGCACCTCGTCAAGATGTCCTTGGGCAATGTCTCGGGTTTCCACGCAATCGCGGTCGGTGCTGATGGAGAGGTCGAGCAATACCCGCACTTGATCGATGCCAAAGCCGAAGTCCCGGCATTGCTTGATGAAAGTCAACCGCCCCAAATCGTCGTCGTCATAAGTCCGCTGACCTCCGGCCGTTCGCGGCGCGGGAGGCAGCAATCCAATCTCCTCGTAATAGCGGATTGTGGGAGTCGTTACGCCCGCCGCTTTGGCCAGCGCCCCTATGGTGAACACGCGGATGTGAAGGTTCATCGAAAATACTCCTTGAACCTCAAGTTACTTGAAGGAGTACACCATTGCAAAGGTAGAGCTCGAAAGGAGTCTTTTGATGAAGAACACCCCGAAATGGGCCGGTGCCGTCACTGCCGCTTGCGCGGCCTGCTGCGCCATAGCGGTGGTGCCGTCAGCTCTGGTCGGCACGGGCCTGGCAGCTATCGCCGGTGCCGCGTGTACCTGGGGCCTTGGCCTCCTCGCGCTCGCCGTCCCTGTCGGAGGGCTTTATCTTCTCTCGCGCCGGAAGGCAGCGCCCAACGCCAGGTTTCAGTCATTGATGGCACAAGACGAGTGTGGCTGCGGCCCGTCCTGTGCCTCGGCGGCCGACAACGACGCTCTGTCCATCGCCTGCACACTTGGCGCCTCCGATTTCAAGGAGCGTGTTGCCGGTATCCGCGCGTTGGCCCGTCGCTCCCTGCATCACGCCGAGCGCACGGCGCTGTCGCTCAAGCTCACCTATGGGCGGGAAGCGCTGGAAGAGGTCACTGAGCTGATGCGCAAAGAGCAGACTTGCTGCTCATTCCTGACCTTTGACCTGAAGACGAGCCCGCGCGCCGTTGTTCTCACCATCATCGCACCACAGGCAGCGGCCGATGCAGCCGACCTGTTGTTCGACCACTTTGCCCCTGAACTCGCTGCATCGAACCTCAAGGAGATCGCATAACATGCAACGTCGTCACTTTCTGATCCTCTCGGCTGCCGCCAGCATCGCGGCCGTTGTCTGGCCGGCGCTGGCCCACAATGGCGACGAAACCATTCCTGGCTTCGACGAAGCCCTCAAGGCAGGCGGCCCTGTAATGATCCATATCACGGCGCCGTGGTGCGAGGTCTGTCAGGCGCAAAAGCCAATCGTGGCGTCGCTGCTGGCGTCGCCTGACTTCAAGAGCATGAAGAAGTTCGATGTCGACTTCGACACGCAAAAGGAAATCCTGGCTCGCTATCGCGTGCAGATGCAAAGCACGATGATCGTCTACAAGGGTGGCAAGGAAGTCGACCGACAGACTGGCCAGACCGATCCGGCGGTCATCGAGGCCCTGCTGCGCGAGGCGCTGTAGCATGCTGCTTGCGCTCCTTGCTGGCGTCCTGTCGATCCTCTCGCCCTGTGTGCTGCCGCTGCTTCCGGTCGTCCTGACTGGGGCGGTGGCCGAACACCGGCTGGCACCATTGGCCCTGGCCGCAGGCGTCGCCGTCTCTTTCACCGCGATAGGCGTGTTCGTCGCCACCATCGGCTTTTCAATCGGCCTCGACATGACCGTGTTTCGCACCGCTGCCGCTGTGCTGTTGATACTGGTTGGCGCGGTGCTGCTCGTCCCTCGGTTCCAGACGCAGTTCGCGACGGCGGCCGGTCCGGTAAGCAACTGGACGCAGACCCGTTTCGGCGGGTTCTCGACGTCCGGCATCTCTGGTCAATTCGGCGTTGGATTGCTTCTCGGCGCGGTATGGACGCCTTGCGTCGGACCGACTCTCGGCGCCGCGTCCATCATGGCTGCGCGGGGTGAGAACCTTGGCATGGTGGTGCTGACGATGCTGGCTTTCGGCATCGGCACATCATTGCCGCTGCTGGCTCTAGCTCTGATGTCCCGCGAAGCGTTGCTCCGCTGGCGGGGTCGAATGCTCGGCGCGTCCAGTGGCATCAAAATGGCCCTCGGCGCGCTGCTTGTCGTGGCCGGAGTCATGACCCTGTCGGGGTTTGACCGAACTATACAAGTCGGCCTTGAACAGACTTTGCCGGACTGGCTGGTGGCTATCACCACGCGCTTGTGAGAAATTCAGACCGCATGCCTATTCTACTGAGCACGTTCCTGACGTTTGCATCTGCTGCGCTCGCCGAGATCGCCGGCTGCTTTGCCTTCTGGGTTTGGCTGAGGCAGGGGAAATCAATCCTGTGGCTGGTGCCGGGCATCGCCTCTCTGGTGCTGTTCGCCTATCTGCTGACGCTCATCCCAAGCGACTATGCCGGTCGCGCCTACGCGGCCTATGGCGGCGTCTACATCTCGGCGTCGCTGCTCTGGTTGTGGCTGGCCGAAGGACATCGACCAGATACCTGGGACCTTGTGGGTGGTGCTGTGGCCTTGCTCGCGGTGGGGATTATTCTGTTCGCACCTCGAAGCGCATGAGTCTCGCCCGCAGATCGCCGTCCCACCGTCCTGGAGCGTTCGCAAGCAGACGCCGGTCCGCTTGGCGGGAGTTCCAAGGGGCGACCTCCATCATGGTCACGAGCGATGTCGGCTTTCAGGCGACGACAGAGCGTGCCTGCACGGCCGACATTGGGCGCAAATTGTTCACGGCTCCACTCGTGAAGTGGAGCCGCTCTTGATCAAACCTCAGTTGCCTGAGCAAGTTCGAGAGCATCTTCTACATCGACTCCCAGATAGCGGACCGTATTCTCTATCTTGGTATGACCGAGCAAAATTTGGATGGCTCGCAGATTTCCCGTCGCTTTGTAGATAATCGAAGCCTTGGTGCGACGCAGTGAATGGGTGCCGTATTCCTCTGGTCGAAGCCCGATCGCCTCGACCCATTCATCGACGAGGCGGGCATACTGCCTTGTGCTCATGTGAGCGCTTGGATCAATCCTGCTTGGAAATGCGTAATCATTCACTGTCCCGCCGCGTCGTTCCAGCCATACGAGAAGGCTGGAGCGTGCGTCGCTCATCAACTCGAACTGAACAGGTCTGCCGGTTTTCTGCTGAATGACCATCGCGCGAGTTCGGATTTCCTGCCCTACAACCAGGCTGCCGATTTTGATTTTGACGAGATCGCAGCCGCGCAATTTGCTGTCGATCGCCAAATCGAAGAGCGCTCTGTCTCGAAGACGCCGTTCCCGATCGAGAAAGAAGCGTATCGCCCATATCTGTCGAGGTTTCAGAGGGCGTTTCGTTCCGACCTTCTTGCCTGCATTCCATGCCCGGCGATCGGAGGCGATGAGGTCGTAGCACGAGTGTCCCATTTCGTTTCTCCTTCGGCCATGATTGGCCACCGGAGAAACGCCGGTAGACGGTTGAGGGGCCGGTTGCGGACTGGCAGCTGCCCGGCAACCAACTTGAGAAAGCCGCCCTTCTTGACTTCGGTACTGGGCTAGGTGCAGCCGGAGTAATCAGGGAGATGGCGGCAACCCGCTGCCCTGCTTGGCGGCCTTCATATTCGCCATATCAACCCACTCACGCAGCTGACGCCAATCCTGACCGAAATGACGCTCACCAGGAAGGTTCGCCCATGCGAATTTCTCGCCAGTCTTGAAATCAAGGCCGACCAGCCCTTGGATTTTCTGGAGAAACTTTATGGTGTCCTCCTCGCAGGCATCGCCGCCCTAGTCGCGAAGACGAACGCCAGCCGCGGCTCGAAATTGCGGCGCTTGTCTCTGCGGCGCACCCTTGCCTGCGCGCTTGCTGAATAAAACGCCGGAGGAAACGGGCGCGCGGCCCGCCCATGGGCTCGACCATATCGCGGGTCTGCAGGCGCTGCGCGCGCCTGAAATGGCGCGCGCCTGTTCCTCCTGAGGATCTCGAAACCTATTTCTTCCAAGACCTCGATTTGATCAGAACCCCGAAGATCATCAAATGCGAAACGACCACCAGCGGCGCGTAGAACGTATAGATGTACCAGAGCGTCGCCAGGTTGAAGCTCGGGACGTTCAACTGCAAGACACCACGCACGCCGTTCAGCAGGTCAATGAACCCCCATGTGTTGGTGATCCAGACGAGAGGAGTAGCGCCGCGCCAGTTGCCCCGCAAGGCAAAGATGGACGTGAGCGCCAGCGCCGCCTCCAAGAGATCGCCGTAGGCCACACTGGACGTGAACTCGCGGGGCAGCTTCGGATCGACCATGCCCGCGACGAGCAAGGTCATCCCCACATAGCGGAAGACATGAACCCAGAGCAGCGGAACGAGAGCGGCATTGCGCGGCAGCTTGGCCAGTGACGGCCACACGTACCATGTTGCGATGATACCGAAGACGACGCAGCTCACCAAAAGCTGCAGCCAGAATATTGCGACGTTATCCATTTCTAACGTTTCCCATCTATGTTGTCGGAGATTCTCGAGCGAAATGTCCTCACATCGCCAGCTAAGCGTCCTTGATGTTGGCAACAGGTCCGAGAATCGTGTGGTCGAAGTGGTTCAGTACCCCTTGATCGGACCAGCGCTTTGGCAGGTCGGGATTGGCCAGCGCTCCACGGGCGACGGCGACGATATCGGCGCCGTCGTCCAGCGCGGCCACCGCATGCTCGATATCGTGCAGACTGCCATTGGCAATGTCGCGGCCTTGGGCGCATAGCGCCGGGCGAGTTGCATCAATGATGAACCACCCGGGCCGAAGGCCGGCTTCCACGCCTCGAACTCGGTCACATGGATGAAGTCGGCACCAGCATCGGCGAGGCTGCCGAAGATGATTTCCGCATCGCGCTCCGCATCGGCCCATTTGTGATGATAGTCGTTCACCTTGCCCTGCGAGACGCGGATACCCAGCGGAACCTTGGCGCCGACCAACGTCCGTACCGCCTTGACCGTTTCGAGGATCAAGCGCAGGCGGTTCTGCGTGGAGCCGCCCCAGCGATCGGTTCTGGTGTTGGTGTAGTCGGTCGCGAACTGGTCGAGAAGATAGCCATTGGCGCCATGGATCTCGACCGCATCGAAGCCGGCGATCTCGATGGCGCGCTTTGCCGACCCGGCAAAGCCGTGGATGGCGTCGGCGATCTGCGCCTCTGTCATCGCGCGGGGCAGAGCGTAGGCGCCCCTGCCATGGTAGAACGTCATCTGTTCGCCCTTCGGCTGAACCGCAGACGGCCCGACCGTGGTGTCTCGGAAGCGATTGCCTTGGCTGATTGCGCCGGCATGCATGATCTGGGCGATGGCGAACGCACCTTGCGCCTTGATGCCGCGGACGACCGGCTTCCATGCGTTGGCCTGTGCGTCGTCCGTCATGCCGGGCTGATGGACATAACCCTGCGAGAATGCCTGATCGGTGTAGATGCCTTCGGTGATGATCGCCCCGAAGCCGCCACGGGCGAAGCGCTCGTAATAGCGGGTCATCGTTTCGGTGGCCCGGCCGTCCTCGGTTGCCGAGATGCGCGTCATCGGTGCGACAGAGAGGCGGTTCTTCACCCAATGGCCGTTTATAACGATTGGCGCGAAAAGCGCGCGGGTATCGATATCCATCGTCTAGATCTCCAAAACCATTAAATGGGGCGTTGTCAGCATGGAAGCCAACGAACATTTGCTTGCTGTGGTCAGATCTATCTGTTGCCGGTGGAGCGCAGAAGATGGGATGGACGATAAGCACTATATCGCCTAGCGTTAGAATATGGACCTTGCAGATGTGGCTCTATTTCGCATCATCGCGTCGGTGGGCAGCCTGTCCGCCGCAGCGCGACAGATGGGGGCGACGTCGATGCAGGTCAGCCGCAGGTTGGCAGGGCTCGAGGCCGAGCTGGGCACGCGCCTTTTCCACCGCACGACACGATCGCTATCCCTGACACCCGAGGGGGAGGCCTTTTTGCCGCACGCCGTCGCCCTCATAGACGCGCGCGATTCTGCGCTCGACGCGGTCGCGTCCGGAGGCTCCGGCCTCTCGGGTGTGTTGAAGATTACGGCGCCGAACGTCATCGGCCATTCAGTCGTGGTCCCCGTCGTCGCCCGCTTGATCGCTGACAACCCCGGGCTCCGCGTCGATCTTACTCTGAGCGACAGTTTCGTTGATATCGCGACGGCGGGGCTGGATGTAGCCGTTCGCGTGGCAGAGATGACGCCGTCTGACATGATCGCGACACGGGTAGCCGACAATCCCTTCATCCTGATCGCATCGCCGGGTTATATCGCGCGCTTCGGGCAACCCGTCACGGCGGAAGACCTTGTGAGCCACCCCTGTATCAAACTTCATGCGATGAACACATGGCCATTCACGCGGGGCGGTGAGTTGCACCGGGTTCGGATCACTGGCCCCTTTTCGGCCAGCACCGTCGACGCGGTGCGCGCTGCCTGCATCGCGGGCGTGGGCATCGCCATGCTGACCTATTGGGATGTGCACGAGCAGGTCGCGCGCGGAGAATTGCAGCGCATCGTCCTCACTGATGTCGAACCGCGCGAGGTCGGGATATGGACCGTTTTCCCGACCCGCACGCACATGCCCGCCCGGGTGCGGGCGTTCATCGACGCGTTGCGAGATCGCTGTTTGCTGCCGCTGATGCAGGGCCGCCCATGAGGCGCAAAACCGGGCCACCCCACGGATGAGAGGCGGGGGCGAGGCGGGTGACGTCTACGCCGCGAAGCTCTCAATGTGGCTGAGCGCCATGTCTAACGCCAATTCCAACGGCTGCGAGTTGCGCGCCGTCTTTGACAGCAGAATACCGCCCTGGATCGCGGCCAATACCGCCACGGAGATTGCTTTCGGATTGGCGCCGGGCTTGATCTGTCCTCGTTCCCTCATGCGGCATAGGCCTTTCTCGATGACCAAGCCCCAGGCTGCAAAGCTCTGGTCAAGCTGGTGTCGAGCCTCGTCGGAATGGGTGGCGAGTTCATTGGCGAGCTAGCCCAGCGGACATCCTCCGACACCGCGGGCTCGGTTCGCGGTGATGATCGCGTCGCACCACAGACGCAAAGCCTCGAAAAGCATTGTTCCGTTCAAGATGGGGCATCGCCAAGGTCGAAGCGGTGGTTACCGCGACCGGGGCCTACGACATGCAGGCTCCGCAGCGGGGACATTTTCTGGAGACAACAGGGTTTGTGCTCGCGCCGGATGGAACGATCGTCAACGCGGTTTACTCGAGCCGCGCGACTGGTCGCCTTGTTCCGGGCGATTGATCCGGCTTGTCACCTTCATGAGGTCTTTGGCGAAACAACGAAGGCAATGTGTTGCTGCTGTCTGGCGTCACCGGGAGGAACTATCACCGTTGTGCTGGCGATTTCCTCCCAATGATCCGGTTTCTCCTTCTACCGGAATCTCCTGCCTAAGCCTTGCCTCCTGACCGAGCCGGGATCCGAGGGTGTCGTCCGGCGAGCTGGCAAACCTGACCTACTGGTCGTCGTAGACGTCGCGATCCGCGTCGTCTACGACCGCAAGACTCTTCCGCTCAATCTTCACGGGCTGAAGGGACCGGAGCTGTTCGGCGGCGTCTACATCTCCCGCGAACGGTTGGCCGCATGGCGTGCGGGTGTGACAGACCCCAACCGGTGCATCGTTATAAGCGTCCATGGCATCCCGGAGTGGGCCAGCGAGGGTGAGGTTCGCCCAAGCCATCCAGCCTTTGCGCCGACGTTGTGGTCGATACGCACTGTTGATCCTGGCTTCGACGGCAGGCTCAGTGGGCTAGATGGACGAATGACAGCTTCTGGGAGAGACCGGTCTGATTCGGAACGGCCGGGATTGAGGCGCAAAGCCGCCGTTCGCCAGAAATGGAGATCTGTGTCCAGTCGAAACCGCCTATTCGCACGTCGTTGCCGCCGATCACCGCACTCATCACTCGCAGATCTTTCAGAGTAAGATCATCTGCACCACGTGTTGCTGGTGTTAACAAGCAGGAGAATTTAACTCCCGAATGAGGATGAGCGTTTGCCCTTACGCCGCACCATCAGGTGGTGTAGCTCGGCGGTTACGGAGCCGCTCGCGAGCGGGCCGTAAGTAGCGCTGTGACGAGGGAGCGGCGTGTCGGTGGTCATCGGCAGGGTTTGGTTGTTGACGCCAACCCATTTCGGAAGGACCACCGATGACCGACGGCATAGCTAAGCTTCAGGATGCGCAGCTCGCGGTGTACTCGAACGGAACGATGAATGGGCCGTGCAACGCGCCAGATACATGATCCTGGAAACGTTCAGCCAAATGAGCGCTGATCCTCTCATCAGCCTGCCGGCCGTGGCGCGCTGATCAGCCCGGCCCATGCCGGACAGCACTGCGACCAATGCAACCAGCTAGACCACGCCACGGGACACGATCCTCGTTAAAAATACAGAGTGGCCCACCGCATGCGTTCGCACACGGTCCTCGTTTCACGGATGCATAGGTACTGCAACGAAATAGCCACTGGCAGCCGAACCGACCTGCTCGCATGCGCCGAAAACAGGGACCCGGCCGTGGCTCCCACCAGACGACCCTCCCTTGCGACACTGGCGAGTTCTCGCCAACGGAGCCGCTAGGATTCCGGAAGGAGCGGCGTAGGCCGGTGAAGAGGTTTTTCAGTTCGGTTGACGCTGCGCCGGAACACTCTCATTAAAAGGACTTCGGACACCGCAGGAACAAATGCTGCGCGGCTGAGTTTTACAGACTGATGGTCTGTCATACAGACCCGCGGCTTTTTCGCAGCCGCCGGAACCTCTTCAGGCCCCTACCGCGCCCCCGCTCGCCTCCAAGCGACAGACTGGAGACCGCCCCATGCCGCACCTCGTCCCCCGCCCCGCCGACCCCGTTCCGCAACTCCTGACGCACTTGCGCGGCGCGCTTGGCGACGGTGCGGTGCTGGATGATCCTGTGAGCCGCGCCTTCTATGCCGATGACATCTTCTGGCAGCCGGGCGTGCTGCCGGACGCCATCGTCTGTCCGGCCACGCCCGGCGAGGCGGTCGAGGCGATCCGGCTCGTCTGCGACGCGGGCTTGGCCGTGATCCCGCGCGGTGGCGGCACGTCCTACACGAAGGGCTGCCTCCCGGCCACGACCAGGTCGATCGTCGTGGAGGCCACCCGGCTGACCCGGATCATCGAGGTGAACCTCTCCGACGCCTACATCACTGTTGAGGCGGGTTGCACTTGGGCCGACATTGAGGCCGCGCTCAAGGGGTCCGGCTGGCGGGCGGCTTTCTGGGGACCTCTCTCCGGAAGCCGGGCGACTGTCGGCGGGACCCTGGCCCAAAACGGGGCGTTCTACGGCTCGGCAGCTCACGGGTCGGCAGGCGATAGCATCCTCGGCCTCACCGTCGTGCTGCCGGACGGCGAGCAGGTGACCACCGGCTCCGCTGCCCACCGCGGAGCCGCGCCCTTCACGCGCGATGGCGGCCCCGACATGACCGGCCTCTTCGTGGGCGACAACGGCGCGCTGGGCTTCAAGGTCGCCGCGACGCTACGGCTCGCACCCCGGCCGCAGCACGGGCGCGGGCTGTCGTTCGGCTTCGCGTCGGTGGCCGCGGGCGTGCGCGCCCAGGCGGCCCTTGCAAGCGTGGCGGGCATCTCCGAGATCTTTGGGATCGACAGCGCGAAGATCGAGCAGTCAGCCTCCTTCGGGGGCATTGCCGGGGCCGCCCCGGCCCTGCAGGACCAGGCGTTCTGCCTGCATCTCTCCGTCGAGACGGGCTCGGCGGACGAGCTTGAGGCCACCATGGCCGCCGTTCGCACCGCGGCCGGCCGAGAGGGGGTCGAAATTGACCCGGCCGTGGCCAACGGCCTGCGCGCCCATCCCTTCGGCCTGCTGCGCGGGATCCTCGGTCGAAACGGAGAGCGCTGGGTGCCGGTGCACGGGCTCTTTCCGATCTCGCAGGCTCTCGATATCTGCCAGGCCAGCCAGGCCTTCCTCGCCGCGCACGCCGCCCTCATGCAGTCTCACGGGATTCGTCATTCGCTGATGACCATGACGGTCGGCCACGCCTTCTTCCTGGAGCCGTCCTTTTACTGGCTGGACGAGATCACCCCACTGCATGTGCGCACCCTGGGCGACGACGTGGTCGCGCCCTGGCGGGGCCGCCCGGCCGACCTTGCCGCCCGCGAGGCGGTGGTCAGCCTGCGGCGTGGCGTGCAGAAGCTCTTCGCCGGTCGCGGCGGCGTCAGTTGGCAGGTGGCGCGCGACTATCCCTTCCGTGAGGTAATGGACCCTAAGGCCTACCGCCTGCTAAGCCGCCTCAAAGCGGCCATCGATCCGCAGGGATTGATGAACCCGGGCGCTCTGGGTCTCGGCGGGTCGGACGCAAGCCACTGAGTGGCGGTGGCGCCCACTGGTGAGCTGGCGATCCAAATGTGGCGTTGAAGACGCTATCCGGCGAGGCCCGGCCGCAGTGGGGGTGAACCCTCGAAGCCCGAAATGGTTGCTCCTGTTCAACCCGGTGAAGTCTTCCACGCCGGCTCGCGTGCCGCACGTGCCTCTTGAAGTACAAACCGATGGTCCATATAACAGACTGATGGTCTTTCCGATGCCGATTGCCGCCCTAACTGAGCGCGGCTGTTCCAGCCTTTTCGCGCTTGGAAAGGCAACTGCAAAACAGGTAGCCGCGTCTTCAAAGATCCGCGCAAGAGTAAATATGATCATCCCGCGCCGCGCCGGACGGAACCCAAGGAGCGGAGACTTTGTGTTCACTGAAAGCGGTCGGCGATAGGATACGAAGGAGAACAGCACACTATGTCGAAACGGCGCTTCGGGGTGGGGATTGTTGGTATTGAGCCGGGCAGGAGTTGGGCGGCGCGAAGCCACATTCCTGCGTTACGCGCGCTGTCGGAGACCTTCGAGATCGTCGGCGTCGCCAACACCAGCAAAGCAAGCGCGGAGGCTGCCGCCGCAGCGACTGGGCTGCCGCGGGCATTTGCCGACGTTGCCGAACTGGTCGCGGCCCCGGAGGTCGACATCGTCACCGTTGCGGTGAAGGTCCCGCCTCACCTGGACATAGTGAAGACCGCAATTGTGGCGGGCAAGCACGTCTATTGCGAATGGACGCTTGGAAAAAGCCTGGCCGAAGCCAGGGAAATGGCGGCGCTCGCGCTAGCAAGAGGCGTACGGGGTGTGATCGGAACTCAGGCGCGGGTCGCTCCGGAGGTCGAATATTTGCGGGAGCTGATCACAGGGGGGTACGTCGGAGACCTGCTATCGACCACGTTCGTGGGACGGGGCGGCGCTTTGGGGGGTGGTGGCAGCATCCCCGACAAGAAGACGTGGGCATATCTGCTGGACCGCTCCAATGGGGCTACCTTGCTCACGATTCCGGTGGGCCACACTCTGGCCGTTCTGCGGGACGTGTTCGGTGACTTCGCAGAAGTTTCTTCGGTCTTGGCTGTCCGGCGGCCTTCGGCGCTCGCCCTCGATACGGGCGAACTACTCCCAGTCACGGCCCCGGACCAAGTGCTAATCAGCGGTACATTCGCCTCCGGCGTTCCCATCTCTCTCCACTATCGTGGCGGCGAAGGGCGGGGCGGGGACGGCCTGTTCTGGGAGATCCATGGCACGCAAGGCGATATCCGTGTGTTGGGTCCGTCGGGCCACACACAAATGGTTCAGCTTTCCCTTGAGGGCGCGCGCGGCGAGGAAAGGGCGTTCCGACCGCTGGAGGTTCCCTCATCATACCGCGCCGGCTGGCCCAAGGATGTGGAATCGAGGAACGTAGCGCGCCTCTATGCCAGGATGGGCCGTGATCTGCGAGAAGGTACCTGCTCAGCGCCAAGTTTCGAAGACGCGGTAGCGGTGCACCAGATCATCGAAGCGATCGAGACCGCGGCCGAAGGTGGATGTCGGGTCAGGCTCATCTGAAACGTCCGAGGGAAGGAAAGACGTCTCAATGAAGGCTTGTCGATACGCAACGCCATCGCTTCGTCAAAGACGAAAACCGCCGCGGTGTTGCGCCGCGGCGCTGGGTCGGCTGCTGCTCGTGGCCTAGCTCGCGCAAGCTGTCAGGTGGCGAGGTTTCCATCGGCGAGTTAGAAGCGGCACAGCTATGCCTTGCGCGCTCGTCCGACAGGGTTCAGCGCTTTGATGAATTTGCGCGCGAAATCTGGGGGACCGAATGTGAGGGTCCGTTTCAGACCGAGTGCGTCCGAAATCACCTTTGCGTGGAACTCGATCCTTTTCTCCAGGGCAGACGCCGCCGCGTCTCTCTCACGCGAAGTGCGAGCGGTCGCGCCCTGCTCCACCAGATACTTCGCCGCCATCTGTACCTGGAGAATCAAATCACCAGCGCCTTCCGGATCGTCCGTTTTGAACGAGCCAGCTTTGACGCCTTCCCAGACCAACTGCGTGAGAATCGGGCGCATCCGCTTTGCCCATGCGGCTTCAATTCGATGATAAAGGTCTCTGCTCTCCGGTCGAAGCAGTGACACGAACACGCTCCGGCTGAACTCGACGGACCGGAGCCGATCCTCCCTGCTGGCTGTCAAAAGCTGCTCAAGCCGCCTTTTCGGGTCCACATCCTTGGCGGCAATGATCGGCGCGAGCACCTCATAGGTTTTCTCGGTTATCCTGTCGAAGAGAGCTTCCAACAAGGCCTCCTTCGAGGCGAAGTGGTGGTAAAGCATGCCCTTGGAAAGCCCAGCCCCGTCGATGATATCGTTCAAGCTAACATTGTCGTAGCCACGCTCGATGAACATCGCGAACGCTGCATCAAGGATTTCCGCGCGCCGAATCTCCGGGTGCTTAATTACGCGCGGCATTCGAATTCCGTCTGTGTTCGACCATCCCTGCCGCTTCTTGTTGTCGTCATTCCATTCCCGTCGAAGCGGTGACAGACCGATATTCAATTAAATAGACCGACGGTCTATTCCTCAGCACTATATGGGCATTTGTTCGTGACCGCAACGCGCTCACGAGTTTGAGGTGCGCGACCAGGGACACGGAGCCCGCGCCCATAGCCGATACCGGGTGCGGCCCTGTGCTTCAATGCTTGGTGTTGAAGCGGTCGGGCGCGTCCGTCAGCGAATCACCGCACAGCCGGTCACGACGATGAGGACAGCCGTAACGAGGGCTCCCGAGACATAAAGGATTGTCCTGATGCTGCCGCCCTTGGCGGCGTTGCCGCCGCGAATGTAGATTCCACAGTGAACCAGTCGGATCGCCAGATGCAGCCCAACGAGAACCGCCAACGCGGCTGGTGCGACGCCGACCATCATCGCCAGCAGGGCCGGGACGACAAAAGGCGCCAACGCCTCCACCGAATTCATGTGAACGCGGTCGATCCTGTAGAGCAGGTTATCATCGTCAGCAGGGACTATCGGGCCTGAAAGCACGCCCCGGCGACCCTTGGAAAAGCCCGAGTAGACCGCAAGCGCGACCGACAGTAGGCACAGTGCGAGCACCCCGATGATGCTGAGCCAATAAGCGGCCATTCTTTCCTCCGTCGCTACAGCTTACCCATCAGTCAACAGGTCGCGAAAACGCTGGAGGTAAAGTGGCCAGCCCTGATCACTGCCGACGCCGTTGCGCACATTTTTCCATCCTTCGCCGTGCCTCTCGAATTTCCGGTGCTCGAGATCGATCCGGGTCCGGTTGTCCGTCTCCGCCGTGAACCGGACTTCCCACTCGCTGGCCCGCTCGGGATCGGTTTCGATCTGCCATTGCGGATTGATGTCCCAACTCAGAAGCACACGGTTGGGCGGCTCGTAGGCCAGCACCCTCGCCCAATGGCACTCGCTGCCGTCAACGCCCCGGTCATACACGTGACCGCCAACTCGAGGCTCGAAGACGGTCTCGGCGAGCGGGACCGCCAGCAGATTGTGCTCGCGGGGTTTGAACCGCCCGAAGTCCTCGGTGAAGACCTTGAAGGCACGAGCGATCGGAGCCTCCACGACGACGGAATGCCTCACCGGCGGGAGTGCTTGATTTGTGTTCATTCCTGCCCCTTCGATGATTGTTCAACGGTCACTTTGTAGGCCGCCAGGGTCTTGATCCAGAAGCGGTCGACTTCGGCGCGCAAGCTAGCCAGCCCTTCCGGATCGACGCGGTAGATGCGTTGCTTGCCCAACCGCGTGTTGGCCACAAGCCCAGCATCCCTAAGCACCTTAAGGTGCTGAGAGACCGCTGGCCGGGTGACGGGAAGTACACGAGCCAATTCGCCAACGGAACACGGGTGCTCGACCAGCAGTTCGAAGATCGTGCGCCGGGTTGGGTCACCGAGCGCCGTCCAGCTATTCGCGTTAGTCTCCACTAACGCGAACCTACATAAAACTGTTCTCACTGTCAATTTGGTTCGGTGGAAAGGGATCTCCTCGTGCCGCCTCGGCAATCGGCACGCTTCGATTCAGTAGGATTTTGACAGATATGTGGTGGCCTGGGATGAGCAACTTAGCCTGAGCCCTCTGGTGCCAAACACCGTCGCATTTCTTTTTTCGGAACAATTAGACCATCAGTCGGTTTATCAGACTAACGGTTTAAGCGATAGCCCCGGAGGCGCCTATGGAACTGTTGTCGGAAGATCGAGTTGCACGTTTGGATCCAGTCTTCGGCTCCATGGGTCTCGAAGCCGGGCGCGCGATATGGTCAGACTCCAAGCTGAGGCCGCGAGAAAAGTGTATCTTGCTGATCGCGTCCGATGTTCGGATTCCCGAACTGGGCCTCCCGTTCGAGCTGCATATCGTGATGGCACTGGAACGAGCGCATATGTCCGTTGAAGAGCTAAGAGAAGCTCTTCGACACATCGCCCCGTATGCGGGCTTGAACATCACTTCGATGGCCTTTGAGCGGATGATCGATATCGCTCACAAATCGGGTTTCGACACCCGAAGTGATGCCGCGAGACACCAGGCAGGCAGTAAAGCTGCCCCGTACCGCGAGACGGACTTGGCAAGTCTACGGTCGGCAAATCCGGGTCTGGCTGGTACCGTTTCGCGCATATCAGCTGAGCTGTGGGACCGCGATATACTGGGTCATCGGGAACGTGCGCTTGCAATGCTGGCAATCGACGTGGTGGGGGGAACTTTGGGTTCGCCCTTTGCGGCGCACGTCGCAATTGCGCGAGAGGCCGGTCTCAGCGATGAGGAGTTGGGCGGGATGATTGAGATCCTCTCCGAGTTCTCTCTTCCACGCGCGTGGCAGGCGGCCGAAGCACTCAGACAAGTGTGAATCCCGGTGTCCACAATCAGAGGACTTGACAATGCTGCAAGCAAAGACCTCCGACCACAAGACGATCCAGAGTGACGTCGAGGTGATCAAATATGATCGCAACGTGATTGATCAGACGTCCTCCAGTGAGCTGGCAATCGTCGAGACATTGCTCGAAGAGAAGTTTTCGGGCGGACTGGAGGCGGTCGGAACAGCAAAACATGTCCGCCTCGAACGAAGGGACGGCTCCGGGACCCTGATTTGTTATGAGCGCATCGACGGAGCCGTTGATGACCGCAGAGGATCATTTCTGCTGGAGGCATCAGGCCGCATGGACGCGAACGGGTATGTCCATGGCAGGTGGGAGATTATTGCCCACTCGGGGACAGGCGATTTGGAAGGCATTCAAGGCTACGCCGCCTTCATGGCGAAGCGCGATGGACGATCCAGGAGCGGCTGGTCGGCCCAGACAACGCTGACCTACTGGTTTGAATAGTCACGGGCATGCGCATTGGCTTGGCAAAACTGTTCGTCATTGGCGCCGCGGTCGAGAGCTGACAATGCCGATGCGGTTTTGCAAGACCACGGGCCTGTTACGTCGACTGACCATCTAGTTCCCTGGAGTGCTCGATGAGCTTGGGATATCGCCTCTATGAGCCGCTGTTCGTTTTGAAGCCGATCGTTCGAGATGTCTGGATCGCGGACGGTGGTGAAATCCGGATGCGCCTCGGCCCGCTACGCATGCCATTTCCTACAAGAATGATCGTCGTTCGATTGCCGGATGGCGGACTGTGGCTTCATTCACCGATCGCTTTGCAACCAAAGCTGGTCGCGCAGATTGGAGAACTGGGGCCCGTAACGGACATCGTGGCGCCCAGCAATCTTCACTATACTTGGACGTCGATCTGGTCACATGCGTTCGGCAACGCCCGCCTCTGGACCGCACCCGGAATGACCCAGCAAGTTTTGGCGCGACTGCCGGCTCACCGACGGCTGTCGGACGACGCCCCACCTCACGAATGGCAAGGAGCGTTCAAGCAACAGCGGATATCAGGCGGGCCGGTCACAGAAGTGGATTTTTTCCACGAGCCGAGCCGCATATTGATGCTGACCGACGCAATCGAAAATCTCGATCTCAAGCGTTTTAAGTCGATCTTCTATCGCCTGGTGACCTGGGCGGCGGGTTCCAATGATCCCGATGGGATGCTGCCATGGGAACTGCGGAGACATTTCAGGGCAAATCGACAGCATAACCGCGTTGCGATCGATCGTATGATCGCTTGGAGACCAGACCGAATTCTGCTCGCCCATGGGCGTTGTTACGAACGGGATGGCTGGCAGGAGCTCAAGCGAGCGTTCCGCTGGCTTTAGGAGGTCGGAGGAAAGCTATGGCGACCGGGTCCATATGCGCTGAAGTTCCAACGCTGGTGCGCTAGAGGGCGCGACAACAAGCCCCCGAGGCCGACTAGAGGTAAATGAGAAACTCGCATGTGATCATCCTCATCAGCTTCAGTTGCGGTTGTGCAAGTTGGGCCGAGAGTCATGAAAAAATCCGTCCGGAGCCCGCTCAACAGCAGCCTCAGCATTGAAATAGACCGATGGTCTGCTAAATGGACTGACGGTCTTTCGAGTGTCCCAGCTTGCGGAGACATTGACCTACGTTCTGCCCTAAACCGAGGACACTCGCCCGGAGGAAGTCGCTTCTGGTTGTAACATGGAGCTTGACATGCGAATTGCGGTGACCGGAGCTACGGGAGTGATCGGCCGGCGAACTGTTCCGCTGCTGCTTGCCGCGGGCCATCAGGTCACCGCGGTGGTGAGGAGGGAACCGGGTCGTTTGCATGCCTTGCCGGCAGAAGCGCAAACGGTAAAGGCGAGTTTATTCGACCGTGATCAACTGATGGCTGCTTTTACTGGACACGAAGCTGTCATCAATCTCGCGACGCACATTCCAAGCTCCATGTTTTCAGCATTGTTCCGGTCGGCATGGCAAGAGAACGACCGCATTCGAAGCGTTGGCTCACGCACCGTTGCGAACGCTGCCGCCGCGGTCGGTGTCAAAACTTTGATCCAGGAGTCGGTCGGCCTTGCTTATCCATCATCGGGCGCAGAATGGATAGACGAGTCCACTGCTCTCAGGCCCCCTAAGAACGCCAAGAGCGTGCTTGATGCCGAAGCCTCGGTTGCGGACTTCGCGGCTCGAAAAGGCCGAGGCGTCGCGTTGCGTTTTGCCGCATTCTATGGCCCGGATGCCAACCAGACGAAGATAATGGCGCGTTCGGTTCGAATGGGCTGGGCGCCACTTCCTGGCGCTCGCAATAGCTACATTTCATCGGTCTCGCATGATGATGCCGCCACAGCTGTCGTTGCGTCCCTAGATGCACCTTCAGGAGCCTACAATGTGTCGGACGATCGACCCGTCACACGGGAAGAGTTTTTTGCGGTGATTGCAAAGACATTGCACGTGCGGCCTCCGCGCATGCTTCCTGCGTGGACAGCAAAGCTGATGGGTGTCGTCGGAGACGCCCTGATCCGATCGACAAGAACAAGCAACGCTAAGCTAAAGTCTGTCACCAACTGGTCGCCGGCTGCCACAAGCGTTGCAGAGGGATTACCCGCCGCGATCGAGGCGGCAATTGCTGACGAGAAGCAAGTATGAAGGCCTTGCCATTTTGCTCGGCAACGGCCCGTTGCGCTGAAAGCTTCGACTCCGGGCGCTGACTGGATCCTGGTGAGAGCACGAATTTGGAGACCGGCGATGAACCAGACAGATGCCGAAGTACTCATCCTGACCATCAATGCCATGAGCGCTGGAACGTTGGTTTTCATCGCTCGTGTTCTTCAACCGATCATGGACCAAATGCGCCCGCCAAGCTTCAAGAGTTTCCTGACCAGCTTGGTCCGAAATGCCATGATGGAACCAATTCTCGTCACCGTCGGCACGCTGCCGATCATCGCCGCAGTGCCCTACTTCTATTTTTTTGGCCTGAGCCATGGCTGGTTTGTGGCAGGTTTGGTCGCTTGGTTTGTCGGTTCAGCGGCATCCAAGATCATCAACCAGCCGATCTATAATTGGGTGGGCAACCCGAAGAATATCGATGCCGCAGAGCTCCTGCAACAACGAGTGCGGCTGGCAAGGGGCAACAATCTGCGTGCCCTGATCAACGTGATTTCAGTCCTGATGATGGCTGCCCAGTTTGGCCTAGTCGAGGCTGTCATCACCGTCGTGGCAGCTGCCGTTGGCTCGATACCGCTGGTCTTGCTTGGAAGGCGCTACGTGCTCGGAAAGGG
The DNA here is from genome assembly GCF_020165735.1 of Mesorhizobium sp. B283B1A. Taxonomy (NCBI): domain Bacteria; kingdom Pseudomonadati; phylum Pseudomonadota; class Alphaproteobacteria; order Hyphomicrobiales; family Phyllobacteriaceae; genus Mesorhizobium; species Mesorhizobium sp. B283B1A. The sequence continues at coordinate 147,468 of NZ_JAIUIQ010000004.1, forward strand.
CTGACGGTGCGGACCAATCAATTAGCGTCCAGCACAAGTTATCGGAACTTATGAAGGGTTCTTTCGACGGTTGATCTGTATTCGACTATCGGAACCAATAACCCCATCAAATCCGAATCAACTGCTCAACCGGTAATGCTGCTTCTGTAACTCGGCGATAGTCGGCGAAATCAGATGGCCCTTGGCCGTCCCCAGCAGTGCGTCGGCTTATGAGCGGCGGCAAAGTTTGACCAGACGTCCAGGTTTGGGCGCAAAGCTGACGCCGAGCCGGCGGTCGATTAGACTAGCTAAGGGAAAATCGAACAGCACGGTAGTTCCGCAGCGCATCAAGTAAAAGGCGGCGCCTGGTGGACATCACCACCAGCTTGCCTGGCTTCCCCGTAACTTGTCTGTGGAGTTGTCTTCGTCGGAACACCAGGCTGCTCCAAAGGCGACAGGTGCTCATCCGTGCCTATGGGCGTTAACGGGCCACGCGTCACCTGGGGTTGCGGAAAAAGTGCGGCTGACGTCGCTTCGTTCAAAGTACCGGTCTGAGGAAGATTGCTCGCTTTCTGGAAAGCCTTGAGTGCACTGATGGACCGACGTCCCCAAATCCCGTCAGCGGTCCCGAGATCGTACCCATGTTCAGCAAGTGCCTGTTGAACCTGCCGCGCAGAATATCGGGATTTCTGTGCAATTGCGGTGTCTGAAACGCTTAGCACTGTCGCCAAGGCGACAGCCACCGTCAAATGAAATGGCAGCCTCATCCCGTTTGCCCCGCCCTTCGGTCCTGAGCATAGCTGGGATGAGTTCTTTTGAGAACTCGCCCAGAAGTATTTCCAGTTCGAGCGGGAGCGGACGTTTAGTGGCGTATTTGACTGCCGTCTTTTACTGACCGTCAAAGCGAACCTTGCTCAAGCAATCACTTGCGATGACGGCCCCCTTGTGGCCGCTTTCGGACGGTCTGGTTTCGTGCGCCGAGGATCAGTTTCCTGCCGTTAAGCGATAGGTGTCTTCAACCACCGCTTCCGACGCTGCCGAGACGCCTAACGCCGGATCGACCCAAAAGCCTATTTATTCAAGTTGCTGCGGGCTGCAAGGCAACAGCGGCGCAGCTTTTCAATGATGACGCGCCGTTGTCTTACGAAAAGCTCACACCCTGTCCAAAACAAGAGGCAATTGCCTGGGCGCAAATGTCCCCCGCGTTCCAAGGCGGTCGCCGAGTTGCTCGACCATGTGCCCGTCGTCAAAGCTGTAGCATGCGTCACCCGCCGCCAGGCGATGATATCCAGCGGCTGAGTCGCTGATTGCATCGGCCGCTCGATGCATGGCGTGACCGGCTCCCCGTCGGCTCATATGACCGATATGCAACACCATCATGCGAGACGGCAAGCATTTCTGCCGGCGGACAGCCAGGGCCGTGCGCGGCAAGAATGCCCCGCGCTACGCCGCGATCCCTTGAACAAAATCCAGAAAAGCCCGCACTTTTGCCGGCGGCATGTGGCGTGACGGATGATAGGCGTAAAGCGGAAACTGCTCGTCGGACCATTCCGCCAGGATCGTCGTGAGCGCCCCGCTTTCAAGCCACTCGTCGAGGCCGATGGCAAGGCTCTGGAATATGCCTTGCCCCGCGAGACCGGCCGCGACGGCGGCAGAGGGATCGTCCATGACCAACCGCCCCGACGCCTTGATCTCGATGGCCCCGTTATCCCCTCGGAATTCCCAGGTGAACGGCCGCCCGGTCTGTGGGTCGCGAAATAGGATGCAATCGTGGTGCATCAGGTCGTGGGGCGTGGCTGGAATGCCGTGACGGTCGAGATAGCTTGGGGCGGCACAGGTCAGGACTGGTACGTCCAGCAGTTTGCGAGCGATCAGCGAGGATTCGTCCGGCGGACCGAAGCGCACGGCGACATCCGCGCCGCTCATCATCTCTCCGCGATAGTTGCTGGTGGTCAGATCGAGTGACAGTGCGGGGTAGCGTGCCAGGAATTCACCGATCCTCGGCGCCAGCACCGTTCGCGCGAACCAGGGATCGATCGAAACCCTGAGCCGTCCGCCGACGAATGCCGCCGAACCGGCGGCTTCGGAGGCCGCCTCCTCGAGTCCGGCCAGCAGCGGCATTATCCGGGCATGGAAGCGCGCGCCCTCCTCCGTCAGCGTGACCTCGCGCGGATTGCGGTCGAACAACCTGACACCGACGCGTTGTTCGAGCCTCGCCACCGCACGGCTGACCCCCGATGGCGTGAGACCGAGAACATCCGCGGCCCGCACGAAATTGCCCGCTTCCATCACCGCCCCGAAAATGCCGACCCCGGTCAACAACCGCGTGTCGAAACTCATGCCCTCTCTCCTTTGCAGGTCGGTGGTCTCAACCGTCCCATCATCATGATTTTGAGTCATCTTATCTTTGATTTTATTGCGCGTGAATCATCGCATCGCTTCCCATAGATGATTTTTGAGCGCCCGGACGGCGCAGCGGCACACCGGACCGCGGAAGTCTCCGGCCTTGCGAGAAGGAATTCATCCATGAATGCGATCTCACGCAGAAGCCTGTTGGCACGTGGCGGCCTTTTGCTGGCGGCGGGCGCCGCCGCCGTGAACACGCCGGTCCACGCACTGGCGGCCAAACCGCAAGCGCGGTCCGGCAACTTCAAGTCCATCGACATGGCCATGGAACAGGCGGTGCGGGACGGTACTGTCGCCGGCGTGGTTGCCACCGCGGCAGGACCAGACAGCATTATCTACGAAGGAACCTTCGGAAAGGCCAATACCGTCACCGGAGCAACGATGCGCCCCGATACGGTATTCTGGCTGTTGTCCATGACGAAGGCCTTCACCGCTACGGCCTGCATGCAGCTAATCGAGCAGGGCAGGATCGATGCCGAGGACGATGCGGCGAAATATCTGCCACAACTCGCCAATCCGATGGTGTTGGAGGGTTTCGATGGCGACGGCCAGCCGCGCCTGCGTCCGGCCAAGCGGGCCATCAAGGTGCGTCACCTGCTCACACACACCTCCGGCTATACCTATTCGATCTGGAGCGATGCACTAACCCGCTACGAGAACGTCACCGGCATGCCGGACATCGCCACGTGCAAGAACGGCGCCTTCCTGGCCCCGCTCGAATTTGACCCCGGCGAACACTGGCAATACGGCATCAGCATGGACTGGGTCGGAAAGCTGGTGGAAGCGGTCAGCGACCAGTCACTGGAAGTGTATTTCCGCGAGAACATCTTCGCCCCGCTCGGCATGACCGATTCAGGCTTCCTGATCGGAAGCAAGCAGAAGGCCAGGGTCGCCACCTTCCATAACCGACGCGAAGACGGCGGCCTGACGCCCGCGCCCTTCGAAATGCCCCAACGGCCGGAATTCTTCATGGGCGGCGGCGGCGGCTTCAGTACGCCGCGCGACTACATGGCCTTCCTGCGGATGCTGCTGAACGGAGGCACTCATAAAGGCGTACGGGTGCTGAAGCCGGAAACGGTCGCGTCGATGATGCGCAACCAGATCGGCGACCTCGACGTCCTTGCCATGAGGACCGCCCAGCCTGCCTATTCGCAGAGCTTCGACCAGTTTCCCGGCGAGCCCCACAAGTGGGGATACTCGTTCGACATCAACACGCTGCCCGGTCCGAATGGTCGGTCGGCAGGCAGCATTTCCTGGGCCGGCCTGCTCAACTGCTATTTCTGGCTCGACCCGGTCAGGAAGGTCACCGGCGCCATCTTCACCCAGCTTCTGCCCTTCTACGACCAGAAGGTCGTGAAGCTCTACGGCACATTCGAGCGCGGCCTCTACGACAGCCTCGCCTGATCAACTCCCGACCTCAACACCAGGAGACATATCATGTATGCGATTACAGGAATTACTGGCAAGGTCGGCGGCGCGCTGGCGAAAGCCCTGATCGATGCCGGAGAACCGGTCCGCGCGGTGCTGCGCGACCCCGCCAAGGCGGAAATCTGGCGCAAGAGAGGTTGCGAAATCGCCTTTGCCGAGATGGAGGAGGCCGCGCAGCTTGCTGCCGCCTTCAAGGGCGCCACTGGCGTGTTCATCCTGCCGCCGTCGGAATTCGACCCGGCGCCCGGCTATCCGGAAGCGGCGAAGCAGAATGAGGTGCTGACGACCGCTCTCCTTGCTGCCCGCCCGGAAAGGGTCGTCTGCCTCTCCACCATCGGCGCCGACGCGGAAGTGGACAATCTGTTGAGCCAGCGGACGATGCTGGAAGAAGCCCTCGGCGAGCTCGATCTTCCGGTCACCTTCCTGCGGCCCGGCTGGTTCATGGAAAATGCAGCCTGGGACGTCGCGTCGGCCCGCGACGAAGGCGTGCTGCACAGCTTTCTTCAGCCTGCCGACAAAACCTTCGCCATGGTGGCGACGCAGGATATCGGCCGGCTTGCCTCAGATCTGATCCGAGAGCAATGGATCGGCAAGCGGGTCGTAGAACTGGAAGGTCCCGCACGGGTCTCGCCCAACGATCTCGCCAATGCCTTCGCGTCGGCACTCGGGCATCCGGTGCGGGTGGAGATCGTCCCGCGGGAATGCTGGGAGGGCCTGTTCCGTGCCCAAGGTACGCGTAACCCACAGCCGCGCATGCGCATGCTCGACGGCTTCAACAAAGGCTGGATCGACTTCAAAACAGCCGGCGAAAACCGTGCCATGGGCACGACATCACTTGAGCAGGTGATCGAAACGCTGGTCCGGCAGGCCGCGAGCGAGACCGCCTGAGCCCGCCGGGAGAACGGGCGGCGGACGGCTTCTGCCTCTGCCGCCGCGTCCCTCGCAACTTGAAAGGAATGATCATGGAGACGGTTGAAACTCAAGGCGTCGCCATCCCACGTCTGGGGCTTGGTACATACCGGATGCCGGGCGATGCCGCCCGATCCGTGGTCGAAAGCGGGCTTGCCCTCGGGTCTCGATACGGCAGCCATGTACGACAACGAAGCCGCCGTCGGGACCGCACTCGCCACTTCCGGCATAAAAACGCGCGGATCTCTTCGTCACCACCAAGATCTGGCACGACAAGCTCGCCCCCGACGCCCTGCGCCGATCGTTCGATGCCAGCCTCGGCAAGCTTCGTCTCGACCATGTTGATCTCTTTCAGTCCATTCGCCGTCGGTGAACATGCGGATGGGCGCGACGGTGGAAGCGATCACCGAACTGAAGGAAAGAAGGGCTGGCCCGCGAGGCGCATTACCGCCGGGCAGCATTGGGCCGCAGAACGAACCCGCTGCGCGGGATGGGCGCTCGCGGTTGAGGTAGAGATCAAGAACCAGTCGTTGCGCCTGCGTTGAGCGGGGTTCGGCAGCGGCAGAGCATCACGGGCTTCTTCAACAAGGAGCCTGACCATGCCCTATCCTGTTCTTGATGCACCTATCAGTCCACTTCGTCAGCGGCTGATCGACGACATGAACATGCGGCGTTTCTCACGGGAGACTCAGCGCAACTATCTCCGCGACATCGGACGCCTGGCGACGTTCCTCGGCCGGTCGCCGGATACAGCGACAACCGACGACCTGCGCCGGTTCCAGATCGAGCAGCAGGACGACGGCCTTCCCGTGCCGACGATGAACAGCATCGTGTCGGCGCTGCGCTTCTTCTTCACGCATACGGTCGATCGCCCCGATCTGGCGCGCAAGCTCGTGCGTCTGGCGCATCCGCGCAAGCTACCGGTGGTGCTGAGCCGCGACGAGGTCGCCCGGCTGCTCAACGCCACCACCTGCCTCAAGCACCAGGCCGCGCTGTCGGTCGCCTATGGCGCAGGCTTGCGCGTGGCGGAGGTCTCGACGCTGAAGGTTGCCGACGTCGACAGCGAGCGCATGCTGCTGCGTGTCGAGCGCGGCAAGGGCGGGCGATATCGGAACGCCATGCTGTCGCAAGATCTGCTCTTGTTGCTACGCCAGTGGTGGAAGGTCGGACGCCAGCAGGGGGTGATGCATCGCGACGGCTGGCTGTTTCCGGGGCAGCATGCGATGAAGCCGATCAGCACCCGCCAGCTCTATCGCGTGGTCGTCGAGGCAGCGCAGGCCGCCGACATCGCCAAGCGGGTCGGGCCGCACACGCTGCGTCACAGCTTCGCCACCCACCTGCTGGAGGACGGCACCGACATCCGGATCATCCAGGTCCTGCTCGGGCACGCCAAGCTGAATAGCACCGCCTTCTACACCAAGGTTGCAACCCGCACGGTGCGCACCGTCACGAGCTCGCTCGACAAGCTTGGCCTGTTCAAGCCGGAAGAGATCTCACCCGACGGCTGAGCGTGCGCGCCTCGGTCGAGGTCGCCGACATCTTCCGTGCCGCCGGGTCCGCCTACCGGGCCGCCCATACCGGGCACCTGAGCCTCGCCCAGCTCAAGGTCATGTCGGCGATCGAGCACTGCCGCACCGCGGCCCTTGGCGGTCACGTCGAGGCCTGCGAGGACTGCGGCCAGTGGCGCATCGCCTACAACTCCTGCCGCAACCGGCACTGTCCGAAGTGCCAGGGTGCCGCCGCGCGGACATGGCTTGCCGGGCGCGAGGCCGACCTGCTGCCGGTCGGCTACTTCCACGTCGTTCACGCTGCCGGCCGAGGTCGCCGACATCGCCTTCCACAACAAGGCGGCGGTCTACGACCTGCTATTCCGTGCGGCATCGGAGACGATGCTGACGATCGCGGCAGATCCGAAGCATCTCGGCGCGCGCATCGGCATCACCGCAGTGCTCCACACCTGGGGCTCGGCGATGACACACCATCCGCACGTGCACATGATCGTGCCGGGCGGTGGCATCTCGCCGGACGGGAAGCGCTGGGTGTCGTCGCGGCCGGCCTTCCTGCTGCCGGTGCGCGTGCTCGGCAAGCTGTTCCGCCGCCTGTTCCTCTCTCGGTTGGTCGCGCTGCACGACGCTGGCCGGCTCGCCTTCTTCGGCGCAATTGCTCATCTCGCGGAACGGCGGGCATTCCTGCGCCACCTGTCACTGGTCCGGAAGAAGCGCTGGGTGATCTACGCCAAGGCGCCCTTCGCCGGCCCGGAAGCGGTGCTCGCCTACCTGTCGCGCTATACCCACCGGGTCGCGATCTCGAACAGCCGCCTCATCCGTTTCGACGAGAGCGGCGTCACCTTCCGCTACAAGGACTATCGTCGCAACGGCGCCGACCGGCAGCAGGTCATGACCCTCGCAACCGACGAGTTCATCCGCCGTTTCCTGCTCCATGTCTTGCCGCGTGGCTTACATCGAATCCGGCACTACGGCTTGCTCGCAAGCGGCTCCCGCAAGGACTGCCTCGCACTCGCCCGCGAGCTGCTCGCGGTCGCGCCTCCCGCCACGAACGATCCTGCCGCGGAACCAGACGACTTCCGGCCGCCATGCCCCTGCTGCGGCGGCCGCATGATCGTCATCGAGGTGTTCGAACGGTGGAGGCAGCCGCGCGGACCGCCGAACGCATCGGGACCGGACCGGGGGAGCTGTCCATGACCCGGCATGGTATGGTCCAGCCTTCAGCCGCAGGCACTCAGCCTCCGGCAACGGATCGATGCGCGTCCATGGAGATCATCGAGGCCGACAGAGCCGAGCTGAGCCGCCCACCGTTCCGACAACACCGCGCGGAGGCGCAACGAAGCGGTCCGTCCGCATCAAACCCGCCGCTTCCCGGCGGCGGTCGCGCCATCGCCGACATCTGCCGAACATCGAAATCCCCATAGCCATCGCCTGTGGCCCGCGGGTTCCTTCCTCGGGGACTTTCGTACGCCTGCCGGCGCCCGAAACTCTTCACGGGAGCGGACTGTCCGGTGTCAGGGTGAAACTGCCTGGAGCAGCCATCGCAACAACCTCAAAATGGCTGGGTGATGATCGTTGCTGTCGCAAGATCTGAACGGTGAAGACCTCCGCGATCTGCGGAGGAACGTCGTCCCCTCACCAAATCAGCGCAAGGCGTGGCTTGGCTGGGGTCAGATGCGATGACGGAGCGCCTCGACGATCACCGCCATCGCAGGCGAGAGCTGCCGCCTGCTCGGGTAATAAAGGTGATAGCCCGCAAATGGCGGGCTCCAGTCGTCAAGCACCAGCCTGAGGCGTCCGCTGGCGATGTGGTGGCTTACGAGATTTTCCGGGACATAGGCGATCCCGCAACCGCGTATCGCAGCCTCGATCATGGGTATGGACGAATTGAAGGTGAGTTGTCCTTCCACCCGCACACGAAGGTCGCGGCCATCCCTGGCGAATTCCCAGGCATACAATCCGCCGAACGTCGTCTGCCGCATGTTTATGCAGTCGTGATCGACCAGATCCTGGGGGGCCGCCGGAACCGGATGGCGGGAAAAGTACTCCGGCGAAGCCACGGCCACGAGCCTCCAGTCCGGACCGATCCGCACTGCGATCATATCCCTGTCGATGCTCTCGCCGAGCCGCACGCCTGCGTCGAAGCGCTCCTCCACAATGTTCCTCATGCCGTTGTCGCTATAGAGCTCGACGCGCACGTCGGGATAGTCGCTGAGCACGGGCTGCAGCTTCGGCCAGACGGTCGTCTGAAGCGCATGGTCGGACAGCGTGATGCGGACCGTTCCGGAGGGTTTGTCGCGAAAGGCCACCAGGCTTGCAAGGTCGGCTTGGATTTCCTCGAAGCGAGGAACAAGGGATTGGAAAAGCCGCTCGCCGGCCTCGGTTGGGGCGACACTCCGCGTGGTGCGCGTCAGCAGACGGACACCAAGGCGAGCTTCCAGATCCTTGATTGTCGAGCTTAGAGTCGATTGCGAGGTCCCGAGTTTGGCCGCCGCCTTGGTGAAGCTGCGCTCCCGGGCGACCGCCACGAACCATAGCAGATCCTTCATGCCATCGCGCTGCATAGGTCACCTCCTCACGGGTATTTATATCATGAATGGATAAGTCCATGCGAATTACTCGGTCTAATAGAATGGGTTCTGCATCGATATATTCCGGCATGGCGACGGGGATGGCGGCTGATCCGCCCCGGTCGACTTGCAAGGATGCCAATTATGGAAACGACCTACGACACAAGGTTCGTCGAAGCCCGCTCCGCATGCGGCCCGGTGCTTTCGATGTCGCTGTGCGTCTTCGTGCTTATCGCGTCGGAATTCATGCCGGTCAGCCTGCTCTCCCCGATCGCGGCCGATCTCGGCATCACCGCCGGCCGCACCGGACAGGCGATATCGATTTCGGGGGCTTTTGCCGTCGTGACCAGCCTGCTTGTCGCCAACCTCACCCGGCGAATTGACCGCCGGCTGGTGGTCACAGGCTTTACGGTTCTCCTCATTGTCTCCGGGCTCGCCGTCACCTTTGCGCCGAATTACACTCTCCTCATGGTTGGCCGCGCGCTGCTCGGCGTCGCGATCGGCGGCTTCTGGTCGATGTCGACCGCCATCGTCATGCGCCTGATGCCGCAAGACAAGGTTCCAAAGGGCCTCGCCATGCTGAACGCCGGCAATGCGATCGCGGCCACGATTGCCGCACCGGTGGGTAGCTTTCTTGGCGCCTATATCGGCTGGCGCGGCGCATTCTTTCTCGTCGTGCCGCTCGGGCTGCTGGCTTTGGTCTGGCAGTGGATCAGCGTGCCGGCGCTGCCCCCGCGCCAAAGGAAACCTCCGGGCAATCCGCTGGGGCTGCTCGGCCGTCTTCCTGTTGCCATCGGCATGGCGTCGATCATGCTGCTGTTCATGGGCCAGTTCGCGCTTTTCACCTATCTGCGCCCCTTCCTCGAGAGCGTTACCCGCCTCGACATCACAGCGCTTTCGGCGATCCTGCTGGCGATGGGGCTGGCAGGTGTGGCCGGCACCTGGTGCATCGGCCGGCTTTTGCGCACACGCCTGTTCAGCATTCTCATCGTCATCCCGCTGGTCATGGCCGCGTTGGCGATAGCGCTCATCGCCCTCGGCGCGTCGCCGATCCCTACAGCGCTGCTGCTCATTGCCTGGGGCTTCTTCGGCACCGCCGCGCCCGTTGGCTGGGGCACGTGGCTCAGCCGCACGTTGCCGGACGACGCGGAGGCCGGCGGCGGGCTGCAGGTCGCCGTCATCCAGCTCGCCATCACCGGCGGCGCCGCGATCGGCGGCACGCTCTTCGATACGGTCGGCTGGTGGGGAGCGTTCACTTTTGGCTCGGTGTTGCTCTGCGGATCAGGATTCGCCGCCTTCGCCGCATCGCATATGGCCCGGAGATCCTCGCAATGATCATCGAGCATGCGACGCTCAGCCGCCGGACATTGCTCGGCGCCGCGCTCGCGGTGGCGGTCTTGCCGCGCGCAGCCGCCAGCCAAGAGGGCAAGGCCCCAGCCAGCCAGGAGCCCACCGACATGAAGATAAGGATGACTTTCAACGACCGCACCATGACCGCCACGCTCTACGACAATCCGTCGGCGCGCGATTTCTTCTCCATGCTGCCGCTGGACCTCAAGATCGAGGACTACGCGCATAACGAGAAGATCGCCTATCTGCCGCGCAAGCTGACGGAAGAGGGACGCGGTCCGTTCGCCAACGAGCAGCCCCATGACCTCTGCTACTTCATGCCCTGGGGCAACCTGGCGATGTTCTACGAGGACTACCGCCATCCAGGGCTGATCAGGCTCGGCCGCTTCGACGGGGGCGAGCAGGCCCTGCATGTGCGCGGCGAGTTCCCGCTTCACATCGAACGCATCTGAGGACGCAAAGGAGATCATGATGGACATTCTTCGCGCAGGCAGCAGGCCTTCCGGCAAGGGACCGGCTGACTGGTTCACCGGCACGGTGCGGATCGATCCGCTCTTCAACCCCTTCGACGCCGCGCGAGTCCAAGGCGCTCAGGTGACCTTCGAGCCGGGCGCCCGTACGGCCTGGCACACGCATCCGCTGGGGCAGACCCTGATCGTCTCCTCCGGCCGAGGCCGTGTGCAGCGCGAGGGAGGCCCGGTCGAGGAGATTAGGCCCGGCGACGTCGTCTGGTTCGCGCCGGGAGAGAAGCACTGGCATGGGGCGTCGCCCGAGACAGCCATGAGCCATATCGCGCTCCAGGAAGTCAAGGACGGGAAGGTCGTCGACTGGATGGAACATGTGACGGACGCACAATACGGCGCCTGAGAAACCAAACCATCAACTTTGGAGAACTGCCATGATCAAGGACAAGGTCGTAATCATCACCGGAGCTTCATCGGGCATCGGTGAGGCAACCGCGAAGCTGCTCGCGAGCAAAGGCGCCAAAGTCGTCCTTGGCGCGCGGCGCGCTGACAAGCTGAAGCGAATCGTCGACGAGATCGCCAACAACGGCGGTCAGGCGGCCTACAAGGAAGTGGACGTGACGAAGCAGTCCGACAATGACGCTATCGTCGAGCTGGCCAGGAAGGCGTTCGGTCGCGTCGATGTCATGTTCCTGAATGCCGGCCTCATGCCGATCTCGCCACTATCGGCACTTAAGACCGACGACTGGCACAAGATGGTCGACGTGAACGTCAAGGGTGTCCTGAACGGCGTCGCCGCGGTGCTGCCGGAGTTCCTCGCACGCAAATCCGGACACATCATCGCGACCTCTTCGGTTGCCGGGCTCAAGGCCTACCCGAACGGCGCGGTCTATGGAGGCACGAAATGGTTCGTGCGCGACTTCATGGAAGTGCTGCGCATGGAGTCCGCCATGGAAGGGACGAACATCCGCACCGCGACCATCTATCCGGCCGCGATCAACACGGAACTGCTTGAAACGATCAGCGACGAAGGCACGGCCGCCGCGATGCAGAATACCTATGACAAATACGGAATCTCGCCCGATCGGATTGCTGACGTGGTTGCGTTCGCCATCGACGCACCTGAAGACACCACGATCAACGAGTTCACGGTCGGGCCCGCCAGCCAACCTTGGTGATCCGAACCGAAGCCTCCGCCAACTAACGTCATCAGATTGCTTCGACGAATGACACACCTGCCGACATCGTCAACACCATTGCGTTCGGTCGCGGTTAGCCTGCTGGCCCCCATGGCAGCGGTGTTGGCCGGGTTTGTTGTCATCGGCGCAGCATTGCCTGTTCTTCCGCTGCACGTCAGCCACAATCTGGGATTCGGTAGCGTCATTGTCGGCATGGTGGCAGGAACGCAGTTCGCGGCGTCCCTGGTTTCACGCGTATGGTCGGGTTCCTTTGCCGACGTGAACGGAGGAAAACGAGCCGTTCTGCTGGGCCTGGTTACCGCAGCGGCTGCCGGGCTGTTCTATCTTCTGTCCATTGCCGTCGCGCGTTCGCCCGTTCTCTCCGTCTCGATCCTTGTCGTCGGACGCGCGGTGCTGGGCGGTGCCGAGAGCTTTATCATCACAGGTGGCGTGGCCTGGGGCCTGGCGCTCGTGGATACGGAGCACTCGGGAAAAGTGATTGCATGGGTCGGCACTGCGATGTTCGCGGCATTGGCCTTCAGCGGACCTTTCGGAACCATATTGTTCACAGCCTACGGCTTTGCGGCGATAGGGCTGCTGACCACACTATTGCCGTTGCTCGTCCTGGGATCACTCATGCGAGCGCCAAACCCTCGGATACAACTGCGGCAGAGAAAATCCGACGTGAGAGCGGTTTTTCGCGACGTATGGCTGCCAGGCGTTGGTGCGGCACTCGCCAGTGTCGGCTACTGCTCAATCCTTGCCTTCAGCTCCCTTCTGTATGCCGACAATCATTGGCGACCGGTCTGGGTTGGATTTACGGCGTTTGGAGCTGCGCTGATCGCAGCGCGTGTGGTCTGCGGTCATTTGCCTGACAGGTACGGCGGTGCAAAGATCGCCCTGCTGTTCGTGCTGGTGCAGTCCGCCGGGCTTCTGCTCATCGGGTTGGCACGAAGCAGTGTGCTTGCTTCCTTCGGAGCCGCGCTGGCGGGCCTGGGTTACTCCCTGGTCTACCCCGGGCTTGGCGTGGAGGCGGTTGGTGGCACATCCCCGCAAAACCGCGGCTTGGCAATGGGCATCTACACGGCCTTTCTGGATGTCGCGATGGCTCCAGGAAGCCCGGCGCTGGGGTGGGCTGCCGATCGAGCAGGTTTGAGCGTGGTGTTCTTTATCAGCGCCGGTGTCACCTTTTGTACAACCGCCATTGCTTTGCATTTAGCTTACAACGCGCATCAGGCCAACAGGCGCACGGCTAACCACGTCCGCTAAACCGGCCAAAGTAGTAGCCATTCAATCGCAACGTTGAAAATGACCGCGGGCGATGCGACGGCGACCTCACGAGCGGTCGCCTGCAACGCCGGCTTTCGGAACAGGCAAAGTTGGCCTCTAGGTCCGGCTTGAGGCGCATTGCCGTCCGATAGCTTGGAGGCCGGGAGCGAACGTCCGCTTCGGCGTGAGATGCAGATGAGCGGAAGGAGAGGTAGCGACAACTTGTGATCAACAGGCGATCTCAAATTATCTCCGCACACCCGTCGCAACGAGCCACGCGGTTTCCGAGCTCGGTCTCCGCACCTCGGTGTCGCTGAACCCTGCATCTTGCAATGCGGCAATGACCTCGTCCGGCTCGCGTGCTGTGAAGATGTCGGCCGGCATGTTCATCCGATCCATATGTACCTTCGGAAGGAGGCCAAGCACGACTCGCCCGCCTGGCTTGAGTACACGCCCGAGTTCCGCGGACCCAGCTTTGAGGCTTTGCCAGAAATACACTGTGTGGACGCTGAGTGCCTTGTCGAATGTTGCATCCGGCAAGGGCAGGCTCTCGACCGTGCCGACCCGAAACTCGGCTCGCCCGGCATTGACTGCATCAGCGAACCGACGCGCGGCGGCGTCCACGACGCTCTCAGAGCGATCAACACCGCAGACGAATACTGCGCCCTCAAGAAGTCGCGACAGCACCGTCCCACCGCCGAATCCGACTTCCACGGCACGATCTTCCGGAACCCAAGTGCAATTGATCGACGGCGTAAGTGTTCAGCCGGGCATTGCCGCGGTTCATGCCTGCCCGGACAAGCCAACCACCGATCCCAGTCGGCCACGAAAGCTGTTTGGCTATGAACCTTGGCGTCATCCAATCCCACCCCGCGCCGGATCATAGGGCGGTTCCTCTGCCACGGGCAACTCCGTTTGCGATCAGTCCTGTGAAAGCACCTCTCGCAAGAGTGGGTCACCACGCCGGAACGCGCGATGCTGATGCGTTGCCATGAGAGGGCGCGCTTCGGCTTGTTATGTTTTGAAGGGCCTCGAGGGTGGCTCCGCAAGAGTGATGCGATTTCCGTCAGGGTCTGCAAACTGAGCGATCCTTCCGTAGTCACCCTCCGATTCGGCGGTCAGCCTCACTCCAATTTCTTCGAGCGATTTGCGGGCATCATCTATTCTGGGCACGACAATGGTCAGTCTACCTGACCCTGCATTCTCTTTGTCTTGGAAGATCTGGATGTTAGCGCCTGCCACGCCACGCCATTGGATCAACCCTTGCATGGGACGATCATCCGGCCCCCGGCCGAACAGGTGAGTATAGAACTTCTCTGCATCGCCCATGCTCGATGTCGCGAGCGCGGCGTATATTCCTTGGATTTCCATTGTGCGCGTCCTTCCAGTCGCCTGACCTGTAATGGGAGAACGCTTGGTTCGGTTCCACGCGCGGAGCGCCGGGTAGGGATCGATGCGGCAAAGTCACTCTCCCGTGGTCAGCTACCTGAATGCGTTAATCCGTTCGATAGCAGAGGCTGACGTCACAAGGCGCCAGACCTATCCCTGCATCATCAAGAATATGATCCTGCCAAGCGCTCCGAAGAGAAGGGCAAATGCGGCGAGAGCTTGAATAAAGAAGCCGGGGTACCGCCTCAGCGGCGCGGACAGATAACCGATGAAATAGGCTATCCTTCCGGCTATCCAAAGGAGTCCCAGTGCAGCCGCCCATGGCGCGCTCCAGTAGACTGCGAAAAGCCACATCGACGGCAGAAAGATCGGCAGCCATTCAATTGAGTTTGAATGGGCGCGGATTGTCCGCTCAAGCAACGGATCGCCATTCATCGTCGGGGCGAGAATCCCCGTCTTCTTGTGGGTTCTGGCGACTGTCAGCGCCATGCCAAAGGTCATCAGGCTGCAAAGCAACGTCACAATAGCCACCGAGAAATACCGTTCCATGCCTACCTCCTTTCATTGCGGAACAGGTAGGCAAGCAAAGGTTGTCGCGAGTGGCAAGCTTGCCTGTCTGTCATTCCTGACAAAACAACGGTCAGGCGGCTTCACCCAGCTCATCACGGCGGACTCGGGACCGACTGGCTGAAGGCCACGCAATACAATTCCATGATAGCCGCTGATAAACGGTCAGTTACGGGTAGCTCCCGCTCTGTCAGCTATCCGCTCTAGCAGCTTGCGAGATTCCTCGATTGTGAGGCGGGTCTCTTCACTTGCCAAAATAGCGTCGGTTATGTGGCCCAAAGTCCGCTGAATGCGCCATCGGGCGACGTTCAGGAATAGCTGCAGTTGGGCCTCATCCATCGCGTACCTCGCGTGACAGCTCGAATGTGACCTTGACGATGAATAGTTGACTCGCTTGGTCTCGGACGCGGAAGGCAACTTCCCTGAAGCCGTGCGACTTCTGGTCCTTGACTATTTCGAGAAGGGCTCTGGTCGCTTCGTTCTCAACGGATTCGAAGGTGGGAAGGTCGACACCTTCGGTGTCGGGGTGAATTTCGCCGTCATCGGCTAAGTCGAAGAAAAAGCGGGGCATTCCCTCCTAAGTTCGGATCGCGAAAAAAGTTCTCTGTACGATTTTACGGAGCGAAGCGTTGCGGCGGCGCGGCCATAAGGCGGTCGATCATGTGCATTGGTCGACAATGGCATGCGCTTTTTTTGTCCTTTGTAGAACCTCATGTTCAAGAACCCGTTCCGGCGGTGGCAGCGCCTAGCGCTGCTGGTCAAGGAAAGGCAACCCTTGGCCGGGCTCGCATCACCCCCAAGTGGTGCGAGCCCTCTAAACGCCAATCGGGTAGGCGCCCGCCTGTTCTCTCGTGCTGGCGACACAAGTACCGATCGGAACAGTCCATCCTCGAACGAGATCAGGGAGAAAGCGCCGAAAACAGAAGCCGGTCGCTGAGAAATCCTGCCCATGATTATCGGCCCGGCAAACTGCTTTCTTGACCGCCACCTTCATGTGAGGAACATCAATCACGCGGCCTCTCTGATGTCTGCGGAGTTGGCAGGAACCTGCTGTCGCGACAGGTCAGGCCGCCTAGCCCAGTTCCTCTGAGCGTCGAGCAGTTCATCCTCCCCAGTCAGGCCATTCATAAACAGCTTGAGGACGTGCGCAGCTATGCGCTCTGCGTCCTGCGAAGCAAGCGCTACGCCGCGCTCGTTGCTGACCGCCTCACTGAACGGTGGCAAGGGTATCTCGGACCGAGACGATGCTTCCAACTGGGATGTAACGGATCATGCCGCCAGCGGCGCACAGCCCCGCGTCGCCTCTGATGCAGGACGAGCCGACCGAGGGATCGACAGCAACGTCGGCTTCCAGGCAACACGACTATGTGTCTCTATGACTGAGATGAGGCGCATTGTTGCCGCCAGCTGGCAACCGCTACGAGGATGAGGAAGGACATACAGGGCGCTGGAAGGCGCCAAGTCACTGTTCACTTGCTATGCATTGAAATGTGCATATATTGGGCGTACGAGAGGTTGGAGAATTGTCATGGCCCACGCACAGCTCGCACATTCCACGGTGATCTCGGGCTTTGTCGATAGCCTTCAGGAGCCGCGCACGCCTTATATCTCGCCGAAACGCCTGTCGCAGGCGCTTGGCGTGAAGGTGGCCAATCTGGCGCAATTGACCGGCGTCCATCGCAACACGCTGCGCAATCCGTCATCTGAGCGCCTGCAGGGCCGGATGCGCGAGATGGTGAAGGTGATCTCGGCCGCGACGGAGCTCACCAGCGACGTCGACAAGGCAATCTACTGGTATCGCAATGAGCCGATCGCCGACTATGGCCATCGCACCGCGGCCGAACTCGTCGCGGACGGCCAAGTCGAAGCAGTCCTGGCCTTCATCCGGGATCTCGAGAACGGGGCGCGCGGGTGAAGGTCACCCGCGTCGGGCCGGACGAGATCTTCCATCGCTATCTGACACCCAAATGGGCCTTCCTGCCCACCAGCGGTGCAGGCGCGGCGATCGACGGCGGTCGCTTCAACCGGCCAGGCGTCGAAGCACTCTATCTGTCCCGTTCGACCCAGACGGCTCTTGACGAATACAAGCAGGGCGCCAGCATCGTCCCGCCGGCAACGCTTGCCGCCTACAAGATCACGCTCGCTGAGGTGGCCGACCTTTCGCAGGGATTCGACCCGGAGATCTTGGACAGCGCTTGGCAGGAATGGGATTGTGCCTGGCGCCAGATCGCTCGCATCGACAAAAAAATCCCGCCATCGTGGAAGCTCGCGGACCTGATCATCACGGCCGGGCTTCGCGGCATCCTGTTCCCGTCGCTACGTCACGCCGGCGGCACCAATCTGGTGATCTTTCCGGCCAATCTTGTCGACGGCGACCATGTCGCGGTTCACGATCCTGATGACCGGCTGCCGCACGACCAGTCATCTTGGCCCTGAGTTGCTAGCTGTCGTAAGCAACCTGTTTTTCGATCAGTTCAGAGCGCCTCATCCTCAACGACGCATGTCGTTGGCTCGCCCTCTTCGCCGTCGCCCTCTCTCCGGCCAAGACCGATTGGTATATCCCCGGCCAGCAGCTTCTCCTTCGACAGCAGCCCTGCGTCCTCGAGCGACTCGAAATCCGGCAGCTGGCGCAGCGTGTCGAGCCCGAACTGCGACAGAAAATTTTTGGTCGTCACATAGGTGTAGGGCGCGCCGGGCTGCGGGCTGCGCGGTCCCGAGGCGATCAGCTCCTGCGCGCGCAGCACGCCGATCAGGTCGCGCGACACTTCCTTGCCGAAGAAGGCCGACAGCTCTGCGCGGGTGATCGGCTGGAAATAGGCAATGCACATCAACACCAGCGCCTCGGATTGCGACAATTCCTTCGCACCCTGCCCCGCAGGTGTACCGAATGCGGCGTGGATCACGTCGCCAAAAACCTTTTTGGTCCGGTGCTGCCAGCCGCCGGCGACCGCGACCAGCTCGTAGGGGCGGCCGGCGAGTTCAGCGCGAATGTCGTCGATGATCAGCTCGACATTGCAATTTCTTCCCACCACCCGCGCGAGGACACTACGTGTTACCGGTTCGCTGGCGGAAAAAATCACCGCTTCGACGCGGCCCATCCACTCGCGCCAGCGAAGCTCGGCCGGCAGATGTTCCAGCTCGACATCCAGCAAAGCCGGCTGAACGTCTGGCTTTCGGCGGGCGGACGCTTCGCTCATCCCTACAATCCAAACAGCCGAAAAGTGGTGCGGCCGGAGAGCTCGCGCACGGCATCCAATTGTTGCAGCCGGTCAAACAAGCGCCGCGCCGCAAAGCGGGACAGGTTTTTGGTCGTCAGCGAGCCCGAAACGGCGTCTTCGTCGAGCAGTCTTTGGATCACCTCGCCGGCGCCCTTGGCGCGCAATTTTGGCGCGATGGCGATGAGTCTTTCGGCACGACGCGACAACTCGGCGGCCAACCGGCAGGACTCCGCCGCCGCTTGAACCAGCGCAACGCAAACCGCCCGCTCAAAATTCTTGTCCCCGGGCCGGATCCGACGGCCGCCGCCGGCCTCGCGAAAAGCCGGACCAAATGCCTGAGCCATCAGCAGCGGCAGCGGCCGCGGCCAGCCCAGGCGTTGCGCCAGTATCAGGTCGGCGAGCCACCAGCCAAAGAGCTCGGCATCGGGACGCATGGTGACGACGCGGGCGGCGATCACCGCGGCGGCGAACGGCGCCGGCCGCTGCGATGCCGCCAGCTTTTCGATCTCCGCGGAAAGCGCGGCGAGCGCCGCGTCGTCCCAATGCACTCCGAGCTGGTCGACGATCTTTTCGAGCCGGTCGGGGGCGGCGACCGACGGCTGCATGGCCAACTGCCGCCAGGCACCAAGAACCGCGCCGGCGGGGCCGGTATCGGCGCCGGCCGGGCGCAGGTACCAGGCATCGCGCAGCGCGGCCTCGTCTTCTGAGCGGCCGGCGAGCCGCATGCTGGCGGCGGCACAGCGAAGCGCCATCCGCTGCCGCCAGGCTCCGGCCCAGCTGGCTTGCGCGCGGGCGAGGCCGTCGAGCGAAGCCAGGGCGGCGCCGGCGTTGAAGGTGGCGTCAGCGTCGCTCGGCGCGCCGGCGTTTGCGAGCGCCCAGGCCGGGACGGCGGGCGGCGCAGAGGCAATGGCGGTCGCGGGATCGAGGCGAATCATGATTTGGAGGGTAAAGTGGCTGTGCGCTTTGCGCCATCAGTTTTGCACCAAAACGCACAGCCTGTCGGATCAGCATAATGAACGATAATGTTGCAATATCAATCGTTTAGCCAGAATGCCATCGTGTCCGTCAGGGCTCTCCATTGGCACTGAAGACCTAGTGTCTGGAAGCGTATAAAACCTTTCAGGAAAAAGCCCATTCCGCATCGGCTGGCGTGACCAGCCCCTGCCGCAGCCGTCTGTGAAGTTCATGCCACGACGGGTCTGACACGAAGCCTTTCATGCTCCCACATGCCTCGGCGAAGGAAATATCGCCCAAACGGTCGATAAGATCACTCATCGCGCCGTTGCTGCCATTCAGGAACAGCTCGAGCGGATAATCATCACACTCAATGACCCGATGTCCCCAGGCACCCGGCACGTCGTCGGTCGCGAGAGCCTGCCGAAGATCTTCGTCCACACCTGCGGCCTCGAGCGCCCTGCAGACGACATAGCGCATCAGGGGGTAGTAGATCGGCTGATAGCTGCCTCCAAGCGCGCGCACGCCGGGCAGGATCGACGAAACCAGAAACATCAGCAGGAGATTCGGGACAAGGCTGCGGTTTGCCAGGCGCTCGAGAATGTCGGAGGCTGTGAAGCATGCCAGCTTCATACCGGTCGCAGGATCGATAAGTTCTCCGGCGATCAGACGCAGCGGACGGCGTTTGCCATTCTCGTAGAACCAGAAGAAATCAGTACCCCGAGCGAGCCAGCCACTCCAGGGGCCAGAGGCGAGCCCGTCGAGGCCGGCAAGGATGTTGGAAGCGAAATTCGGGTCTTCCAGCAGTCTCATGCGCAGCCAGGAATTTTCGTCCGACAGGTGATCGGCCACCAGGTCGGCAACATCTTCGTCGTCGATCTGCAGGAAGGCAAAGCGGCCTCCGAACATTTTTGGCCAGAGGAGCTGATTGGCTGCCTTGATGGCATGCGCGGGCCGCTCGAATTGCGTCTTCGGCAGAAAGCTGCGAAGCAGCCTGAGTGCGTCTTCCCCCGTGTTTGACTCCGTCGGCAATAACTCGAACCTATAGGGTCCCTGCCCGGCTAATAGGCTGTATCCGTTCATCCGGCTTCGGCTGAGGCCGAAGACGTTGATCGGCTTCCCGTCGACCGTGAGCCAGCCTGGCCCCTTGCGTGCCTTTTCGACGAGGTTCACCGTCGAAACGGCATAGGATACATAGGTCGAACAGCCATGCGCCGAGAGACCAAGAAGGCTAAAGATATGCGTGTAAAAGGCTTCTGGCTCGGTCAGGAGAAACAAATGAGGCCCTGTCTGCATCACACGGCGCCTTTCGAAATCCCTGCAGATTTTCGAGGCGGCATCAGTCGATAGTCCGTTTCGTGTCGCTGCCTTCCTGATGAAGTCGAGGAGTTTGGTGAAGGCTCGGAGCCGGATTTCTGGCTCGGACCTGGAAGCTGGCGCCTCAAAAAGGCGAAACGCATAGTCTCGGATCGGCCGGGAATGATATGGGCTCATCCAGGGGTAGAGTGCCGTCAGCGACCCCAGGACTGCCTGTTTCGCATCTGCACCTGCTGTTAGCTCTTCCACCTCACGACTCACCTTTTTCTTGCGTCTGGACGACACCGACGTTCAAAAACGAAATACCGATGAGGAGCACCACTCCGAAGCTGGAGAATATCGTCGAAGGAAATGCTCGATCTCCTACAGCGGCGCCGATGCCGAAGACGAGTAGCCCGAGCGCCACGGCCACACTATGCATAATGCCTTTGACCCGGCCCAAGAGATAAACGGACACATGCGACTGCAATGTGACTTCAACGCTGACGCGTCCAAGATTGTATAGAAATCCGAGCGCGGCAAAAAGGACCACTGTCCAAGGCGAGCTTAGATATGCCAACGCCATGAGTACCAGCGCCGTTAGGCCCAAAAGCACGAGATGCCGCGCGTGGACACTCATCGCTCTTTCGATCCGGCATAGAAAGACGGCGCCGATCAGTGAGCCCGCCGACCATGCGGCCTCGAGGTAGGCGAAATCCACGGCAGTACCCTTCTGCTCCTGGAAGACGAAACTTGATCCCATGACGCTGACAAGCACCGCGCCTGTATAGAGAAGCGCGTAGACGACAATCAAACGACGCAGGCTCGGATCGATTTGTGCCGCAGAGATCTTGGCGATGCGGACATCGCGCGAAACCGGTTCCAGCCGCATCAAGGCAAGGCAGCCCGCTGAAAATAGGAAGAAGGCTGCAAGAACGGTGAATGGCAGGGCTGGCGAGCGCTCATGCAGCAAAGGCCCCGCAAGCAGAGCTGCGCCGAGGTTGCCGGACTGCATGACGAAGAAGACGGCGGAATTCGTGGCTACAAGATCGCGACCGTCAGCTATCACGGGGATCATTGATTGAGAGCTCGTTAGCGCGACACGGTCGCAAAACGAAAACAAGGCCGCCGACAGGCAGATAATCAGAAACACGTTCATGTAGAGGAGCGCGCAAGCGGTCGCCAGCATAACGACGAAGCGGCTGAGGTCTGCCGCAACGTTCAAGCGCCGCCTGTCGAATCGATCCGCCGCTACGCCGGCCAAAGGGCTCGCGATGAATTCGACAATGCTTGCGATCGCAAGGAAGGTCGCCACGCCGGCAGTTCCGTACCCTCGTTCGACGAGAATCCAGGCGGATGCGATGTAGTAGCCGTTCCGGGCGACAGCCGCCGAAAGCGTGCTGGCCAGGAATCCGAAGTGGGGATTGGACCGAACGGCCGGCCCTTTGGGATGATGAATTCGAACCAGGTTTGACATGAACGGCGCATCCGGGCTGACCGCCGATGGATACCTTCTTCCGCCAAGCCTGCTTTACTGTGATGTTGGGGTTTTCCGATACTTGCCGAGAACCGACCAGCGGCGGCCTAGATTCTGCATTGACGCCGAAATTCCGTGGGGGCCGCGCCGAAGGCCCGCTTAAAGGCGGTCGTGAAATGGCTCGAACTGCCGAAACCGCATTCCATCGCGATCTCCGTCGCCGACAAATTGGTCGATCGCAGCATGTCCGCGGAATGCTCCAATCGGCGCTGCGCAATGAATGCATGCGGCGTCATGCCTGTCGACTGCTTGAAGGCCCTCCAGAAATGGAACCGGCTAACCCCAACCTCTTTTGCCAAATCGGCGAGCGTAGGCCTGCCGCCCGACAAGGCCTCGATCATTCCCACCGCGCGCTTGAGATCGAACGATGACAGACCGCCTTTGGCCGGTTCCTGATGGACGCCGTTCAACCTGAACATTTGCCCGAGCAATTGCGTGGCCTGGCACTCCACCATCGTTGCGCTGATGGGGTCAGGCTGCTTGAGCTCCAAGACAATCCTCTGCAACGCCAACTCTACAGTGGTGTCCCGAAATCCGATCGAAGGCGGCAGCACTGCCGCGCAATTGCGAGCCATTCCCACAAATACGTCGTCGGCGAACCCTTTTTCAATCGAGACCAGGAGGTAGGAAGCGGTCGCATCCCCCTCGTCCCACCCGTTCCATTCACTGCCGGCGGGAATGAAGATTATCGAACCGGCCCGACGCGGCGAAAAGGCAATCCGGCGCCCGTCCACAATGTCTTCTCCGCGGCTCGCCGTGCCCTTCAGGTTCATCAGGAACACATGGTTTGGCCGGAGGATTCTTGTCTCCTGGCGCTCAAGCCCGGTTCTTTTGACCACGTCAGCCCGCACGCTCACCCAATTCTCATACTTGTGGGCAAGCGATTGGTGCTGTGAACGGCGGTTTTCGGTCGGGTCGAGGGCCAGAGTATTCACGTATCCACAGTCTCCTTACTGGCGAGTGGCCAGTCGTTACGTGATGTGGCGAACCATTGGTTGCTGAACAACACGCAAATAACTCTGGATTGGTAGAAGATGTGACTTTAGCGAAAAAATGGCAAGCGAGGGAAAGCCGCCAGTATCCGGCAGGCCTACCAGTTGCTCCCGCCAATACTTGAGCGCGGTGAATATTAGAAAACACTTATCCTAGTCGAATTTCCCCAGCGACGTATCGGCATCTCACCAATGGAAACGGTGCTGGAGGCATACTGCGATGCGTGGACTCGACGACTTTCTGGCTGAGTGCGACAATGGCCCACGGATCAACGGACTCGCCGGCTTTTTCGCGGCGACCGCCGCCGGAAAGAGCGGGATGCCGATCCGCAAGCCCGTCGCCGATGGCCGCCTTCTGCCAAGCGATGAACTGCTGCGCGGCCTGGTCAGCCTGCATGCGGCACGACAGGGTTTTTTCGACCAGCACTACCACGGCAGCATTCCCTACAGATTGGAAGAGGAGTGCCGGATGGCCTACGCAGTGCTGAAATATGCCCGCCATCGTGGCGCTCCGCTTTCGCTATACAGCCTTGGAACGGCGGAAGGCACGATGGCGAGAACGTTGTCGGAACTGGCCGAGGGACAGATACGCACACTGTCGTGCAGCCCGAACGCGGAGAATTACACAAGCTTCATGGCCTATGGCGAACCACCGCACGCCGACTTCTTCATTGGCCCCTTCCATAAGTTGACAAAGGACGTCCTGAGCTCGGATCCGCGACTGGCAAATTTCGCCAACGGCTTCGATATGATTCTGGAAGATACGACCTTCCAGATGTACTCGCCAAACAGGGCAAGCCAGATCGAGTTCGTGACCCAGCACCTCAAGCAGGACGGCATCTTCGTCTTCGTCGAGAAGTTCCGGGCTGTCGAGGAACCGGACTACAGGCGTCGCGAATACCAGAAGGATTTCGGCTTCAAGGCGCGCTATTTTCCCCCGGACGAAATCGAGAAGAAGCAAACCCTCGTTCTGGACACGATGTTCGGGAATGAGGTGACTTTGGCACAGATGGCCGACGCAATACGCGCGCATTTCAGCTACTGCTCCCTGACGTGGAACAGCGGAAATTTCTGTAGCCTCGCTGCGAGCAATAGCGAGGAAAACCTGAACCGGTACCTTTCCCAGATGGCCGCTCCAGCCATTCCGCTCGAGTACGTCTACGAAACCAGCCTGTATCCGACCCTGCCGGTTAGCGCCGCCGCGCAAGAATAGGCTCCTGAGCCTTGAGACAGGTCAACAACACGCTCCGCCGTTTGGACCATGTCTTTGCAGCTGTCGACCATGGCAGCCTCAGGCAGGCTGCAAGAGTTCTCAGGGTGAGGGAATCCTGTGTCAGCCGCAACATCGTTGCTCTCGAGCAATTGCTGGACATGCAGCTGTTTGACCGCGACGTCCATGGCGTTCGGCTGACCGAGGCGGGTCGGGACTGGGTCGACCTCGTCCGTGCTCATTATGAAGGCTTGCACGATGCCATGGCCGGAGGTAGCCGCGGTCACCAGGATGCCAAAACGGTCAGGATAGGGTTATGCGCCCAGATGGGGCGCACGTTCGTGGCGCGTCTCATCGATCGTTTTGGCCGTTTGCATCCGGACGTGTGCGTCGCGATCGAAGACGTTCCAGTCGAACAGTGCCTGGCGGCTATACGCCGCCGGCGCCTCGATATCGTCTTCACGCAGGGGCTTGAGAACGCCGCTTTATGCCGTAGCGAGATATTTGCACACGAGCGCTTGTTCGTTCTCCTGCCTTGTTACCATCGGCTTGCTGAAAGGCCTGCTGTCACATGGGCAGATCTTGCAGATGCGTGCCTGCTGGTTTCAGGCGCATCGCCGCAGGATCCGGGTTTGCTGGAGCATATCGCCGCGAGCGGTGGCCCCACTGTCCAGATATGCCGCGCCAGCGAAGCAACGCTCATCCTCAAGGTGCAACTCGGTCAAGGGGTCACTCTTGCGGGCGAGGGTTTTGCCAGGACGGTCGCCATTGATGCCACGGTGTGGAAACCCGTCAGTGGCCAGAGAAGCATCAGTTCGATCAAGGCGGTGTGGCTGGAATCGAACCCAAAGCGTGCTCTTTTGCGGCTGGTTGGGACCGCAAGAAACATGGTGACTTCAACGCGACCCGGGCATGCCCCTGTCAATGCAGGAAGCACGGAACGCCGCAGCGCGATTTCTGAAGTCACGCCATGACGCGCGACTGACCCGGTCCGCCTCAGTCGTCTGGCCTCTGACCACCCTCGGAACGCTTTGCCCTGGCAAAGCCCCGATCCGTCGCCATGAACCGCTCCAACATGGCAACGATGAGGCGCGGCGCATCGGCGGGCCTTTGCCCCGCGTCGCGGCCGAGTATCTCGGCATAGGCGGTCAGGTCACGGTGCAGCGCCGCGGGGAGTTCCACCATGACCTTGACGGGTTTGTCGTCGGCGATTGGCCCCAGTTTCAGCTTGGCCATTTTCAGCCTCCGTAGGGTTCGAGCACGAGATCGCGCGTGACGATGACGCGCACCGGGAATCCCGGTCGGATGGTGAGCGTCGGCGCTACGTTGAGCTGCCGCTGGACGATCTGCTGGCCTGTCTGGCTGATGCTGTCCGAGGCGCCGCCCTGGCGCAGAGCGCGCATGATGTCGCTCTCCTGGCCCGATGAGCCTGCCTGCGCGCCGATACTCAGGACCGTGGAAAGTGCGGCGGCCTTGAACAACTCGCCCCAGTGATAGTCGACGCCATCCTCGAGGCCAGCATAGCCCTCGGCGTCCGCGCCGGGCTCACGTTCAAGAACGATGGAGCGGCCGTCAGGAAAAATCAGCCTGGTCCAGACAAGCAGCACGCGGCGCTGGCCGAAGCCGACACCATTGTCATACTGGCCAATGAGGCGCGCGCCCTGCGGAATGAGAAGAATGTGGCCGGTGGGGCTGTCATAGACATTCTCGGTAACCTGCGCCGTAATCTGACCCGGCAGGTCGGAGCGAATGCCGGTGATGAGAGCGGCCGCGATGACGGCCCCCGCCTGCAGGACATTCTTCGACGCCGGCGGCGCGACGCGGTCAGGCGAGACGGTACGCTTGTCCGGCGGCTGATCGAGGAACGCGCGCTGGCGGTCCTGCGCCGAGGGCGGCGCTGGCTGCGGCGCGAGGCCAAGGCTGGCGAGATCGGTCTGTGGCATGGTGTCTGTCACGGCTCGAGGGACAGTCGCGTCACTGGCGGACCGTGTTTGCGTGGACGCGAACAGTCGCGCGGTCCTCGCCGCCTCCAGCTCCTGTTCCCGGCGCTGCTGCTCAGGGTCCGGTCCAACGAGGCCGCTTGATGGCGCGGGGTCGCCATTTTGCGCGTTGAGGATCGGGCGGCCGAGATCACCGGGGAGCGGTGGGCCAAGCTTCGGAACGCCGGCATAGTCCTTCGGCAGGCCGGCAAGGCCGTCGGGTGTCGAACGATTGTCGGTCGAATACAGCTCCTGTCCCTGGCCTTGCTGGCGGTTCTGCAGCGCGTAAATCAGCGCCCCGCCGACAGTCAGGCTTGCGGCGAGCCCTAATCCTGCCAGCGCCTTGCGCGACAGGCGCGACACGCGCGGCGGCTCGGCGCGCAGCCGCATGGCCTCGGCCGGTTCGCCTGTCAATGGCCGGTCATCATCCTCCATAGGTGCCTCCGGCCGGGCGTCATTCGCCGGCCTCCGGCCTTCTTCCTTCCCGGGATCGAAATTGCTGGTCACGATGACGACCCTCCCCTGTCTGTGCGGAGGTACGTCGCTGGTGGGGTCTCAGCAGGCCCACGCATCCATGAAAATCGACTGCTCCTTACCCCATCGGTGCGGGAGATCCGGACGCGCCTCTGGTTCTTGCCGGCGCCGAAGCGCAACTCGGCGGCGGCAAACAGCCGGTCGACGATCATGTAGTTGCCGCGCACGCGATAGTTGACCAGCTCGGACGTGTCGCCTTGCGGCCCAACCACGAAGAGTGGCGGCATCTCGCCCTGGGCGATGCCCCGCGGGAACTCGATGAACACCTGCTTGCCATCGTCGAAGGCGCGCAATGGCCGCCATGGCGCGCGATCGCCTGTCACGTCGTACCGGAAATTCACACGAGAGAGATCGATGCCGGTCGAGACCGGCTGTGCAGCTTCGGCCTGCTGGTTCTGACGGCGCAAGGCAATGAGTTGGTCCTGCGGGTACTGCCAGGAAACCGACGCCATATAGGTGAACGGCGTCGAGCGCAGTTCCATGTGATAGGTGCGCCGATCGGTATTGATGACGAGATTGGTTATGAGTTCGGCGCGCGTCGGCTTGACGAGGATGTGGACTTGCTTGGCTCCGCCCGCACCGCTCTCGGTATCGCCGATGATCCAGCGCACGGTGTCGCCGGCGGCGACGGGACCGGAGCCGACGAGCTGCTCGCCGGGCTGGAGCGCGATGTCGGTGATCTGCCCTGGCGATGCATAGACCTGATAGAGCGCGCCATCGACGAATGGATAGACCTGCATGGAGTTGATGAAGCCGGTGCGCACAGGCTGGACGCGCGCGGCCGCGTTGGCCAGGTTCACGCGCGCGGTCGGATCGGTCGGTTCCGGCTCGGGCTTTGCGTCCTTGCCGACTGGCTTCAACTGGCCTGGAAGTGGCAGCGGCTTTGATAGCTCCACCACCTTGACGGGCGGGGGCGGATCGACGGCCTGCACGGCCGGGACCGGATCGTCATAGGAGATCTCCGGCGGCTTTTGCCTGGTGGCACAGCCCGCAAGCGCCAAGGTCAAAAGCAGTAGTGCTGGAAAGGCTGTCCTACGAAACGCCGGCACTGCCTGGATGAGGAAAGTTGGACACCCCGAGTGGGCGGCCTTGAAGAGTGCGGGCGTCATTGTCCAAGCTCCTTCGACCAGTTGATGGCGTTGATGTAGATGCCGAGCGGGTTCTTCCTCAGCGCGTCGGCGTCGCGCGGGGCCTGCACGACAATTGTGAGGATCGCAGACCAGCGCTCCGTGGAAGCGAGCGAACCGTCCTGATAGCGGCGCTCGACCCAGGCGATGCGGAAGCTCACCGGCGATGCGCGGATGACCGACGACACGTCGACGGCGACCTGTTGTTTGCCGACCTTGGTGAACGGGTCATTGGCGCGCGCATAGTCGTTGAGAGCCAGCGCCCCGCCCTGCGTCGCGAAGTCATAAGCGCGCAGCCAGTTCTGCCGCACGATGACCGGATCGGCGGGGATCGACCTCACCTGTTCGATGAAGTGCGCCAGGTAGAAGGCGATCTGCGGATCGTTCGGCTGATAGTCGCCGACCGCGGGGGCGACAGCCTGCGCCTGGCCGAGACGATCGACCTGCACCACCCAGGGCACGATTGAGCCGCTGGCGGATTGCCAGACGAGCGCGGCTGAGAACCCGGCGGCGAGCGCCAGGCAACCGAAGGCCATGTAACGCCAGTTGCGCGCCTGCACGCGAGCGGAACCGATGCGCTCGTCCCAGACCTGGGCAGCGCGCTGGTAGGGCGTCTCGGGTTGTGGGTGTTTGCCGTAATGCGTGGACGGTCGTTTGAACATGCTTAGTCTCGTTCAGAGAGGTTGATCGAGGAGCCGCCGCCATGGCTGTCACCACTGCGAACAGCGTGGGCGGCGGCCTGGACGCCGTGCGTTATCTGTTGCGAGCGCTTCATGCGCTTCGCCCAGGCGGGCTGACTCTCGGTGGCGGAGGACGCGGCGGGAGCGGAGCCGGCTTCGGCGGCGATCGCGCCGATTGTGCCGGCGGTGGATGATCCGCCCGTCGTCTCGAAGGCTGCGCGAGCGCCGGACTGGTAGCTGTGCTTCATGCTGCCTGCCGCATTATTGGCTGCGCGCTTGAGCGGTGAGATGGCACCCTGGGCGCCGGCGCTGATGACACCGCCGAGCCCGGATGCGACGCCAGAAAAGCCAGAGTCTCCGGCCGCGCCGAGATTGTAGGCTGTGGATGCCCTGCCCGCGGTGGCGGCACCGCCACGGGCCGCCGCTGCTGCACCGCCGCTGACAGCCGCGCCGCCGGACACGACGGCGCCGGCGGCCGCGGCGCCCACTGCTGCCATGCCGCCGGCGGCGAGCCCGGTGCCGACCGCCGCGCCCGCGCCGAGTTGCGGGCCGCCGGAGACGAGACCGTTGGCAATGCCAGGTCCAAATATGCCAAGGCCGAGCAACGACAGCGCGGCCAGGACGATCGCCATGGCGTCGTCGATCGACGGTGTGTTGCCGCTGAAGCCTGCGGTGAACTCGGAGAAAAGAGTCGAACCGATACCTATGACGACGGCGAGCACCAGCACCTTGATGCCGGACGAAATGACGTTGCCGAGCACCCGCTCGGCCATGAAGGCGGACTTGCCGAACAGACCGAAGGGTATCAGCACGAAACCGGCGAGCGTCGTCAGCTTGAACTCGATCAAGGTGACAAAGAGCTGGATTGCCAGGATGAAGAAGGCCAACAGCACCAGCGCCCAGGCGAAGAACATGCAGGCGATCTGGATGAAGTTCTCGAAGAAGGACCAATAGCCCATCAGGTTCGAGATCGAGTCCAGCAATGGCCGGCCGGCGTCGAGCCCGGTCTGCGCCACCTTGCCCGGGCGCATGAGATCGTCGACGGCAAAACCCGTTCCCGAGGCCTTCAGGCCAAGCCCGGCGAAGCTTTCGAAGACGATGCGGGCGAGATTGTTCCAGTTGGAGATGAGATAGGCGAAGACGCCGACGAACAGCGTCTTCTTGACGAGGCGCGCCATGATGTCGTCGTCCGCCCCCCAGGACCAGAAGAGCGCAGCCAACGTCACGTCTATGACAATCAGGGTCGTGGCGATGAAGCCGACCTCGCCGCCGAGCAGGCCGAAGCCGCCGTCGATGTAGCGCGTGAAGACTTCGAGGAAATGGTCGATTACGCCCATGCCGCCCACGTCAGCGAGCCTCCGGCCGAGGCGGCTCGACCTGCGTCTCAGGAGCGGTCACATCCGGCCGCTCTCCTTCTTTCCGGTCGCCTGACGCCGCTACGTCCGGAAACAGCGTTGTCGGCGCTACCGGATCAGGCGCGGTTGCCGCGTCACGTTGACCGAGAAACCGGCGCCGGCTTTCTGCCCATGCCCTCAAGCAACCGGGATCGCGGGGGCTGGCCTCGCCGATCCCCGAACAGCGTCGCAATTCGGACGCGAGCGGGTCTTGTGACGCGATGGAACGGTCCCGCATCGCCGGGGCGTCAGGCTCATCATTCTTGCTGCTCATCTCGATCGCGGTCACAGTCAAAGCGACCGCGATGAAGACGACCGCGCCGATGCGCGCGAGGATCTTACCGTCCACCGCGCCGTCCTCAGTTCTTGCCATAGAACATCTGCGCACTGCCGGGCTGGTAGCCCGAGCCCTGCGTCAGGAAGCGGCGGCGCTGCTCCCTGCCCTGCTCGGCGGCGGTGGCCTGTTCGGCCGATTGCAATGCCTGCGCCCGACCGTTCGCGGCAACGACAGCGGTGAGATCGGCGAGTTGCTGCGCCTGCAGGGCGAGGAGCTGGTTGCCGGCCTGTGTTGCCTGAAGCGCGCCGGTCGCACCCTGGCTCTGGCCGACCAGCGCCGACATCTCGTTGCGATTGGTATCGATGTTGCCAACGACGCCCGCCTGCACACGCATGGCATCCTGAAGGCCACCAACCGTGTTGCTCCAGCGCGAGCGCGCGTCGGTGACGAGTTGCTGATCCGAAGCCGACAGCGAGACGCTGCCGTATTTCTGCTGGAAGGCCTGATCGATCTGCTGGACGTCATAGGCAATATTCTGCGCCTGCCCGAGCAACTGCTGGGTCCGCTGCACGGACTGCTGGAGCTGCTGCAGCGAAGAGAACGGCAGGCCTGCGAGATTGCGGGCCTGGTTGATGAGCATCTGCGCTTGGTTCTGAAGCGAGGTGATCTGGTTGGTGATCTGCTCGAGCGAGCGCGCTGCCGTCAGCACGTTTTGCGTATAGTTCGTGGGATCGAATACGATGAAGGCGTGCGCCGGAGTCGCCAGCATCGGCGAGAGCGCGGCGGGAGCGGCAATCAGGGCGGCAGCGAACCGCATGGCAAGTGAAGGGCGCATTTTCATGGGGACTTCTCCTTGTTGGTGAGGGCGGGGCTGGTTAGTGCGGGAACGAGTTCAGCGGCCCAGCCCACGTCGCGGTGGGTCAGCCAGGCTGCGAGGAACCCGTCGCGGCCATGCTCGGCGACGATATGGGCGATCGCCGCCTGGTCGGTCTTTGCGGATACAGCGCAAAGCGCGAGTGCCACATCCGACAGACCGAGCTCGAACAGCCGGTTGCCGCGACGGGACTGGCAGTAGTAATCGCGCTTCGGCATCGCCCGCGCGATGATCTCGATCTGGCGATCGTTGAGGCCGAAGCGGCGATAGATCGCCGTGATCTGCGGCTCGATGGCGCGCTCGTTCGGCAGGAGAAGCCGGGTCTGGCAGCTTTCGATGATCGCGGGCGCGATTGCCGAGCCATCAATGTCGCTCAGCGACTGCGTGGCGAAGATGACACTGGCGTTCTTCTTGCGCAGCGTCTTCAGCCATTCGCGGAGCTGGCCGGCAAAACCGTCATCGTCCAGCGCAAGCCAACCTTCGTCGATGATGAGAAGGGTTGGCGAGCCATCAAGGCGGTCCTCAATGCGATGGAAGAGATAGGAAAGGACCGCGGGCGCAGCACCCGTTCCGATCAGCCCTTCGGTTTCGAATGCCTGGACCGACGCCGATCCGAGATGCTCGCGCTCGGCATCGAGCAACCGGCCGTAGGGGCCTCCGACGCAATAGGGGCGCAATGCCTGCTTGAGATCATTTGATTGCAGCAGCACGACCAGACCGGTGACGGTGCGCTCCTCGACAGGCGCGGACGCCAGAGAGCTCAACGCTGTCCAGATATGCTCCTTGACCTCAGGGGTGATCGTCACATTCTCGCGCATCAGGATCGCCACGATCCAGTCGGCGGCCCAGGCGCGCTCAGGGACATCATGAATGCGGGCGAACGGCTGAAGGCTGACGCTGTCGATCGCCCCATCGCTGAGGTCGCCGCCGAGATCGTGCCAGTCGCCGCCCATGGCGAGTGCGGCCGCGCGGATCGAGCCGCCGAAATCGAAGGCAAAAACCTGCGAGCCCGCGTAGCGGCGGAACTGCAGCGCCATCAGCGCCAAAAGCACGGACTTGCCCGCGCCAGTCGGGCCGACGATCAGCGTGTGGCCGACGTCGCCGACGTGAAGCGAAAGCCGGAACGGGGTCGAGCCTTCGGTCTTGCCGAAGAGCAGAGGGGGCGCTGCAAAATGCTCGTCCCGTTCCGGCCCCGCCCACACCGCGGAAAGCGGGATGATGTGGGCGAGATTGAGCGTGGAAATGGGAGGTTGACGGACGTTGGCGTAAACGTGACCTGGCAGGCTGCCGAGCCAGGCGTCGACGGCGTTGATGGTTTCGATCATCGCCGTAAAATCGCGGCCCTGGATGACCTTTTCGACCCGGCGCAGTTTTTCGTCAGCGATGCCAGGATCATCGTCCCACACCGTCACCGTCGCGGTGACATAGGCCATGCCGGCATAGTCGGCACCGAGCTCCTGCAGCGCCATGTCGGCGTCGGCGGCCTTGTTTGCGGCGTCGGTGTCCACGAGGACGGACGCCTCGTTGGTCATCACTTCCTTGAGGATCGCGGCGACCGATTTGCGCTTGGCGAACCATTGACGCCGGATCCTTGTCAGCAGCCTGGTCGCATCGGTCTTGTCGAGCAGGATCGCGCGTGTCGACCAGCGATACGGGAAGGACAGCCGGTTCAGTTCGTCCAGCAGACCCGGCGTGGTCGCGGTCGGGAACCCCGTGACCGTGAGAATGCGCAGGTGCGACGGGCCAAGCCGCGGCTCGAGCCCGCCGGTCAGCGGCTGGTCGGCCAGCATGGCGTCGAGATACATCGGCGTTTCGGGAACGCGGACATTGTGGCGATTGGTCGAGACGCAGCCATGCAGGTAAGTCAGTGTCTCGGCGTCATCGAGCCAGCGGCACTCCGGCATGAAGGCTTCGACAAGGCGCAGGACGCGGTCGCTGCGATCGGCGAACCCGGTCAGCACCGCATTGGGGTCCAGGCCCTTCTTCTCGCGCCCTTCGTAGAGCCAGCTTTCCGCGCGCGCAGTGTCTTCGGCGGGCGCAAGATAGGTGAGTGTCAGGAAGTAGCTGGACTCGAAGTGCGCGCCGGCCTCCTCGAAGCCCGCCTTTCGCTCCGCATCGACCAATGTCGAGGCCGCATCCGGAAAGTGGCTGTCGGGATAGCGGGTCGAGGCATGGCGCTGCGCCTCCACGAAGATCGCCCAGCCGGACCCGAGACGGCGCAAGGCATTGTTGAGCCTGCCGGCGACGGCGACCAATTCGGCCGGAACGGCGCTGTCGAGATCGGGACCGCGAAAGCGCGCGGTGCGCTGGAAGCTGCCGTCCTTGTTGAGGACTACGCCGGCGCCGACCAATGCCACCCAGGGCAGGAAATCGGCGAGCCGGCTGCTACGATTGCGATATTCGGCAAGATTCATCATCCGATGGCCCCCTCAGACCGTGAGATGCGCAGGGATGCGCAGATGCCGGCGAACGACGTCGACGAAAAGCGGATCGCGCTTGGCAGCCCAGACGGCGGCAACATGGCCGATCGCCCAGATTGCGAGGCCGACGAGCCAGAGACGCAGCCCCAGCCCCACGGCGCCCGCGAGCGTCCCGTTCATGATGGCAATGGCGCGCGGGGCGCCACCGAGCAGGATCGGCTCGGTCAGCGCGCGGTGCACGAGGACCGTATAGCCCGGCACTGCATAATCCGGCATTGGGCCGCCCTGTTCGACAGCGCCCGCCATCAGACCAGCGCCCCGCCGCCGAACGAGAAGAACGACAGGAAGAAGCTCGACGCCGCGAAAGCGATGGACAGGCCGAACACGATCTGGATGAGCCGGCGGAAGCCGCCCGACGTGTCGCCGAAGGCGAGCGTCAGGCCGGTGACGATGATGATGATCACCGCCATGATCTTGGCGACCGGGCCTTCGATCGACTGGAGTATCTGTTGCAGCGGCTGTTCCCACGGCATTGACGAGCCCGAGGCAAAAGCGGGCGCGGCCATCACCAGGATGAGCGTGGGAACCGAAACGGTCATGGCGAGACGATGGCGCGCGAGGCGCAGGCGTTGGATCACGGATTTTCTCCTTCTGGGCTTTGGATGAGCAAGGTCGGGCTGTCGTCGCCCTCGAGGACGGCTGGCGCGACCCGGTAGTCGCCGTCCGGGCACAGGCCATCGACACGGGCGAGTTCGGACAGCCGGCGCGCGGAGCCGCGGCCGGAAAGGACGGCAACCAGGTCGATCGTTTCGGCGATCAGCGCGCGTGGAACCGTGACGACGGCTTCCTGGATGAGCTGTTCCATACGGCGGAGCGCGCCAATGGCGCTGCCGGCGTGGATCGTGCCGAGGCCGCCGGGGTGGCCGGTGCCCCAGGCCTTGAGCAGTTCGAGCGCCTCGGCTCCGCGCACTTCGCCGACCGGAATGCGGTCGGGGCGCAGGCGCAGCGACGAACGAACGAGATCCGAGAGCGACGCGACGCCGTCTTTCGTGCGCATCGCCACGAGATTGGGTGCTGCGCATTGCAGTTCGCGCGTATCCTCGATGATGACGACGCGATCGGCGGTCATGGCCACTTCGGCCAGCAGCGCGTTGATCAGCGTTGTCTTGCCCGTGGATGTGCCGCCTGCGACCAGAATGTTCGCGCGGCGGGCAACGCCCTGGCGCAACGCGTCCGCCTGCTGCGCCGACATGATCCCGGTCCCGACGTAATCTTCGAGGGTGAAGATGGCGACGGCCGGCTTGCGGATCGCGAAGGCGGGTGCCGCGACGACGGGAGGAAGAAGCCCCTCGAACCGCTCGCCCGTCTCGGGCAGCTCGGCCGAGACGCGAGGATTCCCGGCGTGGACCTCAGCGCCGACGTGATGGGCGACCAAGCGAACGATGCGCTCGCCGTCCGCTGCCGACAAACGTTCGCCGGTGTCGGACAACCCCTCGGACAGGCGGTCGATCCACAAACGCCCATCGGGGTTGAGCATCACCTCGACGATGCTCGCATCGTCGAGGTAGCACGCGATCGCGGATCCCAGCGCTGTACGCAACATGCGTGCGCCGCGCGCGAGGCCTTCTGAACTGTGCTGCGAAGTCGCCATCCTGTCCCCGTTTCGATCCGGGGACATGGGCGGCCCCTGGACGGGGATGATTAAAAGAGCCGCATCTCGAGTGGTTTCAACACCTATATCGAGGCGTAGTGGCGTAGCGTGCAAATACAGGAGATTGGCGGTGCCGACCTGTGATCAAGGCTGACGATCCTCAGGCAAGGGAGGCGCTCGCCGTCAATTGAGCCCTCGTCGGCAAAGCCGTCTGATCAAGCGGCTTCAGCACGAGTTGACCGTCGAGGCTTGTGGCGAACCACCACGTCGACCTTGTAGTCGAGGCGGTCCAGACAGCGAACCAGCCTGTCTATTGAAAACTTGCCCGTGCGCCCGGTGACGATCGCGGAGACGTCGGGCTGCTTCATTCCGAGCAGCTCGGCCGATTTCGCCTGGGTCAGGCGCCGGCGCTTGATGATGGCGCGGATCTCGCGGGCCAGCTTGGCCTTGAGCAATTCCTCTTCGGGATTGTCAAAGCCGAGATCCGCAAACACGTTGCCGCTGCTCACTTCGGCGGTGATGTCTTCCGTCATGACTTTTTTCCTTTCCCATAGTTTTCGCGGTAGTGCGCCTCGGCCGCCTTCAATCGCGCTGTCACGAGATCAATTTCGTGCTTGGGTGTCTCCCTGCCCTTCTTCGACTTCTTCTGGAAGCAATGAAGCACGTAGATCACCCCGGCAAAGCGCACGGCATAGACGGCCCGGTAGGTATCTCCGTCGAAGTCGTCGACCACCTCGAGGATGCTGCGGCCCCCAAACCCTTTCAGGGCTTTGACAGTCGGGTGCTCCTCACCATTCTGGGCGTCGTTGATTGCGACACCCATCAACCGGCGAACATCGACTGGAAACTCGCGCAGGTCTGCCTTCGACGACCCCATCCATACAGCGGGCTTTTGGTTTTTCATTCTCACTTGCCTTATAGCATACAGACTATAATTTTCAACGATAAATCCTGACACTGCTCAGCCACCGAAAATAGGTCATTCGGATGAAAACGGCTGTTTTTTCCAAGGGATCATAGAAGCTCTTGAGGGCGTGGTCCTTCATGCAATCACGGATCTCAATTGCGGATTTCGCGCCAGATGCGTCCCGCTGGTGCCGCAGCGATGACTGAAGGTGGTTCCCGTGCAAAGCGACCCCACCCTGCGGCTTCTGCCAAACTTGGCAGGTCGGCAAAGCGTGATCTATGACAACAACATATCATTCCAACACATTGATATTTCAGCAATATCGATGCGGGAACGATCTCATTCCGCCGGTCCATTAGCCCACGGGTCCGCCGGGCTTGAGTGTGTCCAGGCGGCCATCGATGTCCTCGGAGATTTCCTGTCGAAGCTTTGGACCTTTCGCCAGGCGCCGGCCGAGTGCCGTGACGAAGGCATCATAGCGCTCGCCCGCCTTGGCATGGGCGGCCTGTGCCGCGGGCTCGGGCAACGCTGGCGTTGTCGCCAGCCAGAAGCGGACGAAAACAGCGAGTGTCTCCACGGCAATTGCGAGATCGCGCTCCTGGCGTGCCGTACGGCGATCGAGTTGATCGAGCCGCTTGGTGATCGCCGCCTCCTGTCGCTCGGCGGCATCGGGTGAGAGGAACGACTCGATGGCGGCTTCCGCGACGAGCGACCGTGAAAGATCGCGGCGCGCCGCATGTTCGGCTAGCCTGCTCATGACCTTCGGGTCGAGATAGACGGACAGGCGTTGTTTGCGGGGTGCCTTTGCCATCGGAGCCTCACATATCCACGCCGTCGCCGGGGTCGAGCGACGCCTGCCGCGCAATGCCTTGCATGAGGCGCGTCAATCGACGATTGCGGGCAACCTCGTCCTCGACATCGTCGAGGTGATCGATCTCGAATTCGTTCTCGGTCGAAGACTTCACGACCGGCTCGACGCGGCTGAGCTCGGGTTGCCGACGACGTTCGGAATCAGTTGTGTCGTCATCTGTGGCCGACAGCGCTGAGGTGGCTTCGGAAATCTGCGGACGGGATGGCAGAGGCAGTCCGGTCCAGTCGTCCGGTCTCCCCTCCACTGCCGCCACCAACGCCGGAGGCTGCAAAATACGCTCCTTGAAGCGTGCATCCTCATAATAGCGCGCCTTTTTGGCGCGGATCGGCGGCGCACCCGAGACCATGACAATCTCGTCGGTGGCCGGAAGCTGCATCACTTCACCAGGCGTGAGCAGCGGGCGAGCCGTCTCGGAGCGGGAAACCATGAGATGACCGAGCCACGGCGACAGCCGGTGGCCGGCATAGTTCCTCATGGCCCTCATCTCCGTCGCTGTTCCAAGCGCGTCGGACACCCGCTTGGCGGTGCGCTCGTCGTTGGTGGCAAAGCTCACCCGGACGTGGCAATTGTCGAGGATTGAGTTGTTGGCGCCGTACGCCCTCTCGATCTGATTGAGGGATTGAGCGATCAGGAAGCTCTTCAGCCCGTAGCCGGCCATGAAGGCGAGCGCCGACTCGAAGAAGTCGAGGCGGCCAAGCGCCGGGAACTCGTCGAGCATCAAGAGCAGCCGGTGCCCTTTCGCCCTGTCCTGCAGATCTTCGGTCAAACGGCGACCGATCTGATTGAGGATCAGGCGAATGAGCGGCTTGGTCCGGTTGATGTCGGACGGCGGCACGACGAGGTAAAGTGTCGTCGGATGCCTGCCGTCGACAAGATCGGTGATGCGCCAGTCGCAGCGCCGCGTGACCTCTGCCACGACAGGATCGCGATAGAGGCCAAGAAACGACATGGCGGTGGAGAGCACCCCAGAGCGCTCGTTGTCTGATTTGTTCAAGAGTTCTCGGGCGGCGCTGGCGATGACCGGGTGCGGACCGCCCTCACCCAGATGCGCTGTTTTCATCATCGCCGACAGCGTCGATTCGATAGGACGCTTTGGATCGGAGAGGAAACCGGCAACGCCGGCGAGCGTCTTGTCCTGCTCGGCATAGAGGACATGCAAGATCGCGCCGACCAGCAGGGCATGGCTGGTTTTCTCCCAATGATTTCGCCGCTCGAGCGAGCCTTCCGGATCGACCAGAATGTCGGCGATGTTTTGCACGTCGCGGACTTCCCATTCGCCGCGACGCACCTCCAGCAATGGATTGTATGAAGAGGATTTCGGATTGGTCGGATCGAACAACAGAACGCGGCCATGCCTGGCGCGAAAGCCCGCGGTGAGTTGCCAGTTCTCGCCCTTGATGTCGTGCACAACAGCGGAGCTTGGCCAGGTCAGCAGTGACGGGACGACGAGACCGACACCCTTGCCCGAACGTGTGGGCGCAAAGCACAGCACATGCTCAGGCCCGTCGTGGCGCAGATAGTCGTTGTCATATCGCCCGAGCACCACACCATCGGGGCCGAGAAGGCCAGTTGCCTTGACCTCCTGCTTGTCGGCCCAGCGGGCGGAGCCGTAGGTCTCGACCTTCTTGGCCTCGCGTGCCCGCCAGACCGACATGCCGATGGCGACGGCGACGCAGGCGAACCCGCCGGACGCCGCAATGAAGGCGCCCTCCACGAAGATCGACGGCGCGTAGGCATCCAAGCCATACCACCACCAGAAGAAGGACGGCGGAAGGTAGAACGGAAAACCCAGGACACGGAACCATGGCCTGCCGAGCTCGGGCTGGAACGCCAGGCGCCAGGCCACCCACTCCGTTGCGCCCCAGGTTGTGAAAAGTACGATCGCGACGACCGCGAGAATCTGGCCCCAAAGTATCTTGGTGGCGGACATAGAAACGGTCCTTTCTTCACAGTGAGATCAGAGGCCGAGCCCACGCTTGCGACCAAAACTCCAGTCGATGCCGTCCTCATTGCGAGCGACGCCAGAGACGTGGCGGCCAAGATGTTTTTCGAGAGATGGCGTCCAAGGCACCAGTTGGAAGCCGAGGCCGTCATCGATCATGGCGAAGCGGCCGGACGCCAACGTGAAGCGCTGCCGGTAGGAACCGGCGACGAACTCGCCGCCGCGGGCACGGTTGAAAGGCTGGCCGGTTTCGGCCGAGAGCTTTTGCCCGAGCGCCTCCACCTCGCGGCGACGCAGCGTGCCGATCAGGTTGGGCGTGAAGCTGACGCGTTGGCCATGCCGCTCGCCGAGACCCTGTTCGACGAGATGGTCGGCACGGCGCTTCATCGCGCGCCGCACCTCGGCGCCGAAGCCACCTTCCGAGAGTGCAATCGGTTCGCGAGCGATATTCTGACGGTCAAGCCAGGTTGCGCCGGCGGCGGTAACCTGCTGCTCAATGTCGAGATCGGAACGGACAGCAAGTGCTGCGCGCGGATGTCCCTGTACGTCATGGAACTTGCGCAGTTCGACGATCGAACCCGGAGCGCTGTCGCTCGCGGCGTCGAGGTCGGACAGCCTGATGTGATGTGTGCGGCCGTCGGTGCCATCGACCACGGCGTAGGCGCTGCCCTTCAGCTCATCATCGAGACCGCGGTCGACCAGCCGACCGACGATCGGCGTGTCGAGGCGCTCCGCCGCCAGCACATAGTTCGCCGCGCCGCGCTCGATACCCTGTTCGGTCAGGGCGCGATGCATCCGCTTGATGATGTCGCCGCGTTCGCCGAGCTCGCGCAGCGTCGCCTCGGCCTTGTCGTCGATCATCCATTGGCCCGGGCCGACCTGTTCCGCAAGGCCAAGGGTTTCGAGCTTGCGCATCCGCCCGACCTTCAGCACGTGATATTCATCGGGCTGGGCGTTCGCAGCGGTGGCAAGGTCAATGATGCCTGTGTCGCGGCCGTCGCGAACAAGCTGCCGGTCAAGCTGGGTCCAGCGTTCGGCTTCGACCTGGCGCTGCAGATTGCGATGGATGTCGAGATCGGTGCGCGGGCCGAGCTCTTGGGTAACAAGATCGGCCGCGCGGGCGCGCATTCCCTCCTTGATGTAATCGCGGGAGACCACGAGATCCTGCCCGTCATCAGTGCGGCCGCGCAGGATGATGTGAAGGTGCGGGTTGTCGGTGTTCCAGTGATCGACGCCCACCCAATCGAGTTTTGTGCCGAGGTCCATCTCCATCTGCCCCATCAGATCGCGGGCGAAGGATTTGAGGTCCGGCATGTCAACGGCATCTTCCGGCGAGATGATGAAGCGGAAGTGGTGCCGATCATCGCCGCACCGTGCGGCGAAAGCACCGCCATCCACCGCATCGGCCTCCGGCCCGAACAGCCTTGCCTTCTCCCCGTCACGGGTGACGCCCTCGCGGCGCAGGTAGGTGAGATGGGCGGCAAGCGGGGCGCCGCGCGCGTGATGGCGCACCAGCCGTGTCTTGATGATCACGGTTCGCGAGCGTTCGGTCAGGAGACGATTGGCGCGCACGCTGGCCGAGCGACCACGCCCGAATGTCGAGCGATTGCCCGGACTGATCCGGCCGGAGCGAGAGATGCGGCCGCCGGCCTTCCGGGCGGCCGCAAGCGCCTGCGCGATGAAGGGCCTGGCACGCTGGGCGCTGGGCGAGCGGATGCGGCCGGGCCGGATACGGAAACCATCCTCACCGTTCATTGCGAATATCCGCACATCGTATCAAGGCTTTGAAATCACGTCGAAAACAGTGTTCAGGCGAGGTGCGCAAAATCCTCGCACCTCGCGGAAATCCTCCATAACCTATTGAAACAACACGACCGATCCGCGCCGCACCTCGCGGCCTTTTATCTCGCCATCTTCCGGTCGTTCTTCCCACCTTGCGCCTCCATCCACGCCACGGTGCGCTGGAGCTTGCGGTTGCGCGAAGTCGCCCATACACGCTCATCGCTGGGTCCCTTCGCCTAGTCGCGCCACGAAGAGGCCCTCGGACAGCGGCACGATGGCGGAGACATCGCGCACGGTGGGTGCAGAGCTCACGTCATTTGGTGGTCGCTCGGTCGGCACGAGACCGACAGCTTGGTTGCGATCCGGCTGACCTACGAAGAGCGAGTCGTGCTTCCAGGGAACGGCCTCGACAGGCATAACGACGAAAGGGCCCCTACCCTCGCTTTCACCGATCAGCGGGGCGAGCGTCGCGACATAGGTGCGGGTCTCGGCCGGTAACGGACGCCCGGCGAGGTAAGCTTCGTAGCGTGCAGGCCCCGCGTTGTAGGCGGCCAGAAACCCCGGCGAACCGTAGCGATCGTGTAGTTCGCGCAGATACGCCGTTCCTGCCATGATATTGTCGCGAGGATCGAACGGATCGCGGCCAAGCGACCAGCGGGCGCGTAGATCATCCCATGTGCAGGGCATGATCTGCATCAAGCCGCGGGCACCAGCGCTGGAGACGGCGCGCGCGTCACCCCCACTCTCCTTGCGCATGACGGCGCGTATCCACGCGGTCGGAACGCCGAAGCGGTGCGAGGCTTCTGCGATATGCGCGCCGAACGGATCGCGTTGCGACGACCGCGCGAGGACCAAGTCCTGCGCCACTGTCGCTGCCGGCATTGCGGTCGCAACGGACAGGCCGCAAAGGAGGAAGAGAGCCATACGCCGGGCAGCACGAAGCGGCCCGGGCGCACCGCGATGGCTCGTCGACGGACGGCGAGCGCGCATCGTTCAATCCTTCTCGCTGCGGTCGCGTGGTCGCGCCCAGTGCAGCGACCAGGACGACTTGTCGTCGCCATTGCGAAAAAGGTTCGCGCGTATCGGCTGCGCGAACGTCGGGTCGTCGAGCTGGATCGAGACATAGTCTCCGGCCTTTTCGCTGGAGCGTTTCCAGCCGGCACCAATCTCGGGGCCGTCCTCGCTTCCGGCGTGAACGCGGTAGTCAGGCGCATTCTCCGTTTCGCTCGCCTCTGCCGCCACGATGGCGATATCGAGGTTGAGGCTGAGCGTGTGGATGCGCCCGCTGTAGCCAGTCTTCTGGCGCGTGAATTCCCCGATCTGTTGCATGTCAGGCTCCTGTTTTCGATGGTGCGGTGATGATGGCTGGCGGCACGACGCGCGCCCGCCGGTCGCGCGCTCACCGCGTTGACGCGCGCCATTCGAAGCGGCCGTTTTTCCCCTCGTCGGTCCACAACGGGACCGCGCGACCGATGATCTGGGCTGTGGAGATTAGGCCGAAGTAACGGCCGTCGAGGCTGTCGCGGACCTGCGAGTTCATCAGGAAGACTTCGCCGGTCGGGATGCGGCGGCAGCCCTGCCAGACAGGCAGGTCACGGCCGGCCCGATCACGCTCGAGCGCCACACCCGCCTCGACGCCGTCGACGGTGATGGTCAGGTTCGAGCGACATACACGCTGCCCGGCAACGCCAAGGATGCGCTTCAAGAGTGGCACGCCCCTCGGCAGATAACCGCGATCAGCGAGGAACGCCGCGAGTGGCTCGGGCGCATCGACGGCGACAAGATCGGTGACCTCGAACGGTCCATCGAAATCGATCGTGTAGAAGCCGATCGGCGCGCTAGCCGACGCATTCCAGATGAGCTTCGTGGGCATCGGCGTGAGGCCGGGATAGGCGACGCCCACGGTTGCGAGAACGCTAGCGAGGATGATCCCGGCGCGGCTCACGGCTCGGTCCTCTTGCGCAGCAGGAAGGCGCGATGTTGGTCGAGCGTATAGGCGCGCGGCTCCTGACCGGCGGTTATCCGGTTCTGGATGTGCCGCCAATGATCAGGCGAAACCGACTCAGGCTCGATGTCGAGGCGCTGGACGGCGTCGATCGCCTGCAGCACGCGTTCGACCTTGGGCCAGCTCTCGACCTTGAGAAGGATGTCGCCGCCGGGGCGCACGAAGGGCAGTGTCTGATAGGCTTCGCCACGTCTGACCGCACGCACGATATCTATGCGTGAGATGATCGTTCCAAAATCGTTCGCGGCCCAGCGAACGAGCGCGAAGACTGCGCCGGGACGATAGGACAGGATGCGCCGGCGACGATCGACGATCTGTTCATGGGCGTGCGTGCCGAAGCGTATCCAGTTCTCAATTTTCTTCTCGACCCAGGTCAGTTCGACATGGACGAGTTCGTCGCGAGCGTGGTCCGTGGCGGCGATCATCGGGTGGCTCCCGAGCGCGGATCAAGAGGCGGATTCGGGGCTTCGGAAACGCTGGTTGCAGTGCTGCTGCCGTCAGAAACCGATGGCGCATTCGAGGCTTTGTCGGTGTCTGTACTGAGTGCATCGCTGGTTCGTCGGATGAGCCTTTGCACATCGCGCGCGCGCTCTTCAAAGTTAGACTCTGGGTTAGAGTCTAAGTTAAGGGCACGGCTTCGGCTTTGCTTTCTGGAGGTTAGAGCCTGTTTGGGTTCCTGATAGCACGTGCCTGGGGTTCCCGATGGCACGACAGGTCCGGTTCCCGATAGCACGAGGCCGTCCACAGGCGTTCCACAGGAGGCGATCCGCTCGAAGGCGAGCAGCGTCCGGCCGCCCACCTCCACTTCGAGGAAGAGCGAGTAGCCGGGCAGCGGCTGGCGGCGGATGATGTCGCGCAACTCGAAGGCAAAGCGCTTGTAGGGCGACAGGCTGCCGGATTTCAGGTGAAGGTGCCGAAAGTCGAAGCGCCAGCCGTCGCGCTGGCGCCCGCCATGCTTGCGCACCAGGCGATAGAGCCAGCGCTCCATCCCGCCAGTCAGGTCGAAATAGGCGCGATCGATCGTCAGAACGAGCGCGTCATCGAGGACTGCCCGGTAGAACCAGTCGGGGACGATCAACTCGATCCCCGCGGGTTTGCCATGGCGATCGATGCGCTCCTGCCACTCATTGATCCAGGAGAAGCGGTGACGCCGGCCTTCGGCGGGCTGACGGATCGTCGTCGAGACGGTGGTGGACTGCAGCCGGTCAAGCGCCGCCTTCAGGCGTTGA
This sequence comes from Mesorhizobium sp. B283B1A, assembly GCF_020165735.1. Classification (NCBI taxonomy): domain Bacteria; kingdom Pseudomonadati; phylum Pseudomonadota; class Alphaproteobacteria; order Hyphomicrobiales; family Phyllobacteriaceae; genus Mesorhizobium; species Mesorhizobium sp. B283B1A. The sequence continues at coordinate 191,361 of NZ_JAIUIQ010000004.1, forward strand.
TAGTCGCGAAGGCTCTTGCCGCGGCCGACGAAGGTGAGAATCTCATACGGCGTGGCGGCCATCAGGCGCGAGGTACGAAGCCCGGTGTCGCGCGCCTCGACGATCTGGCTCGCTGCCCAGATCAGGATGTCGGCGTCCCAGATGTTTGCCATCCCATGATCGGGTACGGCTTCGACCCGGATCGTGACGTTGCCCGCGGCAAAATCGATCGGCGTGATGCGATGGGTCTTGGAAAGGGAGAAGAACGGATAGGCCATGAGATCCTGCGCGTCTCGTGGGGCGAAGTCGCCAGGCAGCGCCCGGAACAGGTCGAGTTGCCCGCGCTCCGAAAGGGATTGGTTTCGTGTTGCCATTTGGAATCCGCGCGCGGTCAGCGTGCGTATCGTCCGCCATGCGCCGGCGGCGTCGATGTGTGACGCTTGGCCGGTAGGACCGATCCACGCGGGTCGGATGTAGAGGTGACGGCGCCGCGTTCGGCCCAAGCCTGAAGATCGTCGACGGCATAGACGACACGGCCGCCGAGCTTGCGGTAGGAAGGACCAGTGCCATAGGTGCGGTGCTTTTCGAGCGTGCGGGCGGACAGGCTGAGGAAATCCGCGGCTTCCTTGGTGCGCAGGAAGCGCGGCGGCAAGACGGCGATATCGGGTCGCATGGGTCGGACCTCCGTGGGGTTTTGGGCAGCCGCTGGCGTTCAGCGGTGGACGGCGACCACGGTGGCGGAGAATGGACTTCGCAAGGGATGGGGAAGTTGAGGGAGGCAAAAATCCCACCCCCTCGTCGGGGCCAGAACCGCTACGATCGACGGCGATGACGCAGGATATGCAAATAGCCGCCGCCGATCAGGGCGGTGGCGCCTTCGACCAGGCCGATCACCGCATCGCGCAACGCCGAGGTCTTCCAAGGATCGGCGGCGATGCGCTTGTTCCCGTAGAACACAACCGCAATGTCGCGGTAGCTCGCGCCGTTCGCACGGCCGTCAGCGGCCTGCATCATCAGACGAAACCGGCGGCGCTGCTGTGGGGTCATACGCGTGTCCGAAGCCGTCGGGCGCCCCTGCAAGGAACGCCAGAAACGGGTGAGTGCTTCGATCCGTCCCAACGTTTCTTCATCCAAGGGGATCAGCGCCGCCAGGTGGCCGTGCGGATCACTGCCGGGCAGAAGGAGAAGTTGGGTCGCGACACCTGCACTGTGGACAAGGTGACGTCCTTCCGGGCTGTCGTGGACCGCCCCCAGACCGGTCAAAGGCGGCGATCGCAACGACGACAGGAATTCCGGCGCCGGCACGAGAGAAACCACAGATGGATCGACGTCAGGCGACCACAGAACGTCCTGCGCCAAGGCGGACAAATCCGGCCTGGCCGGGAAATCGCAACCCCCACAGCCGCTGTGTCTCAGGGTGGAAGGGTGCTTTCTCGGCTCTTGTGGTCAGGAGCGCTTGGTAGTGCCGTTGATAGGGTTCGTGACGCCGCAGACACTCCCAGGCGAGCCCTTCGATTGGTAAAGTGTCGAAATAGTCATAGCTGTCATTGTCTCGCCAATGCGACGTATCCGGCCTCATCCAAGAGCTCCTCGCAAGAAACGCGTAGACCCCGCTCCAAACGATTCCGGGTTGCAGCGATTGGCGGAAGACCCTTGACGCGCATCGGGTGATGCCGTTTCGGCATCACCCGAGAACCATAGGCGCTGTGGTGCTAGTTGCCGGGTCGACGCAAGAGATGACGGTAGCCTGCACGCGTCATCCAGCGCGCTCGCGCCAGATGGCTGTCGTGGATGCGCCGGGCGCGTTTTGGCTCCTTCGTCAGATCAATTCCGAAGAGGATTTCGACCACCTCGCGCCAGTCTGCGCCGTCGTCGGCGGCGTCAAGCAGGCGCACATAGAGCTTGACGTGTTCCCGATCGTATTCGGTGAGTTCGTCACCGGTCGGCGCGGTTTCGTCAAACGGCTCGATCATCGCTTGCCTCGTCTTACTCAGAGTGAAAGCCTGCATTTTATAGAAACAACAGCCCAGACTGAGGATGGTTGATCGGCATCAGGCGTTGCGGTTTCAGCATCGCTCTCGGCTTGAGTGAACCGAACCGGACGTCGGCGCAAGAAGGCCCCCGCCGTACCGGCGGGGGCCTGCGCGGGTCCTTAGTCACCCCGCCGCGCGTTCGGGCGGGACCAGATGAGGGAGAAACCCTCACCTTCCTCGTCATCGAAGAGGTTGGCGTAGATCGGGGCGTTGAAGCTCGGATCGTCGAGCTTGAGACCCAGATAGTCGCGGCCCTCGTTGGAGGTCTTCGACCAGGCGGCGCCAATCTCGGCGCGACCGACCAGGACGCGGTGGCTGGGAGCGTTCTCGCCAGTGGCGCGGGTGTCTGGGACGATGCGCACGTTCTTGGCCTGGACGCTGAGGGTGACGATTTCACCGGTGAACTCGTTCGAGGCGGACTTCTTGAAGGTGCCGATGGTAGCCATTGTAAAGTCTCCGTTTTCTGTTCCCGAGCCCGCACCACGCGGCCTCGATGGCGATCACTTGGCCGGAGGCGAGCGACGACGCATCGCTTGCGACCGAAGCAACGCGGAGGACGGCGCAGGAACGACTTTCTTGTCTCGCGAGGAATGGCGGCGCTCGGGGTCCCCATGCGCTTGCGGCATGGGGTGGGAGCCGGCAGGGGAAGAAAGTCGAGACGCGGCGTTGCGGCCTAGGCGGTCGAGGCTTCAGCCGTCGTTCGGCCAGATCAGCCCATTGAAGAGGCCGTTTGGAGCGCTCTTGGGACAGATTGGCATCGGAGACGTCGGCGTCCAACGCGCCGCCGGCAGATCGCTACGAGCTTCACTGCCATCGCCTACACATCCAGGCATGGGATCGCGCGCAGCTCCAACGACGCGGCGACCGGTCGCGCTGCCGTCCTGCCACCGGCTGGTCGGCTTGCCTTGCGGCGTCGACAGAACGTCCAAGTCCACCAACAAGGCCGCGCCGGCTTGGCCATTGCCCGATCCTTGGCATGCAGCCCGATTGCTCCAACCACCCATGACAAGGAGGCTAGGCCTTCGTCGGTCTGGTCCACCCGCCGCGGGCTTAAGCTTGAACCATGTCCCTACCGGATTGGTCGGCGGCGGCGATGCCCGCGACCCGCAGATATGCCATGGCGCCGACCGCGATCGCGCCAATGACGGAAAAGACAATCTGCCAGATTTCCGAAGGCATCATGTGCTTCGCGATGCCATGGGTGGCATGGTAGCCGGGAACCATCGCGGGAGCGACGAAGACCATCGCGATCACCAGCTTCGCCCACATGGGCCTGATAACGCCGAGGAGGATTTGGCCGATGCCGAGCGTAAACCCGGCTGCGAGGATACCGACAAGGATCGCGCCAGGCCAGCCGGCACCGGTGTTGAATGCCCATGTACTTGCGTTGATGCCGACGAACAACGGGAGGGCGACGATAGCAAGCGTGAAGAGCAACCAGCACAAGATGCCGATGGCCGCGACGCAAAGGAGAATGCCGAGGATGATCATGGTGGTGTCTCCGAGAGAATGACTCTGGCGATTGGCGCCTTCCACCACCACCTGGCGCAGTGCACAGCATAGCAAAGGAAAAGCGCGGGTGAAACCCGCCGGTGTTCTTGCATCGGCCGACGCGAAGTCCCCCGTCATGGGGCGAACAGGTCGATTTCGCCGATGATGGCGGTGTCGTCGCCGTCATACTCGTTCGCCGGCACGACCGAGAGAGTGCCGTCGCCAGCACGAAAGATGACGATGGTGACCATGAGAGTGGCGGCGAGGCTGAAGGCGAAGGCATGCGCGTCGGCGAAGGACATCGATCCGGCTCCTGTTTGAAGCGGAGGACCCTCCCCCGCTGACAGGCGCCCGATGTGTTCGGCCGATGGCCGCAATCACCGCGAAGGCGAAGCCGGAGCGGCGGCACGCGAACGTTTCCAATTTCGATTACGCCGCTACTGGACGCCTGGGCTTGCCGATATCTCTCAGTGTGCGTCGCCGCTAACCTTGGGGTATCCCCGATCGCTCAAGACCTTTTCAGCCACCTGACAAACCGCATGACCTGACGTCTACTTGGGGGGCCGTGAACGGACTGTCCAGTTCTGGCCCGAGGACTTGGGTAAGCTGACATTCCGCAGCCGACCCAATCTCATAAGTGCATGGACTGCAGTGATGTTTCTAGGAGGGAAACGCGCCCAACTGCATCAAGAGGCCGAGGAGGTCGGGCTGACCGTATTCCTTGACGATCTTGCCATTCTCAAGGTGATAAATGTTCAGCGCCTGGACGTGGATCGTCTTTTGAGTTGATGGCACGCCCATGAACGGTCCGGTATGGGTGCCGTTCATCGTGAAGCGGGCCGCTATCTTGTTCTCCTCGGCGACCGCCTCTTCCAAGGTCCATTGGATATCGGAAAAGCCTGCTCGCATCATTGCGACGATCGCCATGTAGCCAGCAGGTCCGGTCATCGGCTCTGGCCTGCCGGGGACATGAAAGATGGCATTCGGCGAGATGAGTTCGTTCGCCAGCTTTTGATCCGCCGAGTTGATGAATTCGACGAACCTGGCCATGAATGAGGTGGCGGTGCTGCTCATAACAAACGTCCAATTGTCTGCAGCCGCGGTAGCGGCGATACTGACGGATGTATTGTGGAAACAGGGCGGGATAAATCGCGCCAATGGTTGCTGACCTACAACAAATTCGCTCCAATTACACCCCGCGCGGCCTTAGGCAGGGGTCTGGCGATCGCGGCACTACCGTCCAAATTTGGCTACGGCGAAATCCAAAAAGCTCCGAAGCTTGGCGGTTATGCGGCGATCGGGAGCGTAGATCACATTGAGCGGCCGCGACGGCGGGCGATAATCCGGCAAGATCCCGACCAGTTCGCCGCTTGCCATGGCCTCGCTCACGATTTCGCTCGGCTGCAGCAAGACGCCTATCCCTGCCACGGCCGCGCATAGCAGGGGCTCGCCGTGATCGGCCATCACACGGCCAGATACCGGAACCACAACCCTTCCATCCGGTCCGTCGAACGTCCAGTGCGTCCTCAACTCCGTGAAGGAGAAGCCAAGACACTCATGCCGTTGAAGATCGAGAGGGTGCTCGATGGCTGGATGTGTCTTGAGGTATGCAGGCGAGGCGCACAGAACCAGTCGGTAGGGAGCCAAAGGTCTGGCGATGAGGCCGCTATCGACGAGTTCGCCGGTTCGAAAGACCGCGTCATATCCCTCGTCGATTACATCGACCGCTCGATTGGAAAGCGTCAATTCCACCGAAATCTGCGGATGGGCCTCCAGGTATTCCGGCAGACTAGGACTAAGGCTGCGTATGCCGAAGCTGACCGGAGCGTTTATCCTCAGCCTGCCGGTTGGAACCGACTTCGTCTCCTCGGCCAATCCCTCAGCCATCTCAACTTCGGCGAGGATGTGCTTGGCTCGCTCATAATAGCCGCGGCCGAAGTCCGTTAGGCTTTGCCGACGTGTGGTTCGGTTCAGAAGCCGGACACCAAGATGATCCTCCAACGCGCGAACGTATTTTCCGACGAGCTGCGGCGAGGTCGACATGGCTTCCGCCGCGGCTGAAAAGGAGCCGAGCTCCACAGCCCTAACGAAGACGGTCATGCCGGCGAAGCGGTCCATTTCAACACAATTCGTTTCAAGTGTTGCTCTCTCGCGCCCACTTATCTCGAATACGTTTCATATGGAAGTGTCGCGGCCGGTTCGGTCTGAAATTCCGCATCACTGTGCGCGCCGGAACTGTGGCTTTAGGGAAACAAATACCAATGTTTACGAGCAATTCCGACAAGGTTCCTGAACACGTCTACGCCTCGGTGGCATCTTGTCTGAATGGCCAACTGGATCGCCGCGAATTCCTGGCACTGGCAAGTGCGTTCGGCGCATCGGCGCCCATGGCTTACGGGCTTATCGGTGCGTCGTTGACGCCGGCCCTCGCGGCGGAGCCCAAACGCGGTGGCACCTTGAAGGTCGCGATGTTCGTCAAGGATCCGAAGGACCCGCGGACCGCGGACTGGTCGGAGATTGCCAATGCACAGCGCCAGACGCTCGAGCCGCTCGTCAAGTATACCGCCGATTATACGTTTGAAGGCCGCCTGCTCGAATCCTGGGAAGTCAACGCCGATGCGACTCAGTTTGTGATGCATTGCCGGCGCGGCGCAACCTGGAACAATGGCGATCCGTTCACGGCCGATGACGTTATCTTCAATCTGCGACGTTGGTGCGAGCGAGATGCTGCCGGCAACTCCATGGCCGGGCGGATGGGCACGCTCATCGACCAGTCAACCGGCAAGTTGCGCGAGACGGCCATCGAACGCCTCGATGACATGACCCTGCGGATCACACTTCAACAGCCGGACATTACGTTCATTCCTACTCTGGCCGGCTATCCGGCCCTGCTGGTTCACAAAAGCTTCGACGAAAAAGGCGCGACCTTTAGCGCATGCCCGATCGGCACCGGACCGTTCGAGTTGGTTTCCTATGATGTTGGCGTCCGCGTCGTTTTGAAACGTCGTACAAATGGAAAATGGTGGGGCGGGGAACCGCACCTCGAAGGTATCGAGTTCATTGACTACGGGTCCGACCCGAACGCAACCTTGGGAGCGTTCGAAGCCAACGAGATCCACACGAATTACGAATCGCCGGTAGACCAGCTGGCAGGCTTGGATGGACTTGGGCTGGTAAAAGGTGAGGCGGCGACCGCGGGGACTCTGCTGGCTCGAATGAATGTCACCAATAGACCTTTTGACGATCAGCGGGTGCGCAATGCGCTGCAGTTGGCCGTTGACAACAAGGTTGTGCTCGATCTTGGCTATAGCGGCGCCGGCGACGTGGCCCACAACCACCATGTCTCGCCGATTCATCCCGAGTATGTCGAACTGCCCCCAGTCAGCCGTGACGTCGACAAGGCCGCCCGCTTGCTTCAGAAGGCCGGTCTCACGGACTTTGAATTCGAGCTAATCACGGCCGACGAGGACTTTCACCGCAACACGGGCGACGCTATCGCTGCCCAGCTGCGTGAAGCGAAGATCAAGATCAAGCGGACCGTCCTCCCGGGTTCAACCTTCTGGAACGATTGGACGAAGTACCCGTTTTCGATGACGACCTGGAACATGCGGCCACTCGGCGTCCAGGTCCTTGCCGTCGCATATCGGACGGGCGAGGCCTGGAACGAAACGGCGTGGTCAAATCCCGAATTTGATACCAAGCTCAATGCCGCACTTGCCATTCCCGATGCCGAGAAGCGCAAAGCTCTGATGAAGGACATCGAGACTATGCTGCAGGATGCCGGTATTCTGATCCAGCCCTACTGGCGAAAGCTGTACAAGCACTGGGTCCCAGCCCTCAAGGGTGTCCGGGTCCATCCGACGCAGGAACACGAATACTTCGATGCCTGGCTGGATGAAGGCTGAATCCGGAACCAGCTGTCATGCAAAGCGAAATGCGATCCATCGTCATCAGCCGCTACGGCGGTCCGGAGGTCCTTGAGTGGAGGACCGTTCCGGTCCTTTCGCTACGCGCCTCGGAGATCAGGATCAGGACCATCGCCGCCGCGGTCAATCACACCGACCTTGAGATAAGGGCCGGCAATTGGCCTATCCGCAAGCCAGAGCCTTTTCCATACGTGCCTGGCGTGGAAGTCGTCGGCGAGGTGGTTGAGGCGGGGTCTTCCGCGGGTCGTGCACTTGTTGGCCAGCAGGTCATCACGATGATGCAGGGCCTCGGCGGGGTCCGGGCAGATCGGCCAGGGGGTTATGCCGAGTTCGTGACGGTCGATGCCAGTGCGGCAGCTCAACTACCCACCGGCACGGATCCGCTGGCTATTGCGGCGATTGGGCTAGCCGGCGTCACCGCCCACGAGGGCTTGCAACGCCTCGGACCGCTCGATGGACGGCACGTCATGGTCACCGGCGCGGCCGGCGGCGTGGGCTCGGCGGCGGTTTCGCTTGCCAGTGCGCTCGGCGCACATGTGCTGGGCCTCGTCTCGCGGCCGGAGCAGGCCGATTACGTTCGCGCGTTGGGAGCCGAACGGGTCTTGGCTTCAAAGGCCGGTGAACTGTCTCTGGTCGAGCCGCAAAGCCTCGACGGCGTTTTCGATACGGTGGGCGCAGCCGTGTTTGAAACATCGGTCTCCGCCCTGAAACCTGGCGGGACGATGTCCCTTGTTGGTGCGGTAGGGGGTAGTGATGTCCGGTTCGATCTATGGAACCTGATCCGACCGGTATCGCTGACCGGTTATTCATCCGAGAGCCTTGACGGGACGGCACTTGAAGTTGCCGTCGCAACGCTGGCACGCCTCGCTGCCCAATGCGCTATGCAGACGCCCCAGTGGACAACGATGCCACTATCTGATGCTGCCCGTGCCCATGCCGCCCTCGAACAGAGGGGGATCAAGGGGCGGATCCTGCTGGTTTCTTGAAAGCTGCCGATACGCGACGCGACTATCTCGCAGGTTAGCTTTGGCGCGCGACAGCGTCCATCTTGACGCCTGAGCCTCTCGCTGAGCCGTGGTCGCGCTTTGGTATCCAAAAATCGCCCCGTCAATCCGCCACACCGTCGCGGCCATTTCAGCCGGCGGTCCGCGCTTCGAGAACGGCTGGTTTTGGGAACATCAAGACGGAAGTCGAATGGCCGACATGCGGCGCAAATTGGCCATTCGCGTCACTAGGGGCATACGTCGGCTTCGGTGAGAAGAAAACATTGCGCAATAGCGCTGACCGAACCTGGACTGCGACTTTGAGTGGGAAAGGCGGCGCTCACGAGCCGCCGAGCCGATAGACCGCAATGCCGAGCTTGCGGGCCTTGTCCGCGAGGTTCTCCTGAATGCCGGTGCCCGGAAAGATGATGACGCCGATCGGCATGACCGCCAACATCTGGTCGTTGCGCTTGAAGGGAGCGGCCTTGGCATGCTTGCTCCAGTCAGGCTTGAAGGCGACCTGCGGCACCTTGCGATGATCGGCCCAGCGAGCGGCGATCTTTTCGGCGCCTTTCGGTGATCCGCCGTGCATCAGCACCATGTCGGGGTGCTTGGCGCGGATTTGGTCGAGCTTTGCCCAGATCAAATGGTGATCGGCGGTATCGCCACCGGAGAAGGCGATCTTGGGGCCGGCGGGTAACACGACCTCGGTTTCCACGCGCCCCCTGGCCGCGAGAAAGTCGCGGCTATCGATCATTGCGGCGGTGAGATGGTGGTGGTTGACCATCGACCCCGTGCGCGGTCGCCAGGCCGACCCGGTGTACTCATCGTAGTGGTCTGCGGCCTGGTCACGCATAAGCTCGAAGGCGTCGCGCCGTTCGATCATCGTCTGGCCCTGGGCGGTGAGTGTCTCGAGTTCAACCGCCTTGATCTCGCTGCCGTCTTGTTCGCGCTGCAGGCGGCGCTGGACCTGCTCGTTGTCGTCCAGTTGCCGCTCGATCCGTTGTATAGCTCGGTGGAAGACATTGGTGACGGACCAGAGAAGGTCATCGAGGTCGGGTTCGAGGCGCGTGTCGGCCAAGGTGGCGATAAGGGCGTCAAAGATGTCGGCCACGGCTCCGGCCACCTGGTCGCCGCCGGGGAGCGGTCGCGGATCGGGCTCGTCCGCAAATGGGCGCCAGCCATAGAGCTGGAGTTCGGTGAGGATGTGATCGGTCGGAGAAGCGGCGTGGTGCAGTTCGGTGTCGTCGTGCTCGCTCATTGCGATGCTCCCGTCGGTTTGACCGCGACCCCCGCGGCCTTCATGGCGACGAGAGCGCACGGGCGGGACGGTCCGGCACCCGCAGCGAAGCGGAGGGCCGCAGCGCAGCGGAGGATGGCGGCGGCCGGCTATTTTGCCTCGCGATGGAAAGGCGTCGCGACCAATCGCTGCCATTCGCGAGCAGTTGTGCGCCGCCGGAAAATAGTCGGCCGCCGCCATTGCCTGGCCGGCCAGTTCGTGGGCCCGATCGCCCTCTTGAAGTCCGGGCCGCCGTTCTCTGACGGCGGGCCACGCATCCATGCGGAGCACCGGCACCATGCGCCGCGCGCTTCCCCTCACGGCTCATGCCGCCTCTGTCAGATAGCGGATGCAATCTTTGCGCATGAGCTGGTCCGCAATCGAGGCCCGGAAGGCGCCAAGTCCGAAATGGCGGAGGTCTTCGTTGAAGTCATCCATCGCCGGCGAGAGCACGATTGCCTCGATTCCGGCGTCCGTCGCGCGCTCGAGCAGGCAGTCTCTGGCGCCGTCGCCGGCCGGATCTCTGTCGCGGATGACATAGAGCCGCCGCAGGTTCGGAGGGAACAGGATGGCGGCGAGATGGGATGCCGAGAGTGCAGCAGCCATCGCCATGTCGGGCATGGCGCATCTGAGCGATAGCGTCGTCTCGATGCCTTCGCCTGCCGCCATGACGCTGCCGGGTACGCCGAAGCGGACTGCGTGACCGAGAAGGTCACCCATTGCCCGACGCGGTGTGTTGACGCGTGCCTTGCCGGTGCCGTCCGATGCGAGCCAGGTGCGGTGCGCGCCGGTCAGATGTCCATCAAGGTCGGTGACAGCGGCGATCATCGCCGGCAAGGTCGTGGTCGGTCCATGATCGTCTGGCCGGTAGTAGCAGTGTGGATGGAACTGCAAGGCTGCGGTTCCGTGCAAAGTCGTAATGCCACGTCCACGCAAATACGTTTCCACGAGGGTGCCGATAATGGGTTTCGACATGGCGACCAGTCGGCGAGCCGCTTCCGGAGAACCGGTGCGAGCCGAAGGTGGCTTCATCGTCGGCCGTTGCTCGGACTCTACATCCGGCATGGCGAGGAAGGCGCGTGCCTCGTCGGCGACGTCCCGGAAATTGACCAGTCCGAGGGATTCGCGGATGACATCGAGCAGATCTCCATGCTCGCCGGTGGCGGCGTCGGTCCATTTGCCTGGCGGTCCCTTCGGGGATGGCTGCAGACGCACGAACATCGAGCGGCCCGGCGCATTGCGGACGTCGCCGACGGTCCAATAGGTGCCCTGGCGACGGCCATTGGAGAGGTAGTGGCGGTGTGCGAGGTCGGATGCAGCGTGACGCGCAATCATGCAGCCTCCCGCTCACTGACCCGCTCGATTGGGAAGCGATCGAGCACGCGCTCCAGCACGGCGAGCCCGTTGGCGTCGATCGGCACGAACATCCTGAGCTTCCACGAAATGATCTCGTGGAAGAGACCGTAGGTGGTGAGGCGCTCGCGCATCGTGTCGGTGAAGCCGGACAATTCGATACGCCATGCGCCCATGACGCGGCCGCGGCGAAGCTGGAGATCCTCGGCAAGATCGAGGATGGTCCGGCCGTCCATCAGAGCCGCAAAAGCCTGCTCCGGCGATAGCGCAACCACGTTCGGTGCAGAGGCGTTGGCGGCCCATGCCGGCGAGACGCGGCGGCCGATGAGGCGCTCGCCCTCGTCGGTCTGAAGTCGATAAACGCGGGTCGACTCGTTGGGCAGGCGCTTCCAGATCGGCAGCAGCAGGCCGGTGACCATGTGCAAGACCGAGTCCGAAAATTCCGGCACCCCGGCGATTTCGGCCGCCCAGGCAGTTGAGAAAGCCTCGCGATCGGCCTCGACCCAGCGTGTTTCGCCCATGGCCTTGAGCGGCATGTTCTGGCCTTCCATCGGCCGGATCAGGCGGACCCGTCGCTCGACCTCGCCATCGTCGAGCATGACGCTGGGGGTCGGGATCTGCACGGCGGCGCGGCCCGATTGCTCGTTGATGAGCAGTACGGCACGCGGATCGCGGAGATGATCGAGCGCAGCACTGAGCGTGACAGGGCGATTGCGCTTGCGTTCGGTGATCGTGAGCAGGCGGCTTTCGGCGCCGGTGCGCGGATGCGTGTAGATCACCTGCCGATCGGTGACGACGAAGTTTTCGGCCTGCAGCGTCTCCAGCCCGGCGTCGTAGGTGCCTGACGCGATCGCGCCCTCGACGCGCGCCGCCAGCAGTTGCTCGAAGGCACCGAACAGCACGCCCTGCAACGCGATGGTCAGTGCGAGCAGGCGATTGAGGAAGGTGGTGATCGGCGGCAACTCGTCCTTGATGCCATTGGCATCCATGAGCTTGAGGCCGGTTGCCGCCTCGAAACGCTCGAGCGAGCAGCCCTCGACCTTGCCGCGTACGATCAGCAGATAAAGTTGCCGTAGCGCATCGCGGGCATAGTGGCTTTCCAGATTGTCCTCTGGCCGGAACAAGCCCTGGCCGCCGGTCTGGCGCTGGCCGCGCGTGATTGCACCCAGCGTATCGAGCCTCCGCGCGATCGTTGAGAGGAAGCGCTTTTCCGCCTTTTCATTGGTCGAGATCGGCCGGAAGAGCGGCGGCTGCGCCTGATTGGTGCGATGCGTGCGGCCCAGGCCCTGAATGGCGGTGTCGGCCTTCCAGCCGGCTTCGAGCAGATAATGCACACGCAGCCGCGTGTTCCGGGCCGAGAGGTCGGCGTGGTAGCTCCTCCCCGTTCCGCCCGCGTCCGAAAAAACCAGAACGCGTTTCTGGTCATCCATGAAGGCCTGTGTCTCGGCGAGGTTGGCTGACCCGGCACGGTTTTCAACGACAAGGCGCTCGCCCTTGCGGACAATGCGGCGCGACCGGCCGGTGACCTCAGCCACGATGTCCACCCCGAAATGCTGGATGATCTGGTCGAGCGCGCCGGGGACAGGCGTCAAGCTGGCGAGTTTGGCGATCAGCTCGTCGCGCCGGGCGACCGCCTCGCGGCTCTCGACGGGTTGGCCGTCGCGGTAGACCGGGCGCGAGGACAGATTGCCTTCGGAGTCGGTGAAGGGCTCATAGAGCTGCACCGGGAAGGAATGGGCGAGATAGTCGAGGACGTATTCGCGCGGCGTGATGTCGACTCGGACGTCGTTCCATTCCTCGGTCGGCAGCTCGGCCAGCCGCCGTTCCATCAGTGCCTCGCCCGTCGAGACGATCTGGACAACGGCCGCATGGCCCTCCTCCAGATCGCGGGTGATGGAGCGGATCAGGGTCGGAGTCTTCATGCTGGTCAACAAATGACCGAAGAAGCGCTGCTTGGCGCTTTCAAAGGCGCTGCGCGCGGCCGACTTGGCCTGGGCATTGAGCGTGCCGGTGCTGCCGGTGATGTTGGCCGCCTGCATGGCCGCATCGAGATTGTTATGAATGATGCCGAAGGCGTCGGCATAGGCATCATAGATGCGGATCTGTTCCGGCGTCAGCTCATGCTCGATCAGCTCGTATTCGACGCCGTTGAAGGAAAGCGAGCGGGCCGTATAGAGGCCGAGTGCCCTGAGGTCGCGTGCCAGCACCTCCATGGCCGCCACGCCGCCGGCCTCGATCGCCTCGACGAACTCGGCGCGGGTCGAGAATGGAAAATGCTCGCCGCCCCAGAGGCCGAGCCGCTGGGCATAGGCGAGATTGTGCACGGTGGTGGCGCCAGTCGCCGACACATAGACGATGCGGGCATTCGGCAGGGCGTGCTGGAGCCTCAGGCCGGCACGGCCTTGCTGGGAGGGAGCGGCGTCGCCGCGTTCGCCCTTGCCGCCGCCGGCGTTTTGCATGGCGTGCGCCTCGTCGAAAATGATGACCCCATCGAAATTCGGACCCAACCATTCGACGATTTGTTTGACCCGCGAAACCTTCCCCCCGCGATCGTCGGAGCGCAGCGTGGCATAGGTGGTGAACAGGATGCCTTCCGCCAGCGTGACCGGCTTGCCCTGCGGGAAGCGGGAGAGTGGGGTGACCAGCAAGCGCTCCATGCCGAGCGCCGACCAGTCGCGCTGCGCATCCTCGATGAGCTTGTCGGACTTGGAGATCCAGACCGCCTTACGACGGCCCTGCATCCAATTGTCTAGGATTACGGCGGCGGACTCGCGGCCCTTGCCTACACCCGTTCCGTCGCCGATCATGAAGCCTTGCCGGAAGCGCACGGCCCCTGCGGCGTCATCGGCCGCGGCGCTAACCACGTCAAAGGTATAGTCGAGCGTCCAGGCGCCGGCGAGATATTCGGTGTGAGCCTCGCCGACATAGATGACGGTCTCGAGCTGCGCGTCCGAGAGCAGGTCAAGGACGTTGTTCGGCAGGCGCGGCCGGTAGCTCGGCTTGGGTGGCGCCACCGAGGCCATGGCCGCCGATTGAACGAGCTGGGTGGGGTGAGCCCGAGAGCCGGGAATGCGGATCGCCTGAAGCCCGTAGGCCTCATAGATGGCGTCGCTGATCTGGCCGTCCTCGGCCGCCTGCCAGTCGACGGCCTCATAGGCGAGGTCGATGGCTTCCGGCTCGGCGATCGATGTGCGTGGCGTGGTTCTCGCCGAGCGTCTGAGACAGCCGTGCACCGTGCGGGGCGCGACGACCGCCGATGCCACGCTGGAAACGGCGGGCATTACGACCGGCGGCCGCGCGGGAAGGCGCTCCTCAATCCACGCGAGCAGCGTCGCCGCGTCCGGAGCAATGCCGGGAGCATCCGTGAAGACGGTGGGATCGTCCGCGGGGAGCTTGTCGATGACGGTGAGGCGTGTCGGAAAGGTCGTGCCATGCTTGGCGTAGGCCGAGCCGTCGATGGCGGCCGAAAAGACGACGCGCCCACGTTCCTGCAGGCGCGTGAAGGCGGCGGTCCAGGCCGGATGGTTGGGCGCGAAGTTCGCACCGGTGATTGTTACCAGCCGCCCGCCGGGCGCAAGGCGCGCCAGCGCCGAGGCGATATGCCGCCAGGCCGCTTCGGCCATGCGGCCCTCGACATTAGCCGTGACCGAAAAGCGCGGGTTCATCAGCACCACGCTCGGCACGGCGCCGGGATCGAGATGGTCGTCGATCTGGGCGGCGTCGAAGCGGCTGGCGCAGACGGCCGGAAAGAGGAAGGAGAGAAGTGCCGCGCGCCTCTCGGCAAGCTCATTGAGGACTAGCGAGGCGCCGGCGATCTCGGCCAGGATGGCCAGCAGCCCGGTGCCGGCGGAAGGCTCCAGCACTCGGTCGGCCGGCGTAATGGCGGCGGCTGTGGCCGCGACCAGGCCGAGCGGGATGGGAGTCGAGAACTGCTGGTAGCTCTGCGCCTCTTCGGATCGGCGGGTGTGCGTTGGCATGAGCCCGGCCATCTTCGACAATGCGGAAAGCCCGAGAGCCGGAGACGCGGCTTTGCGGAACAGTGCCTTTCCATACTTGCGAAGGAACAGGACCGTGGCGGCCTCGCAGGCATCGTAAGCCTGTTTCCAGTCCCAGGCGCCGGCTGCATCGGAAGCCCCGAACGCGGCTTCCATCGCCGCGCGCAGTTTTGGCGCGTCGATACGCTCGCCGCGTTCGAGATGGGGAAGTAAAAGGCCGGCCGCAGCGAAGATGGCGCCGGCGGCGTCGGCTTCGGCGAGCGGCAGCGGCGCGGCAGCGGGAACCGTCGCAGCGGGCGAGATCATGGTCATGGTGTGAACCTCGGGAGAGCGGGGGACAGGATCGAGCCGCGCGGGGCTCTCTCTGGACCGCGCGGATTCAAACCCATCCCGGCCAATCTCTCCCTCTCAGGCGCCGGTCGACGCCAAAATGAACAAGCTCCCCGCCATGAGGTGGAGCGCTTGCCGGTTTATCAACCGATCTCAATCATGTTCCTCCGTCAGGCTTCGACTTCCGAAGGAAACCATTGCAGTCGTAGTGCTGATCCTGAAAAGCACTCGGCACTCGTCCGAATCCGGGCCGCGATGGTGGAAGGATCGACGCTTGTGGGTGTGCGGTGTGACGCCGCGCGGTCAGGCCGCCCGTCCTTCGACGACATCGGCGCCGACCTCGTCGGCGGTGATGTCTTCTAGACGCGCATTGCGGTATCCGGTCTTGGCCCTCCAGAGTTCGGCCGCATCGCGGCTCTCGGCGAGGTGCAGCAACTCGTCGTGTCGCCGATCTGCTGCAGGACCCGGACCATGCCGATCGCGGGCCGCTCGACGATCTCGAAGCTGAGGGCGCTGTCGAGCGAGTAGGTGCGCATAATGGTCACGAGGATGATGCCGCCGGAGGAAAAATTCCCTTCGTTGAGCGTGATTGAGGCCGGAGCGCTGTAGGTCGGACGGTCGCGCGGGGGTGACTTGCGGACCAGCCGGCCGAGACCGTTGCGGCGCTCCCAATCCGCGAGCTTGCGGGTGAAGCGCGCTGGCGGCTTCGGCGTGCCGTCCGAATAGCGGATGAGCGAACCGAGCGGGGCGTTGTCATAGACGATGTGGGCGGACATAGATGTGTCTCCTGAAACGAAAATGGCCCGGCTGTGAGCCGGGCCGTGAGGTGAAGGGGAACGTGGCGACCGGAGCCGCGCTGTCTATGGGTGCTATTCGGCAGCGACCGCGTGAGCGGTGACCTCGTCGGTTGCCGCCGAGTCGTCTTCATCATCGCTGGCGAGGAACTTGGGCAAGTCAGCTTCCTCGCCCTCGTCCGGCTGCACAGCCGGTGCGTCCTGAGCGGTCAGACGGAGCGGTTCGGGCAGCCAGCCACTATCGGCAAGGAGGCGTTCGGCCTCCTTGGCCATGTCACCCTTCTTGAGATGATCGATGAGCTGGGCCGCCTGCTCGCCGGCGCCTTCGCGCACGGCTTCGAGGATGCGGGACTTGGTGACCCGGCCGAGATAATTTGCGACCGTAGGGCGCCAACCCGCACCCACCATGTCGAGCCCGGTCGCGCGAGACAGGCGATCGGCTTCGCGCAAGCGCTGATCCTGCCCATGCTGGGAAATGCCGCTGCCATAGGGGTTGGGTCGTTCGAACAGGGCGTTGATGCCATAGCTGACGCAGTGCGCTAGCAGCGCCTGCCGACTGGCTTCATCGAGACTGTCAAGCCAGACCCACAGAGTCTGGTCGTCACCAAGCGGGATGTCGCCCTTCCATGCCGCATGGCGCTCATCGACCGCCTTGGCCGCCGGGCTGTCTTTGAGGTCGGCGTCCTGCGCAGGCAGGTGGATATGCCGGACAAACGCCTCGACGCAGCCGGTCGCGGAACGCTGACCGAATGTGTCGAGGACGAGCCGATGCAAGAGCGCCGTGATGGCCACATGCTGGTTCTCGGCCACGGCATTGCGCAACGCCAACGTGCGATGAGCGGTGAGTTCGATCACCAGGCGCTCGGGCAGCGGCTTGATGGTGTCGCCCTCATCCTCCTCGGGCTCGGACGCCTGAGTACCGATGGTGATGGTGGCGCGGCGAACGGAAAAATCGTCACTGCCATCCTCACTCCCGTTCGCACCGCAGGGCTGGGCGGAGTCGCCGCCGACCGTCTGTATGGCTTCATCCTCGGGGCGCACATGGCCCCGATCGATGACGAGATCGCCATTATGATCGATGCTGATGAACACGCCGGCGCGAGCGATCTCGGCCGCATCGTAGTTCATCGGCCGGCTCTCGAAGGCCTCGAGCGCGGACTCGATCTCGCCGAGGCGCTGATCGACATCGTCGGGGAGTTCGTCGGCTTCGCAATACTCGGCTTCCAGCCGATCGTATTCCTTGCGTAGCGCTTCACGTTGTGCCCACTCCGCTTCGGTTAGGTCGGTGGGCGTGCCGGCGAGCGCCCTCAGGCCGTGATTGTGGCCATAGGGCAGATCGATATCGACCACGATCCACTTCCAGCCTTCGGCGGCGATCTCATCTGCGATCGATTTCAGCTTGTCGCGAACCAGGCGGTCGAGCCGCACAGGGTCCTGCAGCCAGCCGCCATTGTCGGCCTCGAACAGGTCACGCAGCATCACGCCGCCGGCTGCGACATAGGCCTCGACACCGACGAACTGCGCCCGGCGATCGCTTGCCCGAACAGTGGTTTCGGTCAGCATGCGCCGGATTTGATGCGGCTCGTTCGACCACGAATGCTCGAGCGCCTCCCAGACCTGTTCCTGGCGAGCCTGATCGTCTGTCACGGTAAAGGCAATGAGCTGATCGAGCTTCATTCCGTCCTGCTCGTAAATGTCGTGCAGCTTGGGCGAGACTTTCGCGAGCCGCAGGCGTTGCTGCACGAACGTTGCGGAAACGAAGAAGCGTGCCGCGATCTCCTCGTGGCTGGCGCCCTGGTCGTGCAGGGTCTGGAAGGCGCGAAACATATCGAGCGGATGTAAATCTTCGCGTTGAAAATTCTCGGCAAGCGAATCCTCCTCATCGGGATAGCGCTGCGAGCATCGGTGACGACGCAGGGAACGGGCTCGGTCTTGATCATGCGCTTCTGCTTGACCAGCAATTCCATCGCGCGATAGCGGCGCCCGCCAGCCGGCACCTCAAACATGCCGGTCTCGTTGCCCTCGCCATCCAGCACTGGCCGGACGTTGAGGCTCTGGAGCAGGCCGCGCCGTGCGATCGAGGCGGCGAGGTCCTCTATCGTTTCCCCGCGCTTGATGCGCCGGACATTGGACTGGCTCAGCGTCAGCTTGTTAAAAGGGATGTCACGCGAGGCATTGAGGGTGATCTTCTGCTTGACGGTAGCCATGTCGATTATCTCCGCGACGGGCGGCCGAGACTCTCCCGACCTCCAAACCCGTCACAAAGACGGGGCGCAGCCCTCTCACTCTGAGGACCGCACCGCGCACGGAAGATCCGAGGCACGTGAGGAGGATCACGCCGCCCTCCTGTCGATATCGGTCTCATCGACCTCGCCTGGACCCGTCCTGGATGCCGTCAGGTTGCGGCAGGAAGGAGAGCAGCCAGTCGGCCGCCTTGCTCGCCTGGGAGGCGGCACGCACGATGGCGCGGTTGTCTTCGCGCAGAACCTGAAGCCAGGAGGCCAGGTAGTCGGCGTGGCGCACGGTCGGCACGATGCCAAGCGAGGCGCAGCAGAAGGCTGCGTTCAACTCAGCGACCAGTTCCTCGAAAGCGTATTTCTTGGTGCCGAAGGCGCCGCTGAGGTCACGGCCGACGCGGGAGGCATGGCCGGTCGCATGCCCGAGCTCGTGCAGGGCGGTGCGGTGCCAGTCGATGGTCTCGAAATACGCCTGCGGCGGCGGCACCCGAACATAGTCATGCGCCGGAGCGTAATAGGCGCGATCGCCACCGATGCGGAAATCGATCCCGGTCGCCTTGATCAGCGCGTCGACTGCCGGCTCTATCAGTCCAGGCTCCGGTGCAGGCGGAGCCACGGCCAGATCGTCGGGGAGATTTTCGCATTGCCCGACGTTGAACACGCTAAAGCGTTTCAGGAACGGCATCGCCTGTGCTGGTTCGCCGGTTTCTCGTGCGCGATTCTTCTCATCGTCAGGAATGAAGCGGTCAGCATAGACGACGGTGGTGCCGTGTTCGCCCTTGCGGACATGGCCGCCCAGCGATAGCGCCTGGCGGAAAGTCAGCCAGCTATGGACGGGAAACCCATGCTCGACGACCGCTCCCCACAAAATCAGCACATTGATCCCGGAATAGGCGCGCCCGGTCGCGGCGTTGGCCGGCATGGCCAGAGAAGCTTTCGTCGCCGTCGTGCCCCAGGGCTGCACCCAGGGAAAGCGCCCAGCCTCCAGCTCGGCGATGATCTTGTTGGTGATTTCGTCATAGAGGCTTGCCCGGTCGGCGCCGGCGCGAGCGTATTGTCTGGACATCGCGGTTCTCCGCGACGGGCGCCGGAGGCCCTCCTCCAGCTCTCAACCCGTCACGGCAAACCGGTCCGTACTCTCACTCTAGACGGCGTTGCGGGGTCCTCTCAGAAGGGAGGACGCTCTCGATTTTGGGCAAAGACGTCGGGCGCCGAAAAGGCAAATGTCGCTGACCATCTTGCTACCGGACTGCGTGGCGGATGCGGTCGGTAAGCGTTTGTTCGACGTCGAAATAACCCACCCAGGCTTCGGGCAGCTGAGCCCGCGCGGCGGCCGCGAAAACATCGAAACCGTTGGCGCTTTCGCAGGTGGGCAACTCCTCCCAGCTGACCGGCACCGCGCACGACGCCCCTGCGCGAGCCCGAGTCGACCAGGGACAGATTGCAGTGGAGCCCTGGCCATTGCGCAGGTAATCGAGAAACATCCGGCCCTTGCGCTTCGCCTTGCTCATGTTGGCAACGAAGCGTGACGGATCTGTGCGGGCCAGTAGTTCGGCGAAGTCTTGGCAGAAGCTCGTGACCTCGTCCCAGTCTGCCTCCGGGACGAGCGGCACGACCACGTGAACGCCTTTGCCGCCGGACAGCAACGGCCATGACTGCAGTCCAAGCGCTTCAAGAATGCCCCGAATGTCGAGGGCTGCCTGCTTGACGGCGGTGAAGCCCAGGCCCTCGTCGGGATCGATGTCGAAGATCATGCGGTGCGGCAGATTCGGCTGCTGGCGCAGGCTCCCCCAAATGTGGAATTCGAGCACATTCATCTGGACGCCCGCGATCAGCCCCGCCAGGTCGCCGACCCAAAGGATGCGGCTTTCCTTACCGGACATCTTCGCCAACTAGCCGTCATGAATGGCCTTGGGCATGCCTGGCAGTTTATGCTTCTGAAAAAAGGTCTGCTGAAGGTCGCCGTCGGTATCGCGCACCAGCGACAGCGGCCGATCCTGGATGTGCGGCAGCATCTTCTCGGCGACTGCGCTGTAGTAGGCGGCAAACGTGGCCTTGGTCACCTTGGTCCCCGGGTACATGACCTTGTCCGGATGCGTCAGCTTGACGCCGACAGCAGCGGCGATCTCCTTCCCGATTCCCGGGTCGAGATTGGCGGGGCCAAGAGTTGCCGGCGTCTTCGGCATTTCCATCACGACCTGGTCGGCTGGCTTGTCTTCGCGCATGACCTCAAAGCTTGGATGTCGCAAGCTGCCGTCCGGTGTCACTTCGGCATAGGTGACTTCAGCGACCAGCTCGGGCTTGACCCACCGGGCACGGCGGGCAATTTCTCTCGGAACGGATGCGAAAGCCGGTTTCTCAACGCTGCGTCTCTCGAGCTTCGCCAGGATGTCCTTGCGCATCGCCGCCGTGAACCCAGTGCCGACGCGGCCGCGGTAGATGAGCTTGCCATTGTCGTAAGTGCCGAGGATCAGCGAGGCCATACCATGTCCTGTGTCACTTGGGCGATAACCGCCGACAACGAATTCCTGTCGCTTCGTGCACTTGATCTTGAGCCAACTCCTGGTGCGATCGCCGACGTAGGAGCTGTCGGCGCGTTTGGCGATGATACCTTCGTGGCCACCCTCGCACATGGCGTCGAACACCCTTTTGCCCTGGTCTACGATGTGGCTGGAGAATTGCAGGCAGTCGTCTGGCAGGCGAGTGCCCAGCAGGGACTCAAGCCGCTCCTTGCGCTTGAGGAGCGGCTGGTTCGACAGATCTTGGCCATCGCATTCAAGCAGATCGAAGGCATAGAACTTGAGCGGCAAACCCGCGGCAATGCCGGTTTTCAGCATGGAGAAACTCGTACGTCCCTGGCTGTCGATGGCGACGATCTCACCATCGATCAGTGCCGCGCCCTTTGTCAGTCTCTGAAGCGGCGGCAGGATGACCTTGAACTGTCGGGTCCAGTCGTGGCCATTGCGCGTATAGACGACGACATTCGAGCCGGAGATGGCGACTTGGGCACGATAGCCGTCGAACTTCATCTCGAAGAGCCAATCCCTGCCCACCGGTATGTGGTCTGTCAATGTGCAGAGCTGGAACGATCGAAACCCCGGCAGCGGATATGCAGGGACAGATTTCGAGTCTCTGCGCCGCGTGCGCCTTTTGCTGATGCTTAGGATGCCATCTCCAGGCGACATACGGAACTCGGATACATAGTCCGATTCAATAGCCTGCCCCGCGGTTCGGTTCCATACCCAAGCATCTACGCGCCGGCGACCGTCGGCGCTCCAAGGAAGAACGGCGTATAAGCCGCAGTCCTGCGCGCGTCCGCAACAGCGGACATTGTCGCGCGCTGGACGGAGGAAATTCGCCCCCGCCGCGGGCGGTGGACGGGACAGCCGTAGGAGCGTCAGCATAGCGCCGGCCGCAGGACGGGACGCGGGACCGACTGTCCCCGTCCGCGGCGGTCCGCATGGTTTGCATTCAGGATATGCATGCGACCGGTATCGTTCGCACGCATCGGCGACGATAGGATTGGCCGGTACAGCGGCGAGTTTGCCTGATGAATCGATCAGGTTGTGCTCCCTTCGGCTCTGCTCAGTTACGTGGCAGCTTGTGAATTTCAAGCCGGACAGGCCCGCCCCTGTCACAGCTCGTGCAGAAAAGCGCTCGCTCGACCGAGCTGAACAGAGCGGCTTTTCCATAGCGTTGGATCAGCCCGGCAGGCTTTACCGTTGCATGGTGCGAGCAGGATCTGCACCAGGCCCGCAACACATGCCATTCGCGAAGATCGCCGAGCGCCACATCGAGGCCGGCATGGACGCTGCCATCGATGATGGTCTGCGGCGGGATCTTCACCTCGCCCGGCGTCAGGATCTTCTCCATCACATGCCGACTGTTGTAGTGGATCAGCAACATGCCCGGCCGGCGCCGGATGGCGGCTTGCCAGGCTGCCTGACTCACCGTTGAATCGGGGGAACGCGAAATGGTTTCCGCCAAAGCCTGCTCCTCGCGATCCCAGACCTCGATCCGAAAATTGTCTTCCGCTGTCTTTGCCATAGCTTCGCCGGCCAGCGCGATTGACGCCGTGCCATGGTCCCATGCTGCTTCCAGTCACGCTGAAATAAGGAACATATTCCTCTCGCGTCAAGGGTGCGCTTGACTCTCTGTTCTCATTTTGTTCACATTGGCCGGATTTGGTCACAGGAGGCGAACCATGGAACTTCGCTTGAACATCGAGGACGCAACTCCCGAAGAGCTCGCACGAGGCATCGCCGCAGCCGAAGCCGTGTTTGCACGCGCTGGCATCACAACTTTGCAAGGAGCGGAAGGGCTGTTTGCGTTGGAAGGGTGGGATATCAAAGGCTTCCCAGAAGACGACAAGCCTACCGAGGACGAGGACCGGGCCGCCGCAGTTTGGCTGGAGGCCGATGGGGACTATCGGCTCCATTGCTTCAGCGATGCCGAATCCGCACAGGCCTTTCTGGATCATTTTGAGGGGCTGAGGTTTGATCCGAAGCGGGATCGGGAGAATGGAAAGGTGCGAGGCGTCTGGCGCCGCGCAGGCGAATACCGGCGGGTTCTCGATCTCGGTCCGCTCAGCGTACCAGAGATTCTGCGCAGCTAAGTCACGAGCTTTCGGGGCGAACTGTTTCGACCGAGATTGAGCCGGCTGGAAGCGGCCGCAAAAGCTCAGCCTCGGGCTTCGTCAGGTTGATCCAGGCCGCCCAATTCTCGGGCTGAAGCACCACGACCTGACGATTGTGATATGGCGCGACATCCGGCCCGGGATCGGTCGTCAGCATGGTGAAGGTGGGCGCCTTGTTGCCGACAGCTTCACGCCAAAGCCCCGCGATGGCCATGAAGGGAGAGCCGTTGAGCGTGAAGCGATGTTTCGCCTTCGGATATTTCGTTCCCGTGAACTCGAAGAACGCGGACGCAGGAACGAGGCAGCGTTTGCTGTTTCCGAACTGCCGACCTTCGGAGCGGAAGTTGAACACTGGGCCGCCCTTTGGTCCGGTCGGCGGAAACCCGAACGTCATTGACGCCAGTTCGATTGTGTCATCAGCGGCCCGCATTATCGGCGCTGGATCGTTGATGCGGACGTCGTCCGCCTGTGGCAAATCGAGTTCGGTCTGGTGGCTAGGGATTTTGAGCGCCAGCGACGCCATCACCCGGCAATATTCGGCCCATGCGACATGCTGCTCGTAATCGTTGCACATGGGAGGCTCCGGACTTGGGCGGGCTCTCTATGGTAACGCTGTCGAGGGCACGTTGAAAAGCGTGTCAGCGCTCAAAGAAGATGTCTGCCTCCTTTGCGGCCTCAATGAAGGGCTTGCTAGCGTCGCGGATTTCTTTCAGGCCCTCGCCGGGGCGAACCGCTGCACACCGGCTGGCTAATCATTGACTGAAATCGCGAAGGGTAGACTTAGGTGAAAGGTTGCACCGCGCCCGTGGGAACCGATCGCCCACATGCGCCCACCATGCGACTCGA
This sequence comes from Mesorhizobium sp. B283B1A, assembly GCF_020165735.1. Classification (NCBI taxonomy): domain Bacteria; kingdom Pseudomonadati; phylum Pseudomonadota; class Alphaproteobacteria; order Hyphomicrobiales; family Phyllobacteriaceae; genus Mesorhizobium; species Mesorhizobium sp. B283B1A. The sequence continues at coordinate 215,243 of NZ_JAIUIQ010000004.1, forward strand.
TGATTGAACGGGCGACCCGAAGTCCCATGCCCGTTCCGTCTGGCTTTGTTGTAAAGAACGGATCGAATATCTGTTCCGCGAGGTCCTGGGGGAACCCTGGGCCGGTATCGCTGACAGAAACAAGTATGTGGTTGTCGACGCGCTGCGACTTGACGACGATCTCTCTTACCCCATCGACGCTCTTCATCGCTTCGATGCTGTTGACGATCAGGTTCATTGCGACCTGCTGCAATTGCACGCGATCTCCAGCGATCCGAGGAAGATCGGTCGCCAGCTCCGTTCGTACCGATATCTTGTATCGCGCTGCCTGGTCGCGCAATAGGGCCACGGTTCCTCGATTGATCTCGTTTAGATCGAGAACCTCACGATCCAGGCTGCCCCTTTCGAACTGTGAGCGTATTCGTTTCAGAATGTCGGCGGCACGTTGCGCATCTCTTACCATTCTGTTGACGGCCGTGCGCAGTTGATCGTAATCGGGCTGGTCTCGATCGAGTCCTCGCAGGCAGACGGTGGCATTGGTGAGCGCACCGGTGATCGGTTGAGTGACTTCATGCGCAAGGGATGCTGCCAGCTCTCCCATGGTTGTCACCCGATTAATGCGAGCAAGATCGCCCTGCGCTTGGCGCAAGGCTTCTTCGGCCCGCTTCAGGTCGTCGATGTCGGTCGTCGTACCGACGAATCTGAGGAGTTTGCCCTCGGAATCGCGCAAGACCACGGCTTGTTGGAGATGCCAACGATATGCCCCGTCCCGAGCGCGCAAAGATCGGGTCTCCATTGCGAAATCCTGCCCCGAATGTACCCCCTCCCAAAAGCTCTTGACCGCCATCGCCCGATCATCGGGGTGGATCGCAGTCATCCAGGCCTCGGGATGCGACCGCGCGAAGTCGAGGGTCTGACCCGCAAACTCGAGCCAGACTTGGTTCACGAAATCCGGCGTCCCATCGGGCTTGAGCGTCCAGGCGGATACCGGAAGTCGCTGCAGCAATCCAACCTGGAGCTGCAGGTCGTCATACGCTTGCTGCAGCCCTCTCCACATCTGGTTGAATGCCCCGACGAGAAAGTCAAGCTCGTCGCTTGGCCGAGACGGGCGCCGCTGGAGTCGAAGCGGTTCTTGCGAACCACGAAGATCATATCCCCTGAGTGAGGTTCCTATCGCCGTGATGTGACGTGTGACCAGCCGGTGGACCGTAAAGAGGATGAAAAAGGAAACCATGAACGTCTTTATCGCCTGAGCGACCATGATCGTCGCCGCGGTGTTGAGAAGCTGGCGATAGATTTCATCGTACGTGGCTTCGACCGCGAGAATGCCAAGCAACTGCCTGGCGTCGCCTTTGGAATAATAAATCTTGAGTTCGTGCCGCTCGGGTGGATTGGGTTGGCGGGAGCCGGCGGTTACGACGAGGGGGGCAGCTTGATCCGTGGTCTCTCGCAGTTCGACGTAGCGGATATTAGGCAAGCGAAGAATCCCGTCGACCTGCAATTGAAGCTGGCGCCCGTCCATTTCCCAGAGCCCCTCGCTGAGACTTTGCCGGTAGCTGCTGTCAATCTCGGACATCTTTTGATCTATTGCTTGGACGTCGCTACGATAGTCGAGGTAGAGCTGCGCCAATGTCAGAAGAAGCGTGATCACCGAGCTGAAGATCAAGACGCGAACAAGCAGGCGCCCCCCAATGCCGCGGAGAGGGTCTGGCAACAAGCGCCAAACAGACGCGCTGCGCCTCAGCTTCGGCGATCCGCGATCGGATTTGCCGCCGCGGGTGCTGGCGTATGTCGATTCAGGTTGCAAAACACACCCTTGCGGCGACAAACTCGCACAATTCATGTTAGCAAGACTGCTAGGCCGCGCGAGATGGAGACCTGGTACCATCGCATAGTTCGCCTTCCTACACTATCGTGCGAATGTGGAATGCAAGGGACACCCGCAAATGGCGAGATGGGCCGGCTTCAGCCGATTGCTATGTGGGATTGTCGCTGTTGCCGGGACGCTCGGCGGACCAGCGTCCGCGGCGAAGCGTTTGCAGTTTGTCAATGATGATTTCTTGGGTTCTTTCGAGGGCATAGCCGATGACAAGGCGCCGGGATTCGGGGTCGAAGTCCTCAGGCAGGTCTTTGCTGGCTTGGGACAGGACGCCTCCTTCGAATTCTTCCCCGCTAGGCGCGCGTGGATGATGGTAGTCCGCGGCGAGCGCGATGGAATGCTCGCCACGTTGCGAACCGAGGGACAGCGGTTCTGCTCTTTTCCGGACGAGCCGCTGATCCGGGATAGGTGGGTTTTGTTCGTGCGCACGGCCGACATCGGAAGACTGAAGTTTTCGTCGCTTGACGATCTCATTGGACACACCGTCGCCGTCCGCAGACCGATCCCCGGCGTGTCCGAACAACCGACCGTGTCGCCCGAGCTGTGGAATTTCTTGCGCGAGCATAAAAACATGGTCCCAACAAACGACACCGACGCCAGCTTGCGCATGCTGGCAGCCAGCCGTGTCGATTACGCGGTCACGAGCCTCGTCTACGGGATGAGTGAGATCACAAAATTGAGATTGTCCGGAAAGATCGAGCCAATCTTGTCCCGTGGCGTGGCGGAACAAAATGTATATGTCTGCTTCACCAAGGCGCGCGTTTCGCCCGCTCTGATCGACGCCTTCTCGATCGCTTTGAAGCACTTCAAGCAGACCGAAAAGTTCCAGGCGATTTACCGAAAATATTTCCCGAACGGCGCTCCGTCCGATTTTCCGCGATGAGCCATTCAGCATCTCACCCAAGACCAAGGCCTGGCTCGAGGACAAGGTATGCGTGCTTCCAGGACTAACCGTAAACGACATGCGGCTTACTCTGACCCACTTCGATGATGTAGCCGTCTGGATCGCGAATGTAGCAGCGGGTCTCGCCATACTTTTCCATCGGCTCCGTGATGAACTCAGCGCCCCGGCCTTGCCAGCGTCGATAGCAGTCGTGGATGTCAGCAACGCGGATGTTCATGAAGCTGCTGAGCGAATCGGGATCTGGGGGAACACCGAGCGTCACCGACGGTTTGTCAGGTGTGGGGCCGCCGCCGATGTTGACGATAAGCCACGTGTTCGCGATCCGGATGTATCCTGGCGCGCCACTGCTATCGCCCAGGCTCAGGACGCGGCCCCCGAAGACCATCTCATAAAATCGTGCGGAGCGTTCGATGTCGGCGACTGTCAGAAAATGTGCGACGGTAAAGCCCCGCTGCGGGGGCATTGTATAGATGTGATCCTCAACTCGTACTTCGGGCATCCGCGGCTCCTATTGAGAGAGTTTTTGAGGCCTTCGCGGGCCGCCCCGGCCCGCGCCGACAGATTTTAGTATGGCTTCGCCGACACGGGTTTTAAGTTGCCTTTGGTATCGATCCGTCTCTCAGCCGTGGCCGGCGACGTACAGGGCATTTCCACCTCGACGGTGTCACACATCATGGCTGCCGACGTCGGAGACGAAACCGTCTCGGCCGAAGCGCCAGTATGCTTTTCGGGAAACGCGATGAGGGCTCAAACGCCCTTCGCGGCCAGCAACTTGCGGTATTCGGCGACGGGCATCCCGCCCCAACCCCAATTCTCCATCTCCACTTCCTCAAACACGACCCAGGTCCAGTCCAGGGGCTTGCCGAGGACGTCGAGCAGCACCTCGCTCATGCCCTTGTAGATGGCTGCTTTCTGCTCCGCAGTTACATGGTTCACACCGGGCTCGGTGCCCTCGCGCGTGAGCTGGACGGTAACAATAGGCATGAAGAGCCTCCCTTGACTGATGGCTCAGTGGCCAGCGCTCTGGCCGCCGTCGACATGAAGCGTTTCCCCCGTCACGAAAGAGGCGTCCTCCAGGTAGAGGACCGCGCCGACGATGTCGGAAATCTCACCCAGGCGGCCTAGCGGATGCAAGGCCGCCAGCATCTCGTAGGTCTCCGGGGCATGCATCGGCGTCCTGATGACGCCAGGAGACACGGCGTTCACCCGGATTCCGCTGCGGGCATATTCGATCGCGAGACTGCGGGTCGCTGCATCAACTCCGCCCTTGGTCAGCGAAGCAAGCACCGATGGCACCTTCGAACTGGCCTGCTTCACCAAGCTGGTTGTGACGTTGACGACATGGCCGCTACCCCGACGTTCCATTGCGGCTATCACGGCCTGGGTGACGAAGAAGAAACCGGTCAGGTTGGTGGCAACCGCGCGGGCGTAATCCTCTGCCGAATAATTCGTGAAACTGCTGGCAAGGAAGACTCCAGCGTTGTTTATCAGCGTGTCGACCCGCCCGAAACGCTGCAGTGCTTCCTCGACCACCCTTGGCCCTGTCGCGGGGTTGCCGATATCGCCCGCGATCGTGAGCAAGTCCGATCTGTCGGAAGGTTGGATAGATCGAGAGGTGGCGACAACGCGGCAATTCCGGCCGAGATACGCCTCAACCAGCGCCGCGCCGATTCCTTGCGACCCGCCGGTGATGACAACCACTTTCTGACCAGTTCCCATGACAGACCTCGCCGAGATTGAACCCTCACGACTGGACTGCGCCCCGTCATGTTCAAGCCAATATGTATGTGCAGTATGGGTCCGGTCGCCATCGTCCAATGGTGTCGCATATACTTTCGTATCGGCATTCATACGACGATCTACAATACTTTGTAGTCGACAGGCGCCTCCACAGAGCCGAGAATATTGACGGGGGCGAGCACTGCTCGCCAGTACGCGGAGCGCCGATCCACACGGCGTATCTCCCAAAGTATTGCCGACACCTTGGCTCAATAGAATGTTTCGGCGCGATCTGCTGTGATTTTTCCGGAACATCGCGAACGGCGTTTCCGAGGCGGGGCGGCGTTAGTGGAGGATCTGGTCATGCTAACAGGACGCGCGAATCCATCATCCGCATCGTGCCAGCCGCTGGCATCGCATCTTATAGAAGAGATCAGCCATCGGGTGATCAACGAATATGGCGAAGCGATCGCGATTCTGTCGCTGGCAGCCTCCGTGGGAGAGGCTGCGCCGGCGTTAAGGCGCGCAGCGGACCGTCTGCTGACGATGGCAGAGGCGCATCAATCGCTTCTCGTGCCCATCACTGAGGAATATATCGACCTCGGTGATCATGTTGGGAAGCTGTGTCACAGCCTTTCACGCGCCTCCCTCGACGAGCGAAGCATTCAGCTGACCGTGGCAACGGACGAAATCCGGCTCGACGCCGCGCGCTGCTGGCGCGTCGGTCTGATTGTCTCCGAGTTGGTCCGGAACGCAGCACGCCACGGCCTGGGGGATAGCCATGGTTCAATCCGTGTCTCACTGAACAGGAGTGGCAACAGCGTCTGGTGTGTTGTCTGCGACGACGGATGCGCGGCCTATCATCGGCCAGAGGAAGGCGGGCGGCGGCTGATACGCGCACTGACGGCGGAAATTGGCGGCTCTGCGCAGTGGAAATTCACCCCGCGTGGATCGGTTGCGTGTGTGCGGTTCCCTCTGATCACGTCCTAGCTTCTGCACACGAAACTGCCAGCATCGCGGTCTGCGTTCCATCGGAATGTCGGCGGAAGTCGAGCCAATTTCACGCGCCAGAGCCGATACGGATCGATACGGAACGGAGTGCGCCATCCTTGCCCACTTTTCGCTCAGGCGCGGCAAATCTCGTAGAGAAACCAGCTGCGCCGTTCGCTTTCGTCGATCCATCCTTCGATCAGGCTTGCGGTGGCAACGTCCGAATAGCTGTCGCACAACTCATGCACGCGACGCAGCTCCGCCACCAACTGCTTGTTGTCGCCATGAAGCTCCGCGAGCATGTCTTGGGGATCAACGTAATCGGCGTTGTTGTCGAGGATGCGCTGGCGTCCCGCGATATCGGAGATCGAACGGATCGTGGTTCCGCCGATCTTACGCGCACGCTCGGCGATCGCGTCGGTCATCGCGAAGATTTGGTCGCCATGTTCATCGAGCAATAGGTGATAGTCCCGGAAATTCGGACCGCTGATGTGCCAGTGGAAATTCTTGGTCTTAAGATACAAGGCGAACACGTCAGCAAGCAGACCGGCGAGGCCGGCAGCGATGTCGCGGGTTGCCTCGGAACCAAGATCTGTCGGAGTGCGAAGGAAGCGATCCGAACCGGCTGTCTTGCTCAACTGTTGCGTCATTTTCTCACTTCCCTCTATAGGCCGCGCACCGGCGTCGTTTCGATAGACGACATAGGAAATGCCGTGTTCTGATCCAATCAGACGAAGGTGTGGGGGGATCGCAGCGACGCTATGCATTTACTCTGGGCTTCACGTGTGAATTGACGCGAGGAGGATTTGGCGCGTTCACCGTCAAACCGTATCCCCGAAAAGCTACCGCATTGAAATGGTGACGCTGAAGCTGCTTGCCGACACCAAGGTGCTATGGACGGTGTCAGTCAGTACCGGCATCGTGTACGCGTCGTTAAACCGATGTCCAAGTGACGAAGACCTGTCGCCGATAACGCTTGGGGCAAGCATCAAGCGCCGCAGTATCGTCTCGCTCGATGAAGCCCACGTCATCATGATGAAAACTGCGGTTGCGCGGCGTCCCCGGTTTCTCTGTGGCGAGTGTATTCGCGGGCTGTTGGAGCGCCGGATGCCTTCAAGCACCTTCATCTGGTTTGACCAACGCTGTTGACGCAAGGACAGGGCCATGGCTGACGAACTGGATACAAACGCGGCCGCCGTTCAGCCCGTTGCCGTGGAATCCAGCAGTCTGCGCGACCAGGTGACGACAATCAGAGCGGCGCTGGTCGGCTCGCCGGTCCGCAAATGGCTGCTGTGGACTTCGGTTGTCGTCATGGCCGTCATCGTCGCGACATCGATAGGCCAGGTGCTGCTCAACAGCTGGAACCAACCTTTCTACGATGCGCTGGCGCGCCGCGACATGGCGGCCTTCCTGCACCAGCTCATGGTGTTTGCGATGATCGCCGGCGGGCTGCTGGTGCTCAACATCGGCCAGACCTGGCTCGACCAGATGTTCCGGCTGAAGCTGCGCCAAGCGCTGACGCTCGACCTGATCGACCAGTGGATGCGCCCGGCGCGCGCCTTCCGGTTGGCCAACGCCGGGGCTATCGGCGTCAATCCCGATCAGCGCATGCAACAGGACGCCGCACATCTGTCCGACCTGTCGACCGACCTTGGCGTCGGGCTCTTACAATCGCTCATCCTTTTGGTGTCGTTCGTCGGCGTGCTTTGGCAATTGTCGTCCGGCTTCGTCTTCCACGTCAACGGCTGGTCGCTGGCGATACCGGGCTACATGGTGTGGGCCGCGTTCATCTATGCCGGCATCGCCTCGTGGCTGAGCTGGCTGGTCGGGCGCCCGCTGATCAAGCTCAACAGCGATCGCTACACCCGCGAAGCCGAGCTGCGCTCGTCGATGGTGCGCGTCAACGAGAATGTCGATGCCATGGCGCTCTACCATGGCGAAGCCGATGCCAAGCGGCGGCTCGAAATCGACCTTGGCACGGTGCTGGTCGCGATGCGCCGCATCTATACCGCGCAGATCAACCTGTCCTGGGTGACCGATACCTATGGCTGGATCACCGTCGTGGCGCCGATCCTGGTTGCCTCTCCGGTCTATTTCGCTGGTGACATCAGTTTCGGCGGGCTGATGATGGCGGTCGGCGCCTTCAATCAGGTGCACTCGTCCTTGCGCTGGTTCGTCAACAACATCGGCAGCATCGCCGACTGGCGCGCCACGCTGATGCGCGTCGCTGACTTTCACATCGCGCTCGATGAAACGGATGTGCTGCACGACCAGGAAAGGCGCATCGAATTCGGCGACAACGCCAATGGCAGCCTGACGTTCGAGAAGCTCCAAGTCGCCTCGCCAGAAGGCTGCATCAGGCTCACCGACAAGCACGTCGAAATCCGGCCCGGCGAGCGCGTCATGATCACCGGCGAGCCGAGCGCCGGCAAAACATTGTTCTTCCGCGCCATTGCCGGCCTGTGGCCCTGGGGCGGGGGAAAGATCGGCCTGCCGGGTGGAGAAACCCTCATCTTCGTGCCGCGTGTGCCTTATTTGCCGGCCGGCACGTTGCGCGAGGTGCTCAACCACGCGAATGGGCATGCGCCCGCAAGCGATACCGATATCGCGGCGGTGCTTGCCGAGGTTGGTCTTGAACGGCTGGCGTCCTCACTCGAACGGGTCAGGCGATGGGATCATGAATTGGCCGATGACGAACAGCGCTTGCTGGGTGTGGCGAGGCTCGCCTTGCGACAGCCGAAATGGGTGATCATCGACGAGGCGATGGACGCGTTTGAAGGGCCCGTGCTTCGGCGCGTGCTGTCGATGCTGGAAAAGCACCTGAAGGGTGCCACGATCATCAACATCGGGCGCGGCCAGCATCACAACCGGTTCTTTCCGCGTGGCCTGACAATCGTCAAGGATGCCGGTGCCAAGCCGCTGAAACCTGCTCGCGTCAGGGCCGGCGCCATTGATCCGCCGCCGGCTGCCGTCGGCCGCGAGCATTAGACCGATTTCACAATCGCGCCGGCCGGCGCCATCGCCTCTTCGGTTGGCCACCCGCTAGATCCCTCTTTTGCGCGATGACCAAGCAGTTCGCTTGAAGCAGCACTTATCCCGCAGAGGATCTGCAGACCAGAAGTTTGCTGCGCGATTGGGGCGTGCCGTTTGATCACCGAGGGATAGGCCCTGCCCCGGCAGACCGACACCATGGTCTTGGCGACACGTTCGTCCAATCGCGGGCCAGCAGCCAATGCCTCATCTTCTAGGCACAGAGTAGGTAAACATCCAAGGAGCTTCCAGTGGACACCAAGGTAACCACCTCGCAGATTCGCCTGACACGCCGGACGCCTACCTATTGGCGTGTCACGTTCGAGAATGCCCCGCTCAACGTCATGGGTCCACAGATGGTGCAAGAATTCACACATCTGATTGACGCCATTGAGGCTGACGAACACGTTCGGGTGGTGGTGTTCGACAGTAGCGTCGATGGATACTTCCTCAACCATTCAGACTTCAAGGCGCGGATCGAGGATATGCTCGCGCTGCCGCCAGGGCCGACAGGTCTGCCGCCATGGCCGGATTTTCTTGTGCGCCTGACGCGCGCGCCGGTGGCATCGATCGCCCTCATCAGAGGTCGCGCAACCGGTAACGGCAGCGAAATCACCCTCGCCTGCGACATGGCTTTCGCTAGCAAGGAAAAGGCCATCATTTCACAGTGGGAGGTCGGCGTGGGTATGGTCGCCGGCGGGGGACCGATGGCCCGCCTGCCTCACCTAATCGGTCGCAATCGCGCGATGGAGGTTCTGTTGAGCTCCGAGGACATCCGTGGAGAACAGGCTGAGGCGTATGGCTACGTGAACAAAGCCCTGCCTGACGCAGAGCTCGACGCGTACGTTGACGCGCTCGCCACCCGGATTTCCAGGTTCGACAAATGGGCGATCGGGCAAACAAAGCGCTTGGTCAACACCAGCCTCACCCCGGATGTCGAGCTAGGCGCCGGCTGGGAAGCCTGCATAGCCTCGCTGGGCCGGCCCGCCGCTCAGGAAGGAATAAAAGCGCTGACCGCAAAGGGCTTCCAGGCCCCGGGAGACGTCGAGAATCGGCTGGCCTTCCACCTGGGCGAGTTGCCGCCGCGATAGACCGCGATGGATGGTAATGGCGTCCCCTCAAGAACAAGGATAACCCTGATGGATCTGCTCACCAAAGCGAAGTCGGTTGCCGAACGTGTGGAGGCAGAGGCGACAAAGGCCGATGTCCCGGTAGCAGTCTGCATCATCGACGTTCACGGCAATCTCGTGCTCCAACACCGGATGAACGGCGCGCCTCTCTTCGCGCTCGAGATCTCCGAGCGTAAGGCGTATACCTCGGCCCTCGTGCGCCTGCGCACCGCGGACATCCTGCCGCTCGTACAGCCGGGGCAATCGCTGTATGCGTTGCCCACGGTCGGCGGCGGGCGCTTTTGCCCCATGGGTGGAGGTATCCCTCTGGTCGACGAGGACGGTAAAGTTTATGCAGGTGTCGGCGTCAGCGGCGGCACTGCAGAAGAGGATGTCGCCATCGCCGAGGCTGCTGTCGGTTAGCCACTCTTCGGGCTGGTTCGTCAGAGCCTGGGCGAAAGGTGCCCGGATCACGATCCAGCCCGACGTAGTTTTCTTTTGCGAAAGACGGCTGTCCCGAACTTTCCTTAAGGTGACATACCCCCTGCTGTGCATGAACGCGTTCGCCGTGGTTTGATGGCCAGCATCACCATCGACAAGGGTCACGAGGCATATGGTCCGTTCGAGGTGCTTCCTGGCGTCTCGGCCGACGTTTCCGAACGCAAGTGGTGCTCGCCCGCCGCAACGCGTGCGGAAAATCGACGCTGCCAATTACCCCGGGCATGAAAACATGACCTGCGGGACGGTCGGCATGGGCGGACGGGTCGCTAACGACGTGCCGCGCAAGGTAGCGCGACATCTCCACTGTGTCCCAGAACTATGCACTTTATCCGTATATGTCGGTGGCTGAGAACATGGCGTTCTCACTGAGGCTGGTCGCTCCCACCGGGTGGCGATGGATCTGTCGATCGTGCGCGACCATGTTTTCCTGTCCGATGAATCGCTCTCCGAGCTCGAGGCAAAATCTGCGCGTGGCTATGGGCGCCTAAATCAAGAGCTTGCACCGCAGGCTCGCTACCCTCGTTCACGTGACCCACAACCAGGTCGAAGCCATAAACATGATCGATCAGATTGTGGTTGTGAGCGGGCAGTATCAGCTCGGCCGGCGGCTCGACCCTATGATTACGCCGAGGATGTCGTTACCGAATTCATCGGTTCGCCGAAGATGAACCTACTGAAGGCCACTTAGAAAGCACCGATGGGCGGCCCGTTTTGTCGACCGATGGCGGCATCGTGCTGCCGCTGCCCGGCAGCGTTCCAGCCTTCCGGCACGGACTCCGTCCACGGTGTCGGCCGGAATATTTCGCCATCTCCGGAAGGGTCCAGCATCCCGGCCCAAATCGTAGTCGTCGAGCCGCTTGGTCCCGAAACGAAGCTAACGCGTGACCGTGGCGTGCAGACCGTGTTGACGATGGTCCACGAGCCGATCAACGGGCAACCTGACGAACATCTGCTTGCAGTTGCAGGCCATCACGTCCGCCTTCTCGACCCCACAGACGACGCCTGAACGAAGACTCTGTCAAGAAATTGGGCCCTGTCCGGCGGACCTAAGTACGCATCCTGAAGGGTAGCCTCACCGCATCGACGTTCGTTGCGTGCATGCAGCTGGCTACTTCCCCTCTTTCCCCTCTGGGGGAGCGGGTAATAATGAGCCGGTCACGGCCAGAATGATTGTTCTAGCCGCCAGCCACATGATGAGCAGGTTTGCGGCCGCAAAAATTGGGAGAGCCAAGACGCCAGCCAGGCCCGCGTCGCCGCTGATGGCCAGCTTCTCAACCGTTGTCGCCAATGCCGTGGCGCCGAAGCTGACGCTCCAGAGACCGGCGGAAAAACGGCCAACGATGCGTGGAAGCACGCCGCCAAGGACAACTGCCTGCAGGATGGCGTAACCTATGAGACAGTGAACAAAAACGTCTCCGGAGGTGCCCGATGCGTTGACATAGGCTAGCGAGCAGACCGCCGGCGGCGCGAGCTGGACCCCAAGCGTCGGCCGGATCTGATCTCTAAGCGGCTCGCCAAAATAGAGCCGGTAGAACAAGACGGAATCGATCGTAAGCCATGAGAAGAGCCCAGCGCCTAAAGCCAATTGGGCCCACTCAGATCGCCCAAATGCCGATAGCCCGATGCTAAGGACAAACGACGCAGCGGCGACAGGCAGGTACAACGCCGGCGTAGCGTCCGATAGAGCGATTGCCGCTTTCCAGATCATTTGCGAGTGCCAGAACCCGAATCCAACCGCGAACAGCCCACCGATGCCCAGGAGGATGGTGGCCGCTGTCGCGCTGAACGGCAGTACGCTCACCGCGGTTAGCATAATCCCGACACCCGCCAGGCCAGGAAAGCAATTCTGAACGGGATCCGCGAGTTCAGCGCGCACGGCCAATGGTGCTAGCCACAATTTCAAAGCGTATAGGAACAAAAGAGCGGCCCACACGCACATGGCCAATATCACCGCCGCTACAGCAATTCCTTTGGGAGCTGCCCACAGTTGACACGCAACCTGCCACATGACGGCAAAAGAACTTGTCCCGAGGCCGATGGCGAAGAATGAGGCCGGAAACCGAGCTATTAGAGATCGCTCCGTCGGCAGATGGAGCACGGGCTGACGCTCCAATGCCGCCATTGCTCCGGCAGGCAGTCCACTCACTTGGACCACGCCGTCAGATTCGAGCAACTCTTTCATAATTGCACCTCACGGATCTGCACGGAATCGCAGGGCATTCCAACCAAGTCTAGCGGCCCGAGCCCATCGAGCCGCTACGTATCGCGGGCAATTTCAGCGTCACGACTGTGCCTGACCCCAGGGTGCTTTCAACATCGATGCTCCCTCCCGATTCTTCAACGAAACGTTTCACCATCGGCAATCCAACGCCGCCCAGGCCGTCGCCTTTTGTCGTGAAGAAGAGATCGAATGCCCGGACCATCGTCTCGCTTGTCATTCCAATTCCATGGTCTTCAACGCAAAGATCCACGTGGCTGGAATTTGCAGATACAGAGGCACGAACTGAGATCAAACCGCCGTCAGGCATGGCATCGCGCGCATTAAACAGAAGGTTGAGGACCGCATTTTGCAAGCCAACCCGATCGCACGTTACCAAAGGAAGGTTGGAGCCGACGCAAATCTCGAGATGAATGTTCTCATTCCAGGCGCTTCGAACCAGGGAATGGACGTCCGCCAAGCAAATGGCCACGTTCGCGTGCGCAATCACGCCTTCGATTTCTTTAGCTGTCCTGATGGTTTGCCTGACAAGGCAACCAGCTCTTTCCAGCGCGCTTTTGGCACCGGCAATTACGGTCACTGCTCCCGGAGCCGTTGCGATGTTCGGGTCTCGACCCAGGTGGTTCAACGCCGACGAGGCGACCTGGATGAGATTTCCCAGATCATGAACGATGCCGGCGGTCGACATCTGCAGGGCCAGACGATCCTGGGGAAAATTCGTCCGGCCGGCAAATACATCTATCTCTGTACCCGACATTCGATTCCTCCGTTTGCTCGGTCCACAGTTCTCGCGTTACAACTGCGCACACGGTCGCGACCGTCATGGTTGAGCCAGTCTAACTGGATGCCAGAAGCACTCTTCTCTGGGCCGGGTTCAAATAACTCCCGCGCACAGTCCGGCCCCGACGGCCACGCAGATCACGCCGGCAATGCGGTTGATCGGACCCGGGGCCACGCGTTGCAGAGTGAACCCCAAGCCGATGCCGATCGCATGCAGGATGACCGTTGCGAGCAAAAAACCCGCGACGTATTCCAGCCCATTCACGCTATGGGCGACCTCCGCTCCGTGAGCATGTCCATGCAGCAGCGCAAAAACACCAATGATCGAGGCGCCGACCCATACCGGCGGATTGACCACCAATGCCACCATAAGTCCCAGCATGACGACTGAAGCCAGAATGCCGGCCTCGACGAAGGGGACGGCAATCTGCGCCAGGCCAAGCAAGCCGCCGACCAACATGATTGCGACGAAGGTAGATGGCCACACCCAGAGAGCGCGTCCTCCTTTGACGGTTGCCCATAAGCCGACTGCCGTCATAGCGGCGATATGATCGAGCCCACTTATCGGGTGTACGACGCCGGCTGCGAAGGAGGCGCCCAAACCGATGCCCGGATGCGCCGAGGCGGACGTCACGAAGGCTAAGGTTAGAACTATCCAAGTCGAGATCACGCGCATTGTAGTCTCCTTCGGTTCAACAGATGGAAAGTCGTTACGCGTCTCCTTGCAGAAAGGGCACGCAGAGATCACAGGGCACTGCTGTTAATCGTGAGCACTGTGAGGGGGACCCAAATAAGGGAACTCAGCTAGCAGATCGCTATGCGGCCCAACCCCGTCTTGCGGCATCTTGCCGTTGGTAAGGATGGCCATAAAAGCATCCGCGGCATCATCTGTCAGGGTCCTGCCATTTTCGGGAAAGGACGCAGGCCGTCTCGGGTCATAGGGCATGATGTCTGGGAGCAATGTTCTTGCCACCCGCTCGGCTTCGTCCGGCACATATCCACCCGTGTGCTCCAGCGCGTGCGCGAATGTTGCGACAAACCGGGCATCATCCGCAGGTTCGCCTGCAAGGTAAGCGCCTTGCTCCTCACCGGGCAGAAATACGGCCTGCTGAGGGCGCGCGCCCCGTTCAACCTGCACCCAGCCCTCACCCTTCTTGTCCAGCGTGCGTGCCCACAGGCCAACCGGTTTGGTTCCCAGCGTGGAGTTGGGCACTTCCAGAACGATGCTGCAGACGTCTTTGTCGGCAAAGAAATCAGCGCCAGTAAAATGCAGATCGTTCACGGCACCCAAGGTGTCAAAGAAAAATGCTTCGCTTCGCCAGCCCGCGAAAAAACGATAGTCACCAGCCTCGGTCACCTGCGCATCCCTGCCTGTCGACACCGGAGCATCCAGAAAGACAAGCTCTCCACCGTCGTCTGTCCCAGCGGCCAGTGGCCCCTCAACGCGGCGTACCGTGGCGATCTGCATCGGTCCTTGTAGGGACGAAACGCGGACACGAAACGCAATGTCGGCGACCGCATCACCATTGGTGTCGATCTTAATTTCATAGAGGCCGTCAGGCGAGAACGGTTCGTTGGTCGTAGCCTCCGGATCGATTACCGTGGACGACGGATGCACGTTCATGATCAGGATCGACTTCTCCGGGTCCCCCGGCTTCGCAAAGGCATAGAGATCCGTGAGGTCCAGGCGTGCATCTGCACGGGGGAACCCGAAATTGGGACCTGAATAGTGATGTGACATCGTGATATCCTCCTCGGCGGAAAATTGATTGACCGGCTCGAAATCTGAACTAGTGGAGTACTGACAGCGGTAAAATTCGGGATATATTGAACAATGGTATTCCCGATACTTTGGTATCGATCGTTTCGGTGGCCCGACGTGCTAGTTTCCATTGATGGGCGCCGACGCTGAGGATCCCTCGATGAGGGCTCGCCGAGCGCAGCTGGCGCAGAGTGGGTGGCAGAAAGGACGCTGTGATGGCTCGCTTGTTGTCGGTCAATGTGGGTTTGCCGCGTGGCATTCCTTGGAACGGAAGGACCGTCGACACCGCAGTCTGGAAAACATCAGTTCAGGGCCCACGCCAGGTACGACGGCTCAACGTCGATGGCGACAGGCAGGGAGATATGGCAGGGCACGGCGGCGAGCAGCGGGCCGTTCTGGTCTATCAATCGGAATCCTACCAGTATTGGCAACGCGAGCTGGGCCGCAACAATTTTTCCTACGGACAGTTTGGCGAGAACTTCACAATCGATGGCCTACCGGACCATGATGTGTGCATCGGCGATCGCTACCGGATTGGGAGCGCCTTGTTCGAAGTGACCCAACCGCGCGTCACTTGTTACCGGATCGGTATTCGCATGAATGAGCCGCGTATGGCCGCGCTGCTGGTTGCGCGAGGCAGGCCCGGCTTCTATCTGCGCGTCCTGGAGGAAGGCCAGGTCGAGGCTGGAGACGAAATCGTCCAGGTCGGGAACGGCCCTGAGCAAATGACCGTGTCGGAGGTCAATGCCCTGCTATATTTGCCCAGTCATCCTCGCAGCCAGATTGAGCGAGCATTGCGCATCCCCGCGCTCAGCGAAGGCTGGCAGGGATCCTTCCGGGCGTTGCTCTCACAAAACAACGACCGTGATGCCACGACAGCCAATGCGGGGCTTGATCCGGTGTCTGAACCACCTCCTGCGTGGACAGGATTTCGCCCGCTGCGTGTGGTGCACAAGATCCGCGAGAGCATCAGTGTGATATCGCTGGTCCTGGAGTCCGTCGATGGGTCTCGCCTCACAGCAGCGCTTCCTGGACAGTTTGTCGTGCTGCGCCTGCAAGTGACGCCCGACGCCCCGGCCGTTATGCGCAGTTATTCTTTGTCGAGTGAACCTGGTGAGCCCTACTACCGAATAAGCGTAAAACGGGAAGTCCAAGGTGTGGCGAGTGCCTACATTGATGACCGGGTCGAAATGGGAGACGTGCTGGACGTCAGCGCACCACGCGGCAGCTTCACTCTGCGCCCAGGCGATGGTCCAATCGTGCTTCTAAGTGCCGGGGTGGGTGCGACGCCCGTGATTGCGATGCTCCATGCGTTGGCCGCAACGGGTTCGACAAGGGAAGTCTGGTGGCTCCACGGAGCTCGATGTGGCAACGAACATGTTTTCGCTCAAGAGGTTCGAGACTTGCTGAAAGACCTGCCGCACAGTCACAGCCATGTAAGCTACAGCGCGCCCGATCGCGAGGACAGGCAAGGTGTCGATTTTGATGCCGCGGGACACCTGAATATCGAGGTGCTTCGAAAACTCGACGTTCCGCGCCATGGGAATTTCTATCTCTGCGGGCCATCTGCGTTTATGGGCGACCTGAGCGCAGCGCTTGCAGCCTGGGGTGTCGCCGCAGACGCAATCCATACGGAGCCGTTCGGCCCAGGTCCTTCGAGTACACCGGGTATTGCTACATCCCCGAGCCGGCGGCCCCATCCACCTGCGGAATCGGCCGGCACGGGACCTCTGGTTTCGTTCGCACGGAGTGGCTTGAGCGTCCATTGGGGGGCAGGATTCCAGAGTCTGCTTGAACTTGCTGAAGCCTGCGACGTCCCCACGCGATGGTCGTGCCGCACGGGCGTTTGTCACATTTGCCAGACTGGCCTTGTGGCCGGAACGGTTGCCTTTCGGCCTGATCCAATCGAGCCGCCGACAAGCGGCACCACCTTGATCTGCTGTTCCCAGCCCAGTGGCGACGTCGTCCTTGATCTCTAAAGGTAGCCAGACAGGACTTGTCGGACAGTCATGTCCCCGCACCGAGCTCGATTACTGCCTCGGCGAAGGCGCGCGGCGCTTCCTGCGGCAGATTGTGCCCTATGCCGCCCGTGATCAGGCGGTGAGAGTACCTTCCTGAGAACATCTTCGCGTAGGCGCTGGCTTCCGGGTGAGGCGCACCATTAGCGTCGCCCTCCAGCGTGATTGTAGGCACGGTGATGACGGGCGCCTGCGCAAGCCGCTTCTCCAGGTTCTCATATTGAGGTTCGCCCTCCGCGAGGCCGAGACGCCAACGGTAGTTATGTATCACAATCGCGACATGATCGGGATTGTCGAAGGCGAGCGCGCTACGGTCGAAGGTCGCATCGTCGAAATCCCATCGCGGCGAGGCGAGACGCCAGATCAGCTTTGCGAATTCGCGAGTAAATTTCCCATAGCCAGCCTGCCCGCGGTCGGTCGCAAAATAGTACTGATACCACCATTGCAATTCCGCGCTCGGTGGCAGCGGCTGCCTGCCTGCCTGCTGACTGCCGATCAGATAGCCGCTCACCGAGACCATGGCCTTGCAGCGTTCTGGCCATAGCGCTGCCACTATATTGGCCGTTCGGGCGCCCCAGTCACAGCCGGCAATAATTGCCCGTTCAATTCCGAGGGCATCCATCAGCGCAACGACGTCCAGGGCAACTGCCGACTGCTGACCGTTGCGCATCGTATTGTCCGAAAGGAACCGTGTTGTGCCGTATCCGCGCAGATATGGAACAATCACGCGATAGCCTTTGGAGACCAACAAAGGCGCGACACCGGCATAGGTCTGGATGTCGTATGGCCAGCCATGGAGCAGGACCACCGGCGCCGCGGTTCGCGATCCCATATCCGCGTATCCGATGTTAAGCATTCCGGCGTCGATCTGCCTCAAAGAACCCAGCAACTCTTGTGTCGCTTTGGTCGCGAGACCCTTGCTTGCGTGATCGACAGAGGATCTCGCCGCCGCGGGCCTCTCTGTCCCGAGCTCGAACGCAGTCATAGCCGCAACGGCCGTGCCGAGTAGGCGACGGCGATTGTGGTCGATTTGTTGGGGCACGCCATTCATGTTTCAAGCCTCCTCAGGGAAATGATCCGTGTCTTCTTGCCTCACCTGCAACTCAAATGCGCGGCCGGGCGGGAGGCGACCCGGCCGCGCTACTGGGCGAAGGCGATGGGGGGAGGATCGCCTCTTTCGCCTCAGATTGATCGGCGTAGCGATCTGAACGCCTCTCTTAGCTCGGCACAGAAAACGTAAGGCTGCTCCCACGCCGCGAAATGCCCGCCTCTATCCACTTCATTCCAGTAAATGAGGTTGCGGAAGCTTCTCTCGCCCCAACTCCGCGGTGCGCGGTAGATCTCGGCCGGATACACGGTGACCGCCACAGGGACCTTCGGGATGTCAAACGCGTCGAACGGGCCACCGCCTGCTTGCGCGCCTTCCCAATACGATCGCGACGATGAGGCTCCCGAGTTGGTAAACCAGTAGAAAGAGATGGCATCCAGCATCTCGTTGTAGGTGAAGATCCGTTCTGGCTCTCCCCCGCTATCCGTCCACTCGGAGAACTTCTCGTAGAAGTAAGCTGCCATTGCGACCGGAGAGTCGCAGAGGGCATAGCCGATGGTCTGCGGGCTCTGGTTCATCATCGCCGCGTAGCCAAAACCGTCGCGATAGAAGTGCAGCAGCCGATCGTAGGCACTCTTCTCCCGGTCCGATAATTCCGCCGGCGCCGGGTCGAAATTGCGGAGATGCCGAACAATGTCGAGAGGTACAGTCCCTGGCATATTAATGTGAATGCCGAGAAGACCTTTCGGAGCCTGAACGGCCAACGACTGCGAGACAATCGCGCCCCAGTCGCCTCCCTGCGAGACGTACCCGGTGTATTCCAGCCTGAGCATCAACTCATGAAACGCGGCAGCCATCCGCGCCGGAGCCCAACCGGTCGCGGTCGGCTTACCCGAGAAGCCGTAACCCGGCATAGTTGGAAGCACGAGATGGAATGCATCTTCTGCCCGCCCCCCGTGCACAGTCGGATTGGTCAGCGGACCAATGACCTTCAAAAATTCCACAATCGAGCCGGGCCAACCATGGGTCATAAGCAAGGGCATTGCCCCTTCGTGCGGTGACCGAACGTGCGCGAACTGAACATCCAATCCGTCAACGCAGGTGATGAACTGCGGCAACTTGTTCAGTTTGGCCTCCACCTTGCGCCAGTCGTACCGGCTGCCCCAGTAGTCAACGAGCGTTTGAAGCTTTGCCAGTTGGACGCCTTGCGATCGATCATTGACGGTCTCCCTCTCCGGCCATCGTACCGCTTTGATGCGCCTGCGGAGATCTGCAAGCGCCCAAGTCGGGACATGGATACTGAACGGGCGGATGGATTCTTCTCCGGCCGCTGCCCGCAACGCTTTTGGCACCAGATTGACAGCTCCAACTGCGGTAGCTCCAACAATGACATCGCGCCGAGTTGGTGATAGCGATATCGCTGACATTATTTCTTCCTCGGTCGTGTTTTATGCGGACAGCAATTGCAAGATCTATATCCGATGTGCGCAAGTCTATCGCACCATGGTATCGGCAATACTTTCTGGTCAGTCAGAGAAAATCGTGTGCAGCCGTGACGATTTCATTCCCGGACGTTACGCACCGTGTATTATTCACGAAAATACAACCGCTATGCGTCGATACCATCTTCCGATGACCGTGATGCCGACCGGCGACGAGCAGCAACTCCATTGCCGGAACACTACAAACTTCAATGATCGACCCCGCGCATCCTTAGACGCGTTCGTGGGCATCGTCCCTGTCGCCCACGTGCGCGGCTACACCACCGCTCAGGTCGGCAGCGGTTTACCGGCCTGCTCCGCTACCATGTACTCGGCGTACCAATCGGGCCAGTTCTCATCCCTTTGTCCTCCGGTCCGCTTCTCATGCTCACCATGGGCTCCCGCCGCGCGTCGGAGCGCGGCTGCAAGTTCGGCCGGCGCGGTAAACCTGGTATCGGCATCGATGCGTCCGGGGAGTCTCGTGGTGATTTCCTGTAACAGCCAGGCATTGCCGTCGGGATCGTTGAACGAAGTGAAAGAGTTGTAGGTTCGCCGCTCCGGATCCCTGCCTTTGATCGCCGGCTGTCCAGGCCCTGTACGGTATGACACTTCGCTTGCGTCGACCCCGCGAGCCACGAGTTCGGCGTGCGCCGCTTCGATATCGGAGACAACGAGATAGAGCCCCTGTACCGAACCGGGCATGGCGGACGTGAGGCCGATGCCGAAGTGGATCGAGGCCGGGGAGCCCGGGGGCGTGAACTGGACGACCCGAAATGTGTCACCGACGGCAAAGTCGGCGTCGAGCCTCCAACCCAAGTTACCGTAGAATCGCTTGGCCCGGTCGGCATTCGAAACAGGAATGACAACGACCTCGAGCCTCATGTCGACTGCCGGCGGTTCCTGGCGCTTTTTCGCGGCTTCGGTGCGCACTACATCATTGCTCATATCGAGCTCCCTCGGTTCGCCGGCAATACCCGCCCAAACGCGTACACGAGAGCAGAGCAGCGCAACCGCATCAATTGCCCGATGGTATCGGTGTGCGGCCTTCCACTGCACACGATGACTGGAGCGAGCAGCAGCCTCCCCATGGCGCATGCCTGCTCGCGCAGAGTCGTCTTCGATCCATATCTTGAGCGTTCCGGGAGGGGCGCCGACGATCCCCACGGTCGCCAATGCCGCAAGGAACTCGCGCTCTGCAGGCAACAATGATCTCCTTGGCATGACTCCAGCCTCATCCGATCGGTTGAGAACAAATCTAAGATCTACCTCTGGGGTGACACGCGTAGATGAAACGATGTCCCGCTCAAACCGAAATTGTGGGTCGCTGGAAGTACGAGGTCCATGACGCTTTGGTATCGGCCCTCAGGCGGCGTGGGCATTGGCATTGCGCCAAAGACGTTCCTGCACATGGCGGGAAGCAATTGGAGAGCTGAGCAAGAACGGTCGATCGTAGCGAATCCTTTCGCGGCATCCGGCCCGCGCACCTCGGATCAGCATTTCCCGACCGATCAATGCCAAAGTATCGGCAACACCATCGAACAATAGCTTCGCTACGACCTGCAGATACATAACGCTTCATCCCGTCAAAATCCTGGTCGGGCAAAGTATCGATAGGTCGTCGTGGCGATTGTCGGCTCGGCGACTGCCCCATTGAGGAAAAGGAACACGTCATGAACGTTAGAGCTAAATGTTTCGTCACAGCATTTGCACTCTCAGCAATCGGGGGAAGCGCATTTGCCGGCGCACTTGATGTGATCGACTCGATCAACCAGCAGTCGTCTACCTACACCGGTTCCATCAAGGGTCCGACCCATACCGATCCGGTTATGAGGAGCAGGTTCAGGGCAGCGCTGGAAACCCTACCGATGGCCAAGCGCAAGGCGATGATAAGAGAATGCCAGGACGCGGGGATGACCAAACCTTATGCGGAATTCTGTGCTGATCTGAATGCTCTTGGCCACGGCCATTGAAAGCCGTTCCGACCGGAGAGTGGTGGGCTCACTGCCCGCCACTGTTGTTCGAGGTACCAGGTGAATCGGCCTATCGCATCGGTTCGAGCGGATTGCCGGGTCAGTGAGTTTCGCTTTCTCACAATCGTGACGAGTTCGTAGGGGAATTTTGAAATCAAAGTATCCGCGATATCCGAGACCAGCAAAACCTTTGATTTACCGACAAATCGTCCCCGACAAACAATATTCAAAAATAGGAGATTTGTTATGCTTCTCTACCGTTCCGCTCTCTCGAGGGCAGCGGCGAACGCCGGTTGCCTTATGCTCACTATTGGATTCGGCTTGGCGCCAATCGGCGGCGCCTGCGCCGACACCTTGCCAGGACAGCCTGGCGCCCCTTACCAGGGCATGCCGTCGTTGGCGCCGATAGGCTCGCGCGTCGATCACTACCTTCCGATTCCTAAGGAAGACGTAACCCCGGCCATCGACCCGAAGAAGGGATACCGGAGCCAAAAGCTGGGTCGTGGCCTCTACATGGTCACCGACAACGGGTACCAGTCGATGTTCCTGGTGTATGAAACGGGTGTGGTTGTGATCGACGCCCCTCCGGGGTACTCGGCTCACATACGCCAGGCGATCGCCGAGGTGACCGATCGGGCTATCACACATGTGGTCTACAGCCATGCGCACGTGGATCATATTGGCGGCGCGAACGATCTCGGCGGCCATCCAATTATCATCGCCCAGGAAGAAACCCTGAGGCTGCTCGAACGGGCGAAAGATCCCAGGCGCCCTCTACCGACCGTCACCTTCAAGGATCACTATATCTTGAAGGTCGGAAGTCAGGTTCTTGAGCTGAGCTATCCCGGCAGCAGTCCCCATGAGCCGGGCAACATCTTCATCTATGCTCCAGAACAGAAGGTGTTGATGGTGGTGGACGTGATCTTTCCCGGCTGGATGCCCTGGCGTCGCTTCGCACTTGCCAAGGACATCCCCGGCTACTTCGACCAGGTGGCCTATATCGACACCTTGCCGTTCGAGACCCTTGTCGGGGGTCATGTCAATCGCGTGGGCACGCATTCCGATGTCCGTACTCAGCTCGAATTCATGAATGATCTGAAGGCCGCGGCCGCTGCTGCGCTGAAGTCAACACCCCCCGGCGAAGAAATGGAAGCAGAAGACAGGGGCAACCTCTGGGCGGTCTACGACAACTATATCGATCGGGTCGTCGTGAAATGCGTCAATGCGGTCACGCCCAAGTGGCAGTCCCGACTGGCCGGGTATGACGTGTTCATCTGGGACCAGTGCTACGCGATGGAGCAGAGCCTTCGTATCGACTGAAGGCTTACAAATCCGAAGGTTCAGGCCGAGTGGTCGTTATGGGCGGTCCCGCCGGGAGGTGGTGCGGGTGGTCCAAGGGATTTACCGGAGCAGCAGCCGACATGGCGACTGGTCGGTGATCCCGGGAACCACCACGCAAACTTGCAAGTCGACTAGCCACATGTTGGAGATTGGATCGTTGAGATGCTCCGAGTTGAAGGCTTTGTACCCGCGCAACCGACGTTGGAGAGTGATGACCAATCGCAACCAGCGGCATCTCGCGCATTCGGTCCTGTGGCCTCGCCTGCATCAACGCGGGCGCCGATAGGTCGGGCCCGGAAGGTCGCTATCCTGGTGGTCGCGGCTGTAACGATGTCGCTGTCGGCAGCCTGGGCCTGGCAATGGTATTTTCACGGCCGTTTCGAGGAAACCACCGACAACGCTTATCTGCGCGGCGATATAACGAGCATCGCGCCCAAGCTCTCCGGCTATGTGGTGGAAGTCCCGGTTGGAGACAACGCCGGCGTTCGCAAGGGGAATTTGCTGTTTCGCATCGACGACAGTGACTACCGCGCGAAACTTGACCAAGCCATTGCCACTCTGTCCACGCGACAGGCCGATATCGCAAACATTGAAGCAACGCAGAAACTGCAAGATGCATTGATCGGACAAGCGACGGCACAGGAGCGGTCAGTCTCAGCGGATCTGCTGTTCGCGAGAGCCAATCTTGACCGCTACACCGCGCTCCAAAAGAGCGGAACGGCCAGCGAACAAAAACTCCAAGATGCGCAGACCGGGTTCGCAAAAGCCGAGGCTGCAGATAAAGCCGCGGCGGCCAATACTCTGGCGCAGAAGCTCAGGCTTGGCGTGCTCGAGGCGCAACTTGCCGGCGCCCAAGCAGCGATGGCACAGGCGAAAGCGTCTGTCAGCCTGGCCCGGATGGATCTTGCCAACACTCTCATCCAGTCGCCAATCGACGGTGTCGTCGGCAACCGGCAAGTTCGCGTCGGGCGGTATGTCACTCCCGGCACTCCGGCGATGGACATCGTTCCGGTACAAGATGTTTGGGTCGTCGCCAATTTCAAGGAGACCCAGCTAGATCGAATGGAAATCGGGCAGCCAGTTCGGGTGATGATTGACGAGTACCCTGGTGTTCAGATTGATGGTGTCGTCGATAGCTTCGCCCCGGGTAGCGGAGCTGCCTTCAGCGTGCTGCCACCGGACAATGCGACCGGTAACTTCATCCGCGTCGTTCAGCGCGTTCCAGTCAAGATAAGACTTACACACAATCCGTTGCCTGGTCGGCTGGTTCCTGGACTTTCAGCTCGCATTGCTGTCCGGGTGGGCCGAGCAACCGATCCCGCAACCACCTCTTCGAACCCGGCCGGCGACGTTGCCCGAAAGCGGCCCGGTGCGGCACAATGAGCCGTCAGGTCGAACCGCGACACTTAGTGGCGAAGCCCGGAGCGCTGGGCGACGCGTTGGTCTTGATCGGAGTTGTACTAACCGCCGTCATGGATTCGATCGCCAGCACGGCGCTCTCAATCGGGCGCCTGGATATGCTGGGCGACATACATGCCACGATCGACGAATTCGCGACTTTCGACATCGCCTTTCTCGCGGCCAAGCTGACCGGTTTTTTGGTCGCGCCGCTGTTTGTTGCCGCGCTGAAGCCTACGCCCTGTTTGCGCGCCGGCGCGGTCGCGCTTCTCTTGGCGTCCGCTGCAATGATCTCTTCCGCCGATATTGCCTGGATTGACTTCTGCCGCATCGTTCAGGGTTTTGCCGGCGCGACTGTGCTCGTGGCAGGCCAGACGCTGCTGTTCTTGCGCTTCCCGACCCGTCAGCAACCGATAGTGCAAGCTGTTTTGGCCCTTGGCTCGGTCATGGCCCCGACAACCGTGACGCCAGCGCTGCAAGGTTGGCTTGTCGACCACTTGTCATGGGACTGGATATTCCTGAGCAACGTGCCGGTCGGTATCGTCGCCCTGGTCATGCTCGCGGCGGACCGCAGGCAAACGTTCCGCGACAAGATCCGCCTCCCCTATCCCCAGGTCGCGCTAGCTGGACTCGCCGCCGCATCTTTGACGTATGTGTCGCAACAAGGCAGCAGGTTCAATTGGTTCGACGACGGGCACATCACCCTTTTCACCCTGAGCGGCCTGCTGGCGGTCATCCTCCTGCTGCTGTGGGAATTTGAATTTGCATCGGACCGTTCGATCCTCCCCACGTCGCCTTTGGGTGATCCCGACTTTCGCTTCGCACTTGTCGTCAGTCTGGTAGCCGGATTCGCCTTGTCCGGCAGCGCCTTTCTCATCCCGGCCTTTGCCCTAAACGTTCTCGCTTTCACGGCTACAGATGCTGGAACACTTCTCTTGCCGAGTGGAGTAATCTTGGGTTGCACACTGCTGGTTGCCGGAGTCGGCGTTCAGAAATGCGGAATAAATCCGCTTGCTTTGGCCCCTGTCGGCGTCGTGTTTTTCGCCTCGTCAATGTGGTTCCTGTCGGGTTCGACAAGCGACAGCGGGACTGTGGATCTGGAGTTTCCACTGCTCCTGCGCGGCTTTGGGCTGGGTCTCCTGTTCATCAGCCTGACGCTGTTTGCCTTAATGCGGCTTCCTGCCAAGGCCCTGCCGTTCGGCATCGGTCTTTTCGCTCTTGGCAAACAGGTTGGTGGTCTGACGGGCACCGCTCTGCTGCAAACTTATCTCGATCGACAACTTGCTTATAACAGGACAATCATGGCATCCCATCTGGCCATTGGCGACGTCTCCCTCGAAGAGCGTCTGAAGGCCGTGGCGGGCCAACTTGCCGCCAGGGGCCTCGACAGTGTTGTCTCTGGTAGGGCCGCGCTATCGCTTCTACGGCAGGCTGTCGACAGGCAGGCGATCGCCATTTCCTTCAATGAGGCCTTCTTCGCGCTTGTCCTGTTGTTCTTGATCGCGGCGCCTTGCCTGGTCATCGCCAGGAGGGTTCTTGGCCGTCGATCTTCGGCCCAAGGTTTATCGAGGATCTAGGCTGCTATTGCTGGGAAACGCCGGTGAGACATGTGTCCTCAATGGATGACGAAAAAATAGTCGACCTGACTCAGGCCTCGTCCTGCGGCGTTCCCATAGCCGCCTGGGCTTCCTGAGCATTGGCTGGGCCTCGGAGAACCTTGGCAGCCAATACGGCAACAATCGTGCCGGCGACCGGTCCGACGACGTAGACCCACCACGTGGACAGATCGCCTCGCGCCAGGTCGGGCCCGAAAGCACGGGCAGGGTTCATCGCCGCTCCTTCGTAGGGGCCACCCAGGGTTCCTAGCGACATCACGTACGCACCCACGGCGATAGGGATAAACTGGCCATTGAGCTTCGGGCCGTTTGCCATCGAGATCACCATCAAAACCATTCCAAATGTCAGAATGGCCTCGAAGAACACCGCTTGGATGAGTTGTTCAGGTTGCGGAATCGTGGCCGCGAGATTGCCTTCGATGCCGAAGAATGAACGAGCAAGAAATGATCCCGCCGCGGCGGCAATGAGCTGCACAACGACGTAGGCCGCGCACATCGGCCAACCCATATCGCCGCGCAAGGCAAACGCTAATGTCATGGCGGGATTAAAGTGCGAACTAATGTCGCCGAGAAAATAGATCGCTGCGACCAGCCATAGTGCAGAAATCGCCGACAGGATGAAGGCAGTGACGATGGGCTCAACCTTTATCCCGCCGTGCAAAACCAGAATGGCTGCACCGGCTGACAGCACGAACGTCAATCCTGCAGTACCGATAAATTCTGACAATAGGCGCCGGAACCGATGTCCGGGACTTTTCCAGTCTGCGTTGAACCGAGGCTCGCCGATCTGCAGTGCGAGAGCGGCCTCGCCGAGGCCAACAGGATGGGTGCTCATGGATATCCTCCTGGGAATAACTAAGTGAAGGCGATGAACGCCCTGGCCAGGCCGGCAGCGGCCGCCTGTACGTTGTGTGGACGAGCGAACGCTCACCTATGCGGATGTCGCGACGTAGGGTCTCACCATCATTTCTGGTTCAACCACGCGGTCGAACACTGCTTCGGAAACGAGGCCGAGCTTCAGAGCAGCCGCCCTCAGTGTGAGATCGTTGTCCATCGCATAGTGCGCAATCTTTGAAGCTTTGTCATAACCGACCACAGGCGAGAGTGCGGTAACGAGCATCAGCGAATCGCGGACATCCTGGGCAATCTTCTTCCTGTTGGGCTGCGTACCCTCGACCAGGAACCTACGGAAGTTCGTGCAGCTGTCGGTGACGATCGTGATCGAGTGGGTGATGTTGTGGATGATCAGTGGCTTATAGACGTTCATCTCGAGATATCCACCGGCCCCGCCGAACCCCACTGCAACATCATTGGCCATCACCTGCACGGCAGCCATGGTTAGCGCTTCGGCCTGGGTGGGATTCACCTTGCCGGGCATAATCGAGGAGCCCGGCTCGTTCTGCGGTATTACAAGTTCGGCAAAGCCTGTTCGGGGTCCGCACGACATGAGACGAATGTCGTTGCCTATCTTGTAAAGTGAAGTTGCCAGCGTGCGCATCGTGCCAGAAAACTGTACCAGGGCGTCATGTGCGCCCTGGACAGCGAACTTGTTGGGCGCGGTTACAAACGGAAGCTGGGTTTGCCTAGCGATTTCGGACGCGGCGGCTTCTGCGAAACCTGGTGCGGAATTGATCCCGGTGCCAACCGCCGTCCCGCCGAGGGCGAGCCGATAGATGCCGCCCAGTGAACTCTCGAGCCGATCCAGGTTGTCGGTAAGCATTTCGGCATATCCAGACCATTCCTGGCCCAAAGTCAGCGGCGTTGCATCCTGCATATGGGTGCGGCCGACCTTGACGATGTCTTTCCACTCCTCGGACTTGGAGCGGATAGCTTCCGCAAGCTGCTTGACAGCCGGGATCAAGCGCCGTTTGGCGTTGGTCGAGGTCGCGATGTTCATCGCGGACGGAAATGAATCGTTCGACGATTGCGCCATATTGACATGGTCGTTTGGATGAACTGGTGTCTTACTGCCGAGGACGGTCCCGGCCAGCTGGCAGCACCGGTTAGAAATCACCTCATTAACGTTCATGTTGAACTGAGTGCCGCTGCCCGTCATCCACACGTGGAGCGGAAACATGTCCTGATGCTGCCCCGCCAAGATCTCGTCACATGCCTGGACAATCAGTCGATGGACTTGAGCATCGAGCCGTCCGCCTGCATGATTGGCGTTGGCAGCGGCTTTCTTCAGCACCGCATAAGCTGTTATCATTTCGCGCGGGATCAGATCTCTCCCGATGGAAAAATGATGGAGAGACCTCTGCGTCTGGGCTCCCCAAAGCTTGTGGGCTGGGACGTCTACCTCACCCAGACTGTCGGTCTCCTTGCGCATGCGACTCACGGTCCGTCCTCTTCACAACCCTTGACGTTGCTCCGTTGATTCCCAGTCTCCGCAACCGCTACCGATACTTGGCTGTATATTCGTTGAGGTTTCTCTCGACGTTCCCGGGCCGCTGCAGTCCTTCCTCGACGAGCACCTTCAGACGCGCCTGGGCCGAAGGCCGTTGTACGGAAGTGATGAACGCGTCCCACCCCGGCTGCATCTCAGAATCCGGTGGCAGGCTAGCTTGGTTGATCAGAGTCTTGGAGTCGGCAATCGCCTGCCCGTCGAACGACGCAATCCGCGTCGCCAAGGCGTCGACAAAACTGTCCAATTGTGAATCGGGCAACGCCCGATTCACATAACCATAGCGCTCGGCAAGTTCGCCATCAAAGCCCTCGGCACCGATCAACATCTCCATGGCGCGGCCGCGGCCGACCAGCCGAGGCAGCCGCGCCATAGGGCCGCCTCCAGGAACAAAGCCGGCGCCGACTTCAAACTGCGACACAACCGCTTTCTCTCGACTTGCAAAACGCATATCCGCCGCGAGCGCAAGCTCGCTGCCTATGCCACTCGCCCGCCCCCGAATTGAAACAATCGTCGCAGCCTTCAGCCGGCTTATGCGTACCATGACGTCAGGCACGGGATGCATGCCCGTTGGCCCGGGCTCCATGCCGGTGGAATCCTTAAGGGGACCTAGCAGGTCGTAGTGAGCGATGAAATAGCCCGGGACCGCGCTGTCAAACACCACGACCTTGACCCTCCCGTCGGCTTCGATCTGACCAACAATTTTTGCAAGCTCGCGGACTTCGGACGGGCCGACGATATTGAGTGGAGGATTGTTGAAAGTGACTTCCCAGTAGGCCTCGCTCTTGCGTGTCAGGCGGATCTTCCCCGTCGTTGTGCTCAGTGTCGCTGCAGGCGGTGCGCTAGCAGCGCTGGGCAACTTTGATTCCTCTCCGAAAACATACGCGGGTCCTTGCAGGACGGCGACAACGGAAAACAACAATACCGACTTCTGAATCTTACAATACTTCATGGCCACTTTACCTCGCCAAATGTTAAAATTCGCAACATCCAACATAACCAAACAGCGGCGCCATGGGCTGCGTTAAGTCATCCCGATACGTAAAAACCATCCACCATGGCGTCTCTTCGCCCGCCCCAAGTCCGATCTTCAATTTATATTTCAGTCGACCTTGCACGTCAAAATAGATGTACGAATATCGCCGGCGAGGCGATAGTACGATGGTGTCGTCAATACCTTGGGATTGATGGGGTCCCATCCGGCGATGACGTATGAATCAATACGCCAGGCGCCGAGAAAAGCCTCTACTGAGCGATGCCCAGTCGGGCCGCCATGTTCACCAGCTGGGCCAGTGAGCGAGCCTGCATTTTGCGCATAGCTTGGCCACGATGTGCCTTGACTGTGATCTCGCTGATACCAAGCTCAAAGCCGATTTGTTTGTTCAATAGACCCGAGACAACCAGCGTCATAACCTCTTGTTCGCGACGGCTAAGCGACACATGGCGATCCTTGAGGGCCTGGAATTCAGAGTCGAGAGCAAGCGCGGTCTTGCTTCTTTCCAGTGCCAGCGTGATCGCACTCAAAAGTTCCTCGTCGTTGAATGGTTTGGTCAAAAACTCGACAGCCCCAGCCTTCATCGCCTTGACTGTCATTGGTACGTCGCCGTAGCCGGTTATGAAGATGATGGGCATGGGGGTACGCTCGCTAGCCATCAGACTCTGCAGGTCGAGCCCACTCAGATCCGGCAGATTGACGTCCAGGATGAGACAGCTCGAAACCAGGGCTACCTGGGGTCGATCGAGGAATTCTTTTGCTGAACCGAAGGTCTGCGGCCGCCAACCCGACGAGCAGATTAGCAACTCTAACGATTCGCGCACCGAAACGTCGTCGTCTACAATAAACACCACGGATGCTTCGTCCGACATTGCGACGCTGCCCAGTTCAGCTGCTCCACCCGTGTACATGGCAAATTATCCTCCTAGACCGGCATTAACAATCACCACCTTCAAGGCTTACAGACCGCCAGTTGTAGAGCCTCCTGAAGGGTCCTGTCGCTGAACGGCTTGAACAAACACTCGACCGCACCCTGTTCGATGAGACGAAGCCGCATGGCGCTGCTCCGCTGCGCGGTAATGTAGACGATCGGAATCTCTTGCCCGCGACGCGCTAGTTCCTCTTGCAGTTCGGGGCCTGTCATGACGGGCATGGTCACATCGAGAACCAGGCACTTGGTTTCGTGGATGCTGTCAGACGCCAGAAACTCCGCTGCCGAAGCGAATGTGTCCACCCTGAAGCCCAGCTCCTTGAGCAAATCTGGTAAGGACTCGCGCACCGATTTATCGTCGTCAACAACTGAGACCAGTGCACCCGCAGGCTTCATCTCGCTCCCACCGATCTTCGAACACCACCGACCGCGGACGCCGTACCAACACTCACATCCTGCACAGACGATCGCTCTCTGGAGTATTCGGGCACAGAAAACGTGAACGTCACTCCCGGGCCATCATTTGCCGCTGCCCATAGACGCCCGCAGTGGCTCTCGATGATGGAACGGCTAACGGACAATCCCATCCCCATGCCTTCATTCTTGGTGGTGTAGAAAGGTTCAAAGAGCCGCTCCGCATTATCTGGGCCGAAACCCGTGCCGGAATCCCGTACAGATAAGCGCACATGGTCATCTTCATCGGGCTCGGTCTTGATTATCAACTGCCTGGGGCGATCATCGACCCCGTTCATGGCGTCCACTGCGTTGCGCAGCAGATTCATGATCACCTGCTGAAGCTGGACACGATCTCCCGCAACGAGCGGCAGACCCTCCGCAAATTCAGGCTGAAGAACCACGCGACTGCTCTGAAGGTCACCCGACGACAAGGCGATCACCTCCCTTGCCGCCTCGTTCAAATCCACCGACTGAACGGTAGGAGCTCGCTTGCTGAAGAGAGCGCGCAATCGCGTTATTACATCTGAGGCTAGATTGCCGTCGCGTATGGTTCGCCGGGCGGTTTCGCGTGCGCCGTCAATGTTTGGAGGATCGGCTGCCAACATGCGGAGGCAGGTGCTGGCATTGGTGATGATCCCCGACAACGGTTGGCTGACTTCATGGGCAATCGAAGCGGTCAAGACTCCGAGGCTCGAAACCCTGGTTACATGTGCGAGTTCAGATCGGGCCCTGCCAAGTGCTTCTTCAGCCTGCCGCCGCTCCGTCACGTCCTGAACCGCGGTGAGGCATTCCATGCGGTCATCCTGATGACGAATGACCCTGCCAAACGTGCGTAGATATTTGACCCTGCTATCCGGCATCCGCAGCCGGATCTCATAGCCCAGATAACTCTGCCCGGCGCGAACCCGAGCCATCTGGGCAGACAGCGACTGGAGGTCATCCGCGTGGATTCGCTCACGCAGCCGCTCAAGCGTCACAGGGGAGTTCGGATCGAGTTCGAAGATATGATAGAGTTCCTCGGAAAAGGCGATCTCGTCAGTGTCCAGGCGCCAGGAGAACGCGCCGGTGGAACTTAAGCGTTGTGCTTCCGAAAGCAACGTTTCGCTCCGCCGGAGCGCTGCCTCTATGAGGGAACGTTCGATCGCAATGCTGGCGATCTGTGTGGCGTGCGCGATGAGATCCTGATGGTGCGGCGAAGGGCTCGCAGGCTTCCGTTGGACGATGCAAAAGGTGGCAAGCACCCGCCCCTCTCTGGAACAAATCGGCGTGCTCCACACCGACCTGTATCCGTGCTTCAGAACATGTAGCCGCACAGGCGACGTATACCAGCGGGGATCGGATTCCATGTCCACTGCGACCACCTGCGTTTTTTGATAAGCCGCGATGCCACATGGCAACAGATCGCCGTCGACCGGCATGCCGGCAATCGGCGCGATGTAGTCGGGAGACAAAGAAGGAGCCACGGCATATTCGAATGTCGAGCTGCTCCAATTTATCAGGTGGACGTCACAGAAGCAGTCGGGGGCAGCGTCTTCGACAAAAACGCACAACGCGCTGAGAACATCCCGAAGCAAACTGCCCGACGCGATCATCTCCAGCAAATGCTTTTCGCTGGCGAGAAAAGCTTCCGCCCTTTTACGACCCTCAATATCGTGACTGATGCCGTACCATCGGATCACTTTTCCCGCTTTGTCGTGGACCGGCACGCGACGGGCAATGTGCCAGCGATATGTCCCGTCACTTGCACGCACGCGGTACTCATGCTCGAACGGTTCTCCGGACGCGACACATTCGTGCCATTTGCGCTCTTCGAGTTCGATGTCATCTGGGTGGATCGTGCTTCTCCAGCCACCACCCGCCAAATCGTCGGTTGAGAGCCCTGTAAATTCACGTCCGCGCTCGTTGATAAAAATACGAGTACCGTCGGCCGCGAAAGCCCCAACCAGGGCTGGAATGCCGTCGACCGTTCGTTGGAGCTCGCGTTCGGCTTCAATTGCTTTTTCCTCGGCGCGTTTGCGTTCATCGATGTCGACGTTCACCCCATACCATTTCACGACGTCGCCGCGTTCATCCCGCGTCGGATTGGCGCGGAGCAGAAACCACCGATAATTCCCATCGGATCCACGCAACCGAGCTTCAGCCTCCCCTCCTTCACCCGAAGTCAAGAACGTGTTCCACGCTGCGAGCAGACCTGTCACGTCGTCAGGATGGATCGCAGCCGTCCAGCCCCAACCTTGCCCCTGCTCCGCTGAAAGCCCCGCGTAGTCGAGGTAGTGCTGGCTCAGAAACTCGGTATACCCATCTGGGCGAGTCGCCCAAGCCAAGGCCGGAATTGTATTGATAATCAGCTTCAGATCGTGCTGACTTGCCGCCAGGGCTTCCTCGCTTCTGCGCAGTGCTTCTTCCGTCCGGCGCCTGTCCTCGACTTCCTGAGTCAACGTTTGATTGGCCGCGACAAGTTCACCTGTTCGTTTCGTAACACGCCCGTCAAGTTCCGACGCCAGTCGCTTCTGTTCGCCTAGTTGACGGGCCCCCTGCAGGGCAACGACAGCCTGATTTGCGGCAACTTTCAAGAGAAGTCCGTCGGTCTGGTTCGGAAAGTCGGAGCTCTGCGACCCGGTGACCACGACACCGACCTCTCCTTGCAGGCCGAGCAACGCCAACCCAGCGAAGAACTCGACGCCTCCAATATGGATCTGCCCGCTCGGCGGCCATTTCGACGCGGCATCGCCAAACATCTGATAAAGGGCTCGCCCAATCTCCTCCGGCTTTACTTGGACGATCGAATGAGCGAACCGCGCGATCTCGATCGGCCATTCCGTGTCCGAGTCGAACAGACGCACATAAATAAAATCAACCGGCAACATGGCAACAAGCACGTCAAGCAAGGTCTCAGCGATCTGAGGAGGACTTCCTCCGGCCCAAATGGCGGGTAGAGCAAGCAGGCTCACCAAATCGTTCATCGAGCGCTTAAGCCGTTGAATCTCTTCGCCAAGGGTGGCCAGCGCAGGTTCCATGCTAGCTCGTCGTCTTGTCGGGCGACACCTGACCCAGCCGCCGTTGACGGAGCTCGCGAAGGAAGTCCTCAGGCGGCATAAAGAATGGATTCTGTTGCAAGATGCCGCCAATGACGATCATCGGATGGGTCCGCATGATGTCAACGACCGTATCGCCACCAAATTTTGCCAAGTCGTACACGCAGATAACCGCGTCATCGTGACGGGACCATACGTCGTTTACCCGAGCTTCAAACTCCACCAGGTCGTCAATATGCGACCTCACCTCGGAGGCCCAATCCATGTGGCAGACAATGCGACTGAGGGGAAATCCACTCTCGGCACTCCCGCTGGCCAGCGTTTCAAAGACCTCCAGCATCCGGTCTTGATCGAACCGACCGTCCCGGAGGTAGGCTTCGGTGTTGGTGCGAAATTCAAGCTGACCGCTTTGCTCCGCAGTTGTCGTGTCGATGCCCGCCATCCTTAGTCGGTGCAAATGCCTGCAGCGCTCGCCTGGATTAACAATGTGAATGATTTTGTCGCCGCATGCGAAACCATCCTGCATGAAGGGAAACAACACACGAAAGGCATCATCGTCGCCGTTGAAAAATGCACAGGCATGACGCATGTCCCCAAGTTGGGATCCCGCAAAAGGAATGGGATGTGGGGTCTTCCTCATGAAGCGTCGCCTAGCGGAACGTGCCTACCTCCGAACCATGAATGCACCCGGCCGACACGAACGTCTATTATGCGTTGGTGTCGATTTTGGATGGGCGAGATCGACACCCTTATCGAAAAAAAGGGCTCCATGCCGTTTGGCGTCTAGTGAGGTTCGGGTGCCAGCGCGTTATGATGGAAGCGTCACTGCTTCAGGGCGGCCATCGTGGTCGGGAAGACCATCCGTGGACAAGACCGAAGGCCTAGGATCCGGGCTGGAGGCGGACCGGCTCATGAGCGACGTCCGCTCGGGCGGTCAGCGCATTACAGCGTTGATCGCATCGAGTAGTGCAGTGTCCGTGAATGGCTTCAGCAGGCATTCGATTGTTCCGCTTTGGCGCAGACGACGGCAAAATTGCTCATCTCCATGGGCCGTTATAAAAACAATTGGTATCTGTCGGCCTTGTTGCGTCAGCTCGCGTTGGAGCTCGATCCCCGACATCCCTGGCATTGCGATGTCAAGGACCAAGCACTTGGTGTGATCGACTAGTCTCGAGGCCAGGAACTCTTCCGCGGAGGAGAACGCTTCGGCTCCGTGACCAAACATGCCAATGAGGTCAGGAAGCGCCTCGCGCACGGACTCATCATCATCGACAACAGCGATAATTGCGCGTTCCATCATCATACGCTTCCGATATTCTCCGCCAAACTCGGCGGCATGCCCCTAAAGCTGTTCGACGAAATTCTCACACTGCGCGAAAGAAACGCAAGCCACAAAGAAGAGGCAGAGTGCGTCAAGGCAAAACGCCCCGCCGCCGGCACGCTGATGCTGACTGCGACCGCCGCGCCAGCTTGGTAAGCCGAACGTACCCAGGACCGCTCCGGCAGAAAATGCGCACTATCGGGCCCGCGTCTGGTAAAAATGATTTTGAGAAATAGTGCGGCAACCTGATCGAGTTCGGCATGTAGGCCGCATAGCATGGCCATATCGTTTGCATCTTTGAGGCGGCGGAGTGGAAGCTCTCTGTACTCAGCCAAGAGAGCGCCGGATGTCATCATTATCTCGCAGTTCGCTTAGAGCGCTTATTCATAGCCAGTATCGCCTGCAATGACGTCCTCACCACAGGTTAGGGTGCCCCTGCTTAGCCAGAGAATCCATAGCACTTTGGTATCGACCGGGATCTTTCCATGTTGCTGAGTGCTATTGGTTGGTGAGCCGACACCAAGGCATAATGGACCAGCGCACCGAGTGGGTGCAAACTCGCTCGCGCGTATGTGCCAGCATCTTGGGAGGGCGGGTACATGATACGACGGGGCACGGACACAAACGTCGCCGGCAGGGGCTTTTTCGGAGATCACAGTTTAACATGGGACGTCAACGCGAGGGCGCTAGCGCGGAAACTGAGCGTCTGTATCGGTGCATGAATAACCTAGCCAGGTTGGTTGAGGTTCCCATCTTGCTAAGCGGCGACATGGCTTCCGAAGTCGTTTGCAAATTACTCGATACGCTCGTCGATATGCTGAGGCTCGATTTTGCTTACATTCGACTGAACCAATCGTCGTACGAGGAACCCGTCGAAGTGGCCCGTGCAGGCCAGCAATTTGCCGTCTCACCCGAAGCGATCATCCGTGAGTTTCACGGACTAAACGAGGTTGGTCTGGCTGATTGGCCATTGCTGAACAGCTTTCAAGGAGACGTTCCTATATCGGTCGCGGCCTTGCGGCTGGGGATACTGGCCAACATCGGAGTTTTGTTCACAGGGTCAAGAAGGGTCGATTTTCCATCGCAGACCGACAGGCTTGTTCTGAACGTAGCCGCAAACCAAGCGGGCGTGAGGGTACAGGAGCTAAAACTGTCGAGTGACCGAAAACGTCTGGCCAAGGAATCCTATGAGATCGCGGTTGAAGAGCCATCTGAAGTGGCCGTCCGCGAAGATGAAGACGATTCCAAACTGATAGCGGACAGCATTCCGGCTGGAATTGCCGTTTTGACGTCGACCGGCGAGATCGCAGCCGTAAACAGCTATATCGCTGGATACTTCGGCAAACCTAAGGATGAAATAAAGCGATGGGAGACAGCGGTGACGATTCACCCCACGGATCTTCCGCGCGTCGTCGAATATTTTAGACGTTCAATAAAGGCGGGGAAGCCTTATGAACTTGAGGCGCGACTTCTCGGCGCCGACAACAAGTATCGCTGGTTTCAAATTAGGGGGCTTCCACTCCGGGATCGAAATGGGCGCATCATGCGCTGGTACGCCTTGCACATTGATATCCATGATAGGAAGCAGGCCGAAGAGGCACTGCGGGAGAGTGAGGTCAGTCTCCGCAAGATCATCAATACGATCCCCACATCCGCATGGTCTACCCTGCCGGACGGGTATTGCGACTTCCTCAACGACCGCTGGCTCGACTATGCAGGGTTCACAGCCGACCAGGCGGTGGGATGGGCCTGGGCGGCCGCGATTCATCCAGATGACGCCAGCGGTCTGGCTGAGTATTGGCAATCGTGCCTCGCATCCGGCACACCAGTCTCGACAGAAGCCCGCATTCGTCGATTCGATGGAGAGTACCGATGGTTCCTGTTTCTCGCCAACCCGTTGCGAAATGAGGCGGGTACCATAATCAGATGGTACGGGACGAATGTGGACATAGAAGATCGCAAACGCGCAGACCAGGCGCTGCGGGACAGCGAAGTCAATCTCCGCAAGATCATCAATACGATTCCGACATCCGCATGGTCTACCCTGCCGGACGGGTATTGCGACTTCCTCAACGACCGCTGGCTCGACTATGCGGGCTTCACAGCCGACCAGGCGGTAGGATGGGCCTGGGCGGCCGCGATTCATCCAGATGACGCCAGCGGTCTGGCTGAGTATTGGCAATCGTGCCTCGCATC
>NZ_JAIUIQ010000040.1:0-56718 GCF_020165735.1 Mesorhizobium sp. B283B1A
ACGCACAAACTCCAACTTCCCATCCATCACACTGGTGTCCCCAAATGGCATCGCGAACCTCCCGGCGCAAAGCACGCCAAACTGTTCGCGATGTCCTCGCACACCTGTTCGCGATGTCCCCGGTCCAAACACCCCCTTGCGGGGGAGATGGCCGGCAGGCCAGAGGGGGGTGTGACGGAACGCCGGCCTCGCCCGGTTTGTTGTAGGCGTGAGCCTACCGATTGGTCGCCAGACATCGACAGGTTGGCGGGACAGCACCCCCCTCTGCCTTGCCAGGCATCTCCCCCGCAAGGGGGGAGATTGGCTGTATCTTCGCCGGCTAATCCATTGCGATGGGAAAGCTCACCACCACCGCCAGCCCAGGCCGACAATCCTCCAGTGCTATCGATGCCCCGTGCAGGTCGGCGATAGCCCTGACCAGGCTGAGGCCAAGGCCGCTGCCCGGCGTCGAGCGGCTGTGGTCCAGCCGATAGAGCCGCTGGAACACTTTTTCACGCTCCTCGGCCGGAACGCCTGGTCCATTGTCGGCGACTGCGGCTAGGACATGGTCGCCGTCGCGCGCCACCGACAGCTTGATCGTTGTGCCCGGCGGGCAATGGCGCAGCGCGTTTTCGACTAGGTTGGCGAACATCTGCGTCAGCAGCTCGCGATCGCCATGGATACGGTCCGCCACGTCCCGCGGCTGCACCAATGACAGCAACTTGCCGTCATCCTCGGCGACGTCGGCATAGATCTCCGCGATGGTTTCCAGGATCTCGCCGAGATCGACATCGGTGAAGCGCGCCTTGCGCGCGCCAGCCTCGATTTGCGCGATCCGCAACAGCGCGTCGAAAGTCTCGTTGATCTGATGGCCCTCGGCGCGTGCATCCGCCAGATCGCCGGAAACGTCCTGGTCCTGCCCGGCTCTGTCGGCCGCGCTTTCCAGGATCATCTGCAGCCGGTTGAGCGGCGTCTTCAAATCGTGCGCGATGTTGGCGCTGACCTGCTTCATGCCCTCGACCAAGCCCGACAGCCGGTCGAGCGCCGCATTGACCTGGATGGAGACGAGATCGATGTCGTCGCCCTTGCCGGTCAGTGGAATGCGGGTGTGCAGCCGGCCATGCGAGACATCGACCATGGTGGCGGCAATGCCATCGAGACGGCGCTGGACGCGCGAGGCGAGCAGGGCGCCGCCAGCCACCGCCAGGCCGGTGATGATCAGAGTGGCCCAGCCGAAGCTCATCAGCATGATCGTCTCCAGCTCCTCCGTCTCGGAAAGGCTGAAGGCGACCGTCAGGGTGTTGCCGCCGACCGCGCCGGAAAAGGCGCGATATCCGGTGTCCGGCGGCACGCCGGGCAATACGGCGTCGAAGGCCGAGAACCCGTCGGGAAGTCCCGCCGCGGTGAAGTTGCCGGCCAGGCGCTCGCCGGCGGCGTCGGTAAGCGAAAACAGCTGTTCCTTCTTCAGGCTGCGCGCCGAGTGGCTTTGGACGGTCTCCACCAGTTCCTTGAGATCCTTGTCGGCATAGGTCGCGGCGATGACCGAGTAGGTCTCCCTGATGGTGTCGTCGAGCTGCTCGGCGAGATCGGCGCTCATCATCTGGTAGACGATGGCGCCCGACAGCACGAAGGCCAGCATGAACAGGAAGGCGAATGTCAGCGCGAGCCGGAACGGCGTGCTGCGCAGCAGGCGGACCCATGTCGCGGTCATGGCGAAGGCGATGCGTGCAGGCTGTAGCCGGTGTTGCGGACGGTGTGGATGAGCTGGGTCTCGAACGGCTTGTCGACCTTGGCGCGCAGCCGGCTGATATGGGTCTCGACGACGCTGGTCCTGGGGTCGAAATGAAAATCCCAGACGCGCTCCAGAAGCATGGTGCGGGTGATGACGC
Organism: Mesorhizobium sp. B283B1A; assembly: GCF_020165735.1. NCBI lineage: Bacteria > Pseudomonadati > Pseudomonadota > Alphaproteobacteria > Hyphomicrobiales > Phyllobacteriaceae > Mesorhizobium > Mesorhizobium sp. B283B1A. The sequence continues at coordinate 1,869 of NZ_JAIUIQ010000040.1, forward strand.
GGCCCTCGCCGCGCATCAGCACCTCCAGCAGGCTGAACTCGCGCGGCTGCAGGTCGATCGGCTGGCCCTGCCTGACGACGCGCCGCATGATCAGGTCCATCTCGAGGTCGGCGACCCGCAGAACCGTCTTCTGCTCCTGCGCCGCCGGACGGCGTCCGAGCGCATTGATGCGGGCAAGCAGCTCGGAAAAGGCGAAGGGCTTGACCAGATAGTCGTCGCCGCCGGCTTCCAGCCCTTCGACGCGGTCGTCGATGCCGCCGATCGAGGTGAGGAAGATCGCCGGCGTGCGCACACCCGCCGCGCGGATCGCCTTGACCAGGGACAGGCCGTCGAGGCCGGGGATCATCCGGTCGGCAACGATCACATCATAGTTGCCGCTGGTCGCCGCGAACAGCGCGTCGTGGCCGTTGCGCAGCAGGTCGCAGACATGTCCGGCCTCGGTCAGCCCCCTGACGATGTAGTCGGCCGTCCTGTGGTCGTCCTCGACGAGCAGAAGTCGCATGGCTGGTCCGGTTGATTGCCGATATCGGGGAGAGGCTATCACCGGCATGGGTCCGTTCCTAGGATGGTCACGCGTTCGGAATGCCTCGGCGGCAAGACCGCGGGCGGCAGTGCCGAGCGAGAGGGTAAAACGAAGTCGGAGACCCTGTTGTGTTTCGGTGCGGTGGGGCGGAGCACGGCCGAAATCCCAAGGTCGATGATTGCCGGCCGGAAACGATCCGGCATTCGACAATAGGCAATCGAGTTCGCGCCAGCCTGTCCGCCGGCATACAATTTCGTAAGAATGGGTGCCGGTCAGCCAAAGGGCCTTTACGAAAGCCGCGTAGTGCGCTGATAGAAAGCCACTGCCTTGTATCCGCCATCAATGGCGTGCCCCAGTGCTCCCGGGCCTGTCGCCCCAGGAAAACACAAATGAGCTACGCTTCCCTCAAGCCGGTCACGGAGGCCTTCGCCCAGCGCAAGCGGCTGATCTTCGTGCGGGCGGCGGCGGTGCTCGCGGTGCTGCTTCTGTTCCTCACCAAGCCGGCGCTGAGCGAAGGCTCGAACGGCCACGAAACGCTCGAATTCCTCGGCTTCTGCCTGGTGCTCGCCTGCGTTGCCGGCCGGCTCTGGAGCATCCTCTATGTCGGCGGCAAGAAGAACGAGGAACTGGTTTCGACCGGACCGTTCTCGATGAGCCAGAACCCGCTCTATTTCTTCTCGACGATCGGCGCGATCGGCATCGGATTGCTCTACGGCTCGCTGGTGGCGGCCGGCGTGCTTGGCGTGGCCAGCTTCCTCATCTTCCGTTTCACGGCGCGCAAGGAGGCCGAATATCTCCTGGGCAAGTTCGGCCCAGCCTATGCCGCCTATATCAAGGCTACTCCCCGGTTCTGGCCAAATCCGCTGCTCTACCGTGACGACGATCAGCTGCAGTTCTCGCCCCGGGCGCTCAAGCGCACATTCTTCGACGGGCTCTATTTCCTCGCCATCTTCCCGGTCATCGAGCTGATCGAGTATTTCAGGCACACCGGCCTGCTGTTTCCGGCTTTCATCACGCTCTACTGATCATGGTGACGCGGCAGCTTCAGGCGCCCAGCGGATAGGGCATGTAGCCGACGAAGCCCGCGATCTTCCAATTGCCGTCGACCTTCCTGCAGAAATACAGCGTCTGCCATTTCAGCCGGTCGCCACTGCCATCCGCCTTGGCGACGGTGCCGTCGAACTTCTTGTGCAGCACGGCGCGGTCGCCGTCGACATCGATGTCGCGCAAATTGGTGACGCGAAACAGCGCCTCGCGCAGCGGCTCGGCGAATTCCGTCGCCGCCGTTTCCCTCGCCTGGCGCAGCCACTCGTCGCGATAGATTTCCAGCCTGGGGAATTGCAGTCGCCAGGCGTCGGCGTTGGACAGGAAATGCGCGTGCATACCGAAGAAGCTCTCGGCGACGAAATCATGTTCGACCATCGGCCAGTCCTGGCCGATGAAGGCGTCGATGTCGCGCCGCACCAGCATCTCCCACAGCGCGTGGCGGTCGGCATCGCCTGGTGGAAACGGGTTCTTGTCGAAGGTCATTGTGGTTTCTCCAGTCGGGAAGGCACGGATCCTTGGCGGTTTCGGGAGCCGCCCGGCGCACGCACGATGCAGGCGCTTCTGTAATAAAGCAACGTGGATTTCGAAGAATGTTGCTTTCCAACAAGGCCTCTATCCGGATCGTCCCGATCGGGGTAAATCTCGGCCAAGGCGGCCGCGCCAGGGCGCACTGCCGCGTTATCACAGGAGGTCACCCCTTGCCCAAGCAGACTTTTGGAACGTCCCATGTGCCGCTGTCGCCCGCCGTGCGGGCCGGCGACTTCGTCTATGTCTCGGGCCAGGTTCCGGTCGGCAGCGACGGCATCGTGGTCAAGGGCGGCATAACGGAACAGACCGAGCAGGTGCTTGCCAACGTCAAGGCCGCGCTCGCGCTGGCCGGCTGCACCATGGACGATGTGGTGAAGACCACGGTCTGGCTCGAGGACGCGCGCGACTTCGGCGCCTTCAACGCCGTCTACGGCAGGCACTTCCCCAAGGACCCGCCGGCCCGCACCACGGTCGAGTCGCGGCTGATGATCGACATCAAGATCGAAGTCGAGGCCGTCGCTTACCGGCCGGTCTGACAAAGACAACGAAGCGGAGGTTCCCCCAATGCAATTCGACCTCCTGCTGAAGGGCGGACGGCTGATCGATCCGGCGGCTGGCCTCGACGCACCGCGCGACGTCGCCATCGCCAATGGCCGTGTCGCGGCGGTCGATGCCGACATTCCGGCTGATCGGGCCGCACGGATGGTCGATGCGACGGGCTGCATCGTGGCGCCCGGCCTGATCGACCTGCACAGCCACGTCTACTGGGGCGGCACCTCGCTCGGCGTCGATGCCGACCGGCTGGCGGCCAAGAGCGGGACCACCACCTTCATCGATGCGGGCAGTGCCGGCGCCGGCAATTTCCTCGGCTTCCGTCGTCACGTCATGGAGCGTTCGAAGGTGCGCATCCTGGCCTATGTCAACATTTCCTTTGCCGGCATTTTCGGCTTCTCGCAGACGGTGTCGGTCGGCGAATGCGGCGATCTCAGGCTCTGCGAGCCGCGCGAAGTGGTTGCCGCCGCGCGCGAGCACGCCGATGTCGTGGTCGGCGTCAAAGTCCGCTCCGGCAAGCATGCCGGCGGCACCAGCGGCATCGCCCCGGTCGATCTCGCGCTGGAGGCCGCCGACAAAGCAGGCCTGCCGCTGATGGCGCATATAGACGAGCCGCCGCCCGGCCGCTCCGAAGTGCTGCCGCGCCTGCGCCGGGGCGACATCCTCACCCATTGCTTCCGGCCGTTTCCCAACGCGCCGGTCTTCGCCTCCGGCGCGGTGCGGCCCGACATGCGGCTGGCGCGCGAGCGCGGCGTCATTTTCGATCTCGGCCACGGCATGGGCTCGTTCGATTTCGACGTCGCCCGGGCAATGCTCGCCGAGGGGCTGGCGCCCGACGTGATCTCGAGCGACGTGCATCTCTACTGCGTCGACGGGCCGGCCTTCGACATTCTGGTCTGCATGTCGAAGCTGATGGCGCTCGGCATGCCGCTGGTCGAGGTCCTGCGCGCGGCGACGCAAGGGCCGGCGCGGGCGATCGCACGGCCGGACCTCGGCACGCTGGCTGTCGGCACGGTCGGCGACGTCGCCGTGCTCCGGCAGCGGCCGGGCCGCTTCACCTTCGTCGACGCGGTCGGCGCCTCACTGGTCGCCGACCAGCGGCTAGTGTCGGAAGGCATCGTCATCGGCGGCACATGGTGGCCGAACGAGGCGCCCGACCATGATGAGACCGAGCGTTTCGACGCGCATGCTCACCATACGCATGTCGAGGTGGCCGCAAGGCATTTCGGGCATCGGCACGATTGATCCGCCCGCGAAGGCCACGCTGCGTCGAGCGGCTGATTGACCGCCGATACCATTACGCCGGGTCGTAATTACGCGATGCCCGGCGCATTCAAGAAACGCTCGACACCCATCGCCGTCAACAGCTCGACGCGTTCGCGGATCAGGTCGTCTCGCCAGTCCCACCATTTCAGTGACTGCAGGCGGTCAATCACCTCTGGCTCGAATCGGTACCGGATGGTGCGAGCCGGATTGCCGACCGCGATGGCATAGGGCGCAATGTCCCTTGTGACGATGCTGCCCGCGCCGATTACCGCGCCATTGCCGATCGTCACGCCGGCAAGGATAATGCAGCGGGCGCCGATCCAAACGTCGTGACCGACCGTGATTGGCCCCTTGCCGGTTGTGCCGGGCGCATTGTGGATCTTCCCGTCCACAAACTGGATCGGATAGGTGGTCGCGGTGTCGAGGCGGTGACCGGCCGCGCAGATGAACAGAACGCCTGGGCCGACTGAACAGAACGAGCCTATCCGCACCGGCACGTTGCGATGCGGGACGAAGAACGATTCTTTCGTGAGACCGTAAGTGTGGCGACCGATCTCGACACCTGGAAGGGGTGGCAACGGATCCTTCTTCAGGCCCAACCTTATGCGTAACCCTCTTAACCACCCCATCCGCGTTCCTCCCCCGAGTTACGGCCATTATAGCGGAAATCCTCCTCGCATCTCAGACTTTGCGAGAGATTCGATCCAGGGTGCTGGTCCAGGGCGCCGGTTCGGTTCAGCTCGGACGCGAAGAATTGCTCGGCTTCCCATAAACCGGGGTTGCGATACCCTCCATCCGGGCCTTGATCTGCAGCGCCACGTATTTCGAATAGAAGCGCGACAGCGCCAGATTGCCGCCGTGGAACCAGAGCGCTTCCTGTGCCGTCGGCCTCCACATGTTGCGCAGCTCGCCTTGCCAGGGGCCGGGATCGCCCTTGACGCCGGAGCCGAGGCCCCAGCACGGGCCCACCTTGTCGGCGACCTCGCGCGAGACAAGTGCCGCGACATTCTCGTTCATCGACTGGTAGCCGGTGCAGGCGACGATGGCGTCGGCCTCGAGTTCGCTGCCGTCCTCGAACAGAATGCCGTTCGGCGTCAGCGACTTGATGGCGACGCCGCTGCGGATGCCGATCTTGCCTTCGATGATCAGGTCCGAGGCGCCGACATCGATGTAATAGCCGGAGCCGGTGCGGTAGGCCTTCATCAGCAGGCCGGTCTCGTCGTCGCCGAAATCAAGGGCGAAGCCGGCGGCGCGCAGACGGTCGTAGAAGGTGGCGTCGCGCGCCTTGATCACTTCGTAGAGCGCGCGCTGGCCCTTGGGCACCAGTGCGAACGGGGTCGAGGCGACGATCATGTCAGCCTTCTCGGTGGTGATGCCGCGCGCCAGCGCGGTTTCCGAGAAGATCTCGAAGCCGACCTCCATCAGCGTGTCCGATTTGACCACGGTGGTCGGCGAGCGCTGGATCATGGTGACGTCTGCGCCGCTTTCCCAGAGGTCGACGCAGACATCATGCCCCGAGCTTGCTGCACCGATGACCGCAACCTTTTTGCCGCGGAATTTCTCGCCGCTGGCATACTGGCTGGAGTGCAGCAATTCGCCCTTGAACTGGTCGGCGCCGGCCAGATCGATCTTCCGGGGCGGGCCATAGGCGCCGGTGGCGAAGACGATGTGCTTCGGCTTCAGCGTGATCTGCCGGCCGACGCGGTCGACCACCACGGTCCACTCTTTCTTGGCCTCGTCATAGGAAGCGCTGAGGCATTTCGTGGCGACCCAGTAGTTGAGCTCCATGACGCGCGTGTACATTTCCAGCCAGTCGCCCATCTTGTCCTTGGGCGTGAAGACAGGCCAGTTCTCCGGGAACGGAATATAGGGCAGATGGTCGTACCAGACCGGGTCGTGCAGCACGAGCGTGCGGTAGCGGTTGCGCCAGGAATCGCCGGGCCGCGCGTTCTTCTCGATGACGATCGAGGGCACGCCGAGCTGCCTGAGCCGCGCGCCGAGCATGATGCCGCCCTGGCCGCCGCCGATGACCAGGCAATAGGGCTGCTCGGATGCGCCGAGCTCGCGCGTCTCGCGCGCCCGCGCCTCCGACCAGGTCTCGCGCTCGGGGTCGGCCTTGTGGCGCACGCCGAGCGGCCGTTTCGCGCCCTTGCGCTCCTCGAACCCCTTGAGGTCGGTCATCGCTGTGAACAAGGTCCGGCAACGACCGTCGCGCAGGCGCATGATGCCCTGTCCCCAGGCCACCGCTGTTTCGAAGCTGAACCACGCCTCGATCGTGCCTTCGTCGGTGGTCGCCTCGCCGGTGAGCTGCCATGCGGTCGGCTTCGTCGTGGCGAACGTTGCCTCGAGCATGTCGGCGATCGCTTCGCGGCCTTCCATGGTGGTGACGTTCCAGGTGAAGGTCAGCAGATCGCGCCAGTAGCAGTCGTCGACGAACAGGTTGCTTGCTGCCGAAACGTCACCGGCTTCGAGCGCGCGTGCCAGGGATTCGAGCCATGCGGCGGCCTGTTTCGATGGTGCCATTTCGAGCATGTCTTGCCTCTTTCCTCAGCTTGGTATCGCGCGGTCCTTCCTTCTCCCCTTGCGGGGTGAGAAGCGGTTCGCGCAGCGAACGAAAAGCCAATTGCTTGGCTTTTCGAGCTTCGAACGCCCTGAGCCTGCGAAGGGCCGGGCGTGGTAGCCGATCCACCCTGCTGGGTCCCCGCTGCTTCGCAGCGTCCCAGCGTTCGCCGGCCTTTCATCGTGCCACCGGCACGATGAATTCGCTTACGCGAACCGGCTGCTCACCCCACAAGGGGGAGAAGGTGGAAGATGTGCCCTAATCTCCCAGCGGCTCCATCTCCTTGCCGGTGCGATGGATCTGGGCGTTGTACTTGATGCGGCGCACGGTCTCGCGGGCCGAGGCATCGAGCTTGTAGGCCGCGGCGACGGCGAGCAGGTCGATCATGGCCAGAAAGGCATAGCGGGAGGCGGTCGGCTTCAGCGTGTCGGGATATTCCGGCACCGCGACCGTCAGCCTGACGTCGCAGGCGCGCGCGAGCTCCGTGTCGGGCGCGGTCACGCCGACGGCGTTGGCGCGGTAATGCTTGGCGAGTTCGACGGCCTCGATCACCTCGCGCGTGCGCCCGGTCGCAGAGATCGCGATCACCAGGTCGCCGGGTTTCAAGGTCGAGGCGGTCATGCGCATCAGATAGGGGTCGCACTGGGCATTGACCGTGATGCCGTAGCGAAACAGCCGGTACTGGGTTTCCTGCGCCAGCGCCGAAGAGCTGCCGCCCAGCCCGAACACCGTGACCTGGCGCGCCTTGGCGATCAGCTCGGCGGCCTTTTCCAGCTCAACCGGATCGAGCTGCCGCTCGGCCTCCTGCAGCGCCCGGCGCGCCTCGCCGAACACGGCATTCCAGAATGGCATGCCGTTGCCGCTGCCCGGCGCCGGCGACTTGGCCAAATAGAGCGCGCCGACGACGAGGCTCTGAGCCAGCTTGAGCTTGAAATCGCGCACGCCCTCGCAGCCGATGGCGCGGCAAAACCGCGTCACCGTCGGTTCGCTGACCCCGGCGCGCTGGGCAAGGGCGGCGTTGGAAGCGTCGACCGCGTATTTGACGTCGTCGAGCACGACATCGGCGACGCGGCGCTCGGCCCGGCGCAACTCGCCGTAGGAATCCTTGACCAGCGAGATGATGTCGGGAATGCGCCTGACAGGCTCGCGCCCATCCTGGTCGTGATCTGGAACAGGTTCTTCGTGGCTCGCAGCTTCGGTCATGAAGTGGGTCTTCCTCCGCCCCTTTGGACCGGACCTCTTATCACGTTTGCACGCTGTCGTTCCATGCGCCCGGCCACGGTGCAACCGTTACGTGCCGCAGGGGGCATGTTCGCGCTTCTCTCGACAAGTATGTAGGAAAGCAACACAGAATTCAAGACGTAGAAAATATTGCAAAAACAAGTCTATAGCCTTTCGGTGGAATTTTGATGATACGGCTACCGCCGCCGGTGCTTGACAGCAAAGTAGGATAGTTACAGACTGATTTTCGGCAGTCCGATGACCATTGGGATCATCACGCAGTCTCCGAGGGGCGGATGAACGCGGGCGAGATAACAACGCCGAAGCTTGGCGTGCAGGCAGCGACCAAGATCTATCACACGGCGTCCGGCGACCTGCTGGCGCTGGACCGCTGCAGCCTCGATGTCCGCGCCAATGAAATCGTCTCGATCGTCGGCCCGTCCGGTTGCGGCAAGACCACGCTTTTGTGGTCGATGTCGGGCCTGCACAGCCTGACCAGCGGCGAGATCCGGCTCGACGGCAAAGCGATCACCGGGCCGCATCCCGATATCGGCATCGTCTTCCAGGAAGCAAACCTGCTGCCGTGGCGCAATCTCGACGCCAACATCCGCTTTCCCTTCGAGATCAAGGGCGAGAAGCCTGACCGGGCGTGGATCGCGCATCTGCTCAACCGGGTCGGGCTCGACGGCTTCGGCGGCAAGTTCCCGCGCGAGCTTTCGGGCGGCATGCAGCAACGCGCGGCGATCGTGCGGGCGCTGGCGCTGAAGCCATCGGTGCTTTTGATGGACGAGCCGTTCGGCGCGCTCGACAGCTTTACCCGCGAGGAGATGAATCGGCTGGTCGAGGAGATCTGGCTCGACACCAAGACCACCATCGTCTTCATCACCCACAGCATCGAGGAAGCGATTTTTCTCTCGGACCGGGTGGTGGTGCTGAGCGCACGGCCGGGACGGGTCGCCAAGGAATACCGCGTGCCGTTCCCACGGCCACGCTCACTGGAAATCATGGCGACCAAGGAGGTCTTCGACCTCACCAACCGGATCAAGCTGGACATTGTCGGCGAGCGCGCCAGGCCGAAGCCGCCGGAACAGGAGCGCACCAGCGCCGAGATCGTGAGGATCAGGCCGTGAGCGACGCCATCCCGGAATTCTCCAAGTCCAAGTCGGGCACCAAGTCGGGTGACGGCCACGATGTCAGCCTGACCAATTTGTCGGCCTTCGCCAGCGGTCCCGGCATCAAGTCGGGCAAGGAAGTGGCGGCAATCCTCGCTGTCGCGGTCATTATCATCGGCGGCATCGAACTGGCGCTGCGGCTGTTCCATGTGCCGCTCTACATCATGCCGCCGCCGAGCTCGATTGCTTATGCGCTGTTCGACGAGTTCCCGCTGATCGCGCCGCATCTCGGCTACACGCTGGTCGAGCTGGTGTCTGGCTTTGCCATCGGCGCCGTCGTCGGCCTGGTGCTGGCCGCCGTCATCACCCAGTTCCCGTTCGCGGAAAAAATCGTCGCGCCTTACATTTTGCTGCTGGTCACCACGCCGATGCTGGCGCTGGTGCCGCTGCTCATCCTGCGCTTCGGCTTCGGCTACACGCCGCGCATCATCGCGGTGGCGCTGGCCGCCGGGCCGATGGTGATGATCAATGCCGCCACCGGCTTTCGCCGCGTCGACAGCGCCAAGATCGCGCTGGCGCGTTCCTATGGCGCCAGCACCTTGCAGATCTTTTGGAAGATCCGCGCGCCGATGGCCCTGCCGATGATCCTGGTCGGCCTGATGATCGGCGCCATCTTCGGCCTGCTCACCGCCGTCGGCGCCGAGATGGTCGGCGGCGGCTTCGGCCTCGGCAACCGGCTGACCACCTATTCGTCGATGATCCAGATGCCGCAGTTCTTCGCCGTGGTGCTGATCCTGTCGACGCTCGGCATCCTGATCTACGTCCTGTTCTTCCTGATCGGCAAGAAATGGGCGAGCTGGGAGGCATGAGGGTTTAAAGCAAGACGCCCGGGAGGCGGGCGGCAGACTGACGTCAAACAAAAAGGGGAATGCCATGACCGAAGACGATTTCGTCCAACAGGCGGGAATGAGCCGCCGCACTTTCCTGCAGGTGACCGGCGCCGGCCTGGTGACGGCGACGGCGCTTGGCGCCACCGGCTTCAAGGCGCGGGCCGAGGCCTATGGAAAATTCACCTGGATCTCGCCGCGCGGCACGCTCGAAGTGCTCGACGACTACCCCTACTGGGCGGCGAAGAAGGCCGGCTATTTCGACGGGCTGGAGACCGACATGCAGCCGGGGCCGTCGGATGGCACCGCGACCGTGAAGTTCGTCGATGTCGGCCAGGCCGACATGGGCTTCCCGTCACCCGGCGTGTTCTCCTTCGCCATTCAGAACGGCATGAAGCTGAAGTCGGTGTTCCACATGGGTGCGCGCGACACGTTCAGCATCGCCTTCCGCAAGGGCGAGGGGTCGAACGACCTCAAGAAGCTCGAAGGCAAGACCATCCTGCTCGGTTCCGCGGCCTGGCAGTCGATCACCGATCCGCTGCTCGCCGCGCAGGGCGTCGACATCAAGAAGGTCAAATATGTCGAGGCCGGCTGGCCGACCTGGGGCACCGCGCTTGCCGGCGGCCAGGGCGACGCTGCCCTGTCATGGGAGGGGCTGCGCGCCGAATGGATCGCCAAGGGCCTCGACTTCGAATACTGGCTCGGCGTCAAGAACTCCAAGCTGCCGGCCAACACGTTCGTGGTGCGCGCCGCCGACCTCGAGGATCCCGACAAGAAGGCATTCCTGGAGAAATACCTTCGCGGCTGGGCGATGGGCCTGGAGTTTGGCTATCAAAATCCACGCGCGGCCGTCGAAGCGGTGTTCGAGCAATTCCCGACACTGGCCAAGAATCTCGGGCCGGAACTCGGCACCACCTCGATCCTGCAGCAGATCAATGTCTTCCGTGGCGACATGGACAAGCGCGGCGGCTGGGGCTCGCACGACATGGCGAGCTGGCAGGGCTTCTTCGACGAGATCCACAAGATCGGCCAGATCACCAATCCGGTGAAGGCCGAGGACGTCTGCACCAACGACCTCATTCCCGCGGCCAACGACTTCGACAAGGCCAAGGTCAAGGCCGATGCCGACGGCGTCAAGCTGTCGGAAGGTTTTGCCGCGCTCGATGTCGAGAAGATCAAGGCGCATCTGTTCGATTCGGCGGTGAAGTGAGGGTCAGCGCCGAGGTGAGCGCCGCCCTTGGCCCGCTTTGGCTCCTTTCCTCTCCCTCCGGAGGGGGGAGAGGTGGCGCCGCGCAGCGGCGACGGAGTGGGGGAAGGCGTTCGCCAAACGCGCAGTCGTCGCAAGATAGGCACGATCTGGCGAGCAAGTAACCCTTAGGTGGGCGCGAAGGTCGACCCCCACTCCGTCGAGCTTCGCTCGACACCTCTCCCCCGATCGACGGGGGAGAGGAAAGGAGCCAAGGCGGGCCAAGGGCGGCGGCGCTGACCTGAGGTGATTGTCCCGGATAGATATACGAGCGGCAGCCGATCGCCGCGCACATTCAAGGAAGAATTAAGGAGGCTGAGATGGCCGACAAGGTAAAAGTGCTGGTGGTGGGTCTCGGCAATATGGGCGCCTCGCACGCCAGCGCCTATCACCGCTCGGACGGTTTTCAGATCGTCGGCATCATGAGCCGCTCGATCAAGAGCAACACGAAGATACCGGCGGAATTAGCCGGCTATCCGCTCTACGAGGATTTCGATCTGGCGCTGAAGGAAACCAGGCCGGACGCCGTGTCGATCAACAGCTGGCCAAACACGCACGCCGAATATGCGCTGAAGGCGATCGCGGCCGATTGCCATGTGTTCATGGAAAAGCCGCTCGCCACCAACATCGAGGACGCCGAAAAGGTCGTGGCCGCCGCACGGGCGAAGAACCGCAAGCTGGTGCTCGGCTATATCCTGCGCGTCCATCCCTCGTGGATCAAGTTCATCGAGGTCGGCAAGACGCTGGGCAAGCCGCTGGTCATGCGCCTCAACCTCAACCAGCAGAGCAGCGGCACCGCCTGGCACTGGCACAAGAACCTGATCGATTCGCTGATCCCGATCGTCGATTGCGGCGTGCACTATGTCGACGTCATGTGCCAGCTCACCGGCGCCAAGCCAGTGCGCGTGCACGGCATCGGCGCCAAGCTCTGGGCCGAGGCCGACAAGCAGAATTACGGCCATCTGCACGTCACCTTCGATGACGGTTCGGTCGGCTGGTACGAGGCCGGCTGGGGGCCGATGATGAGCGAGACGGCCTATTTCGTGAAGGATGTGGTCGGGCCCAAGGGCGCGGTGTCGATCGTCGCCGGCCAGGCCGCGAGCAATGACAAGGACGCCGAGGTCTCCAATTCGGCCGACATCGACCGCCACACCAAGACCGATGCGTTGAAGATCCACTATGCCTCGGTCGACGGCGACAAGAATTTCTCCAAACCGGACGAGATCGTCAGCATGGAGGACGAGCCCGGCCATCAGGAACTGTGCGATCGCGAGCAAGCCTTCTTCCTGCGCGCCATCCGCGAGGATCTCGATTTGACCGAGCAGATGGATGCGGCGGTCAACAGCCTGCGCATCGTGCTCGCCGCCGAACAGAGCATCGTGCTGGGGCGCACCGTCGAGCTGGCCTGACGCAATCCGGCTGCTGGCGCTGGAGGAGGAACCAGCCCCACCACAGCATGATCCAACCGCGACGGCTGGGCTCGCCCTTGGCGATGCGGGAACATGCAAGGGAGAGAAAGATGGTCACCGACAGTCTGCTGAAAACCTATGCCGAGTCCGATGCGCTTGACCTGGCGGGACTGGTGCGCGGCGGCCAGGTCTCGCCGGCGGAGCTGGTCGAGGCGGCGATCACGCTGGTCGAGCGGCTCAACCCGGCGCTCAACGCGGTGATCCATCGCCTCTACGACATGGCCCGCGCGCAGGCGCAAACGGTCGACAGATCGGCGCCTTTCGCCGGGGTGCCGTTCCTGCTCAAGGAACTCGCCTCGTCCTGGACCGGCGCGCCGAACACCAATTCCTGCTTCTACCTGAAAGACATCGTCGCCGACTTCGACACCGAGGTCGTGCGCCGCATGAAGGCGGCGGGGCTGGTGCTGGTCGGCAAGTCCAACGCACCGGAGAACGGCTGGTCGATCACCACGGAGCCGAAACTCTACGGTACGACGAAGAACCCGTGGAAGGAGGGCATCACGCCCGGCGGCTCGAGCGGTGGCGCGGCGGCGGCCATCGCCGCGCGCATGGTGCCGATCGCCGAGGCCAGCGACGGCGCCGGTTCGATCCGCATTCCGGCCTCCTGCTGCGGCATCGTCGGCTTGAAACCGTCGCGCGGCCGCGTCAGCCTCGCGCCGTTCGGCGACTACTGGTATGGCGGCGCCTATTTCCTGTGCTGCTCGCGCAGCGTGCGCGACACCGCAGCCTATCTCGACGCGGTATCCGGCGCGCTGCCGGGCGACCCCTATACGCCGCCGGTCCCGGACGGCTCCTGGCTCATCCTGTCGGCGCGGGCGCCGAAGAAGCTGCGCATCGGCTTTTCCGTGTCGCCGCCCAACGGCACGGCGATCGACCCGGAGGTGAAGGCGGCGGTGCTGGCGACCGTCGCGACGCTTGAAGGGCTGGGGTACGATGTCGAGGAACACGACGTACCGCTCGACGCCAATGCCGTCTGGGCGACCTACACCAACATGACCTGCGTGCAGACGGCGGCGACCTTCGCTTACCATGAAACGGTGATCGGCCGGCCGGTAACCCCAGATGACGTCGAGCCGGTGACCTGGGCGATCATCGAGCGCGGCCGTGCGACCAGCGGCATCAGGCACATCAGCGATGTCGAGCAGCTCAGGCAGGTCGGCCGCGACATTGTCGCCGATCTCAGCGCCTACGATCTCTTCATCACGCCGACGCTGACGCAGCTGCCGCGGCCGTTCGGCTATTACGACATGTCGGAGACCGACATCGACCGCTACAACGCCAAATGGACGGATGCGGTGTTTGCCTTCCCCTTCAACATTTCCGGCCAGCCAGCGATCTCATTGCCGCTCGGCTGGTCGAAAGGCGGCGTGCCGATCGGCGTGCAACTGGTCGGCCGCTATGGCGACGAGGCGACGGTGCTGGCCGCGTCGGTGCAGCTGGAGCAGGCGATGCCGTGGAGGGAGAGGCGGCCGCCGGTGAGTAGTTAGTTGGCTAGGCAATCAACGTCGAGTTCCGTGGCGCCCCCCTCTGTCCTGCCGGACATCTCCCCCTCAAGGGGGGAGATTGGACGTTTCGGCGCCGGCTCGTCTTCTTGCAATGTTGAAAATTGGCGAAAGCGGTCACGGCAGCCGATCTCCCCCCTCGTGGGGGAGATGCCCGGCAGGGCAGAGGGGGGCGTCGTAGAGTGGCGGCCTACCCAATCGTCTCCAGCCGCCTCGGCAGCCGGTTCATCGGCCTCGGCCCATCCGGCGTGATCAGGAACTGGTCTTCCAGGTTGAAGCTGGCGAGGCCGTCTATATAGAGCGGGATTTCGAAGGCCAGCACCATGCCGGCCTCGATCTCGACATCGCTGTCGGCGGCAATGAACGGCCATTGTTCGGAGAAGACCGATTGACCGACGCTGTGACCGAAATGGCCGCGGCGATAGGAGCGCAGCCCTTGCCGCGCCAGGCTTTCGGTGGTCACGCGGTGCACATGGGCGAGCGTGTTTCCCGGCACGAGCGCGGTCAGCGCGTCCTCGAAGGCGCGCTCGGCGATGGCGTGCAGTTCCGCCTGGTCGGCGGAAGGCGGACCGAAAGTGAAATTGCGCGACATGTCCGAGGCATAGAACCCGACCGTGCAGACCATGTCGCACTTCAAGGGATCGCCGGCCGTGGCCTTGGCGTCGGCGCCCTTGGCCCGGGCGCCCAGCGTCACATATTCCGCCGTCGCCACCGCATGGGACAGCCCGGCCGCCGCGTCGGCGACGCCTTGCCGGTAGAGCGCGACGAGATCGGCCTGGCGCATGCCGCCCATCGCATCCACCTGCAGCCGCTCCAGCCCGGCTTCCGAGAGAAAAATGCCTTGCTGCAGGAGATCGATCTCGCGCTGCGATTTGATGGCCCGCAGCCTGTCCAGCACCGGCGAGCCGTCGACCATCGGGCAATCCGGCAGCAGCGCCTGGATGGCGGCGAAATCGGCGGCGGGGATAAAGTCGAGGTCGACGCCCAGCGTCGCGCGCGCCAGTCCGAATTCGGCGAGCATCGCCTGCAGCTGACGGACCGAACCGGCGAGATCGAAGGTGGCGGGACGGGAGAAATCGGGCGCGCGGCCGAGCGAGGCGAGGCCGGCCTCGATGCGCGCGGCCAACGGGAGGCCGTGAGATCCTGTCTCGACCGGTGCGGATTCGATCCAGATCGGGTGCGAGCGCACCACCGCCTCGGGCGCGGCGGTCCGCAGCTGCGCCGCGTTGAAGTCGGCGACCACGACGCCGATCGGCAGGTCTTGCCGGGCCGGGATGACGACGAAGCCGCCGCCGGCACGCCGGAACAGGCCCGCCGGGCCGATCCACGCGCCAGTCGCATAATGGAACGCCTCGGGCGCTGAGAGCACCAGCGCCGCGATGCCGGCCCGTTGCATCAAATGCGTGGCGCGCTGGCGGTCGACAAAGCCGGTCATAGTCTTTCTCCGCATGCTTGAAGCGGCAACGGAGCATTGCGGGTGCGGACAATCAAGCCGGTTGCTCGAACCTCATCATCCCTGGCCGAAGCAGCCGCAAGGCGGCGTCCCGGAAAGCTCGACCGAGACAAGAATGGCATTCCATGTCAAAACTTGCGCAGGGGGGAGATTTCATGAGGATCGACAAAGCCGGTGCCCTGAAAAAGACAGCCATGGGCCTGTTGGGACTGGTCGTCGCCATGGCGGCGGGGTGCGGTTCAATCGACTATCAGAAACTCACCACGGGTCAGCTGTCGGGAAGCCTTTTCGTCATGTGGGTCGGTGCGGGCAACAGTTCGGGCGACGGAAACTTCCTGTTCGTGCCCGACCCACGAGATCCATTGATCTTCCATCGATCGGATCCGTCTGCTCCGGGCAGCACGATCCAGCCGGGTCTCATGTACACGGATGGCGGTTCGATCCCGAAAATCGCGCAGATCTTCAAGGGGCTGTCGCCATGGGGCTACGCGCCGGCCTATATGATTCATGATTGGGTCTTTATCGCTCACCATTGCATAGTGGACGGCAGCAGCGAGAACCGGTTCGACCAGGTTCGCGGAATAGAATTCGACGATTCCGCCGCGATTCTCGGCGAAGCGGTCAAGGCGCTGATCAAGGCTCGACAAGTTGCCCCCGACGACGTGGCGCCAAACGCCATAACGGCTGCCGTCGGAAGCGTGATCGCCAGGAACCTTTGGGATGAGAAAGGCGCTTGCAAGTCCCTGCAGGTCAGCGCGAAGGACATCGCAGCCGCGGAGGCAGCCATACCGGGATCGACCAGCAAGGCACGGAATTTGAGGGCTTTCCAGGTTCCGGAGACGATCGCGCCCGCAATTCCCCAGGCAAAGCCGGCGAAGATCGTGGCTCGCGTGACATTTTGAGACGGACCCCGTGTTGAGACGGGCCCCGGGGCAAATGCCGATGCTGCTGGTCACCCTGGCTTTGGTCAGCTCAAAGGCTCGCTTTTCCGGGCTTTTCCGGTTTCCGCCCGGATAAAACGAAAAGGCCGGACAATAGCCCGGCCTTTTTCGTAGATGCTTGATTCCCTGAAGGAAATTGGAGCGGGTGAAGCGATTCGAACGCTCGACCCCAACCTTGGCAAGGTTGTGCTCTACCCCTGAGCTACACCCGCTCACACGGCGTCTTGGCCGCAAGCCGGGCCTATATGGCTGAAGAGCGCGGCGATTGCAACAGGGAATCGCGAGCCTTTTTACAAGCTCCGGGGTGATGCCGGCAAACCGCCGGCGCCGGGCGGATTTCACCGTCGCCTTGCGCGATGGTCTTGTGTCTGCCGCCTTATTGGCCGTAAACGGCAAGGCAAGCAAACGGACGAAGAAGAAGATCGATGCCGAAAACCGAAGCTGAAATTTTTGCATTTTTGGCCGAACTCGGGATCGCTGTTTCGACGATACGCCATCCGCCGCTCTACACGGTCGCCGATTCACAGGCGCTGCGCGGCGAAATCGCCGGTGGGCACACCAAGAACCTGTTCCTGAAGGACAAGAAGGACAATTTCTTCCTGGTGACCGTCGGCGAGGACGCCGTCGTCGATCTCAAGCAGATCCACCAGCTGATCGGCGCCGCCGGCCGGGTTTCGTTCGGCAAACCGGAGATGCTGATGGAGCTTCTCGGCGTCGCGCCGGGCGCGGTTACCGTGTTTGGCGTCATCAACGACAGGGAAAACCGGGTCAAGCTGGTGCTCGACAAGGATTTGATGGAGCATGCCGTTATCAACGCGCATCCGCTGACCAATGAAGCGACGACATCGATCGCGGCGGCCGACCTGATCAGATTCGTCGAGGCAACCGGGCAT
Source organism: Mesorhizobium sp. B283B1A (assembly GCF_020165735.1). Lineage (NCBI taxonomy): Bacteria > Pseudomonadati > Pseudomonadota > Alphaproteobacteria > Hyphomicrobiales > Phyllobacteriaceae > Mesorhizobium > Mesorhizobium sp. B283B1A. Next base: position 19,069 of record NZ_JAIUIQ010000040.1, read on the forward strand.
GATGCTGCTATCTTGAAAGTCTCGGCGTGATCGCCACATGGATGGCGAAACCGACTTCCAATGAAGACTTTGCGCCGACCCGCGGGCCGGCGGCGCAACCGAAAGGGTGACGAGATGAGCGACAACAATCCGTTTGGCGGGTCATTCGGCAGCAATGGCGGCCAGTATTCGACCTCGGTCCAGTATGGCGGAACCGAGCCCGCGCGCGCGAAAGTCGCGCTTGGCGATGCGCCCGCCGGCCCCGTTGCTGCCGGTCCCGCTGCTGCTGGGGATGTCATCAAGGACACCACGACCGCCGCCTTCGCCGCCGACGTCATCCAGGAATCGCGCCGCCAGCCGGTGCTGGTCGATTTCTGGGCGCCGTGGTGCGGGCCTTGCAAGCAGCTCACCCCGCAGCTGGAAAAGGCGGTCAGGGCCGCCGGCGGCAAGGTCAAGCTGGTCAAGATGAACATCGACGATCATCCCTCGATCGCCGGCCAGCTCGGCATCCAGTCCATTCCCGCGGTCATCGCCTTCAAGGATGGCCAGCCGGTCGACGGCTTCATGGGCGCCATCCCCGAGAGCCAGATCGCCGAATTCATCACCAAGGTCGGCGGCAAGGGCAATGGCGCGCCGGCCGTGGCCGAGGCGCTGGCGGCGGCGACCGAGGCGCGCGACGCCGGCGACATGCAGACCGCCGCCGATATCTATGACGCCGTGCTGGCGCAGGCGCCGGATACGATCGAGGCGATCGCCGGGCTGGGCGAGTTGCTGTTCGAGGCCGGCGACACGGACGGCGCCGAAGCGTTGCTGGCGACGGCACCGGAGGCCAAGAAGGATGCGCCGGCGCTTGCCGCCGTGCGCGCCAAGATCGCGCTGGCGGCGCAAGCCGCTTCGCTTGGCAATCCGGCCGAGTTCGAGCGCCGGCTGGCCGACAATCCCAACGACCATCAGGCGCGTTTCGATCTGGCCATGATCCAGAACGCGAGGGGCGAGCGCACGGCGGCGGCCGACAATCTGCTCGCCATCATCAAGGCCGACCGCGCGTGGAACGAAGACGGCGCCAAGACGCAATTGCTGCAGTTCTTCGAGGCCTGGGGCATGACCGACGAGGCGACGCTGGCCGCGCGGCGCAAATTGTCGTCGCTGCTGTTTTCCTGAGCCGGTTATCGGCTGTTTTGTCGCACAGGCTTGCGAGATCAGGCCAAAGCGCCAGATAGAGCAGGCTGGAACCAGGCAGAGTTGACGCGCTTCCTTGTGGAAGCGATCGGAGGAACGAGGTGCAAGCGGGAAACGCGCATTACCGGCTCGCCAAGGATTTGCCGTCAGCGATCCCGATCTTTCCGCTCGAGGGGGCGCTTCTGCTGCCGGGCGGCCGCATGCCGCTCAACATCTTCGAGCCGCGCTACCTGCAGATGGTGGACGAGGCGGTTGCCGGTTCGCGGCTCATCGGCGTTATCCAGCCCCGCCTCGACGGCGCGCTGCGCGACGATGGCGAGCCGGAGCTCTGCAATGTCGGCTGTGCCGGGCGCATCATCGCCTTTTCCGAGACCGGCGACGGCCGCTACCTGATTTCGCTGCAGGGCGTGTGCCGGTTCCGCATCGCTCACGAACTGACGGTCAAGACGCCGTTTCGCCAGGCCAAGCCGGCGCCCTTCCTCGCCGACCTCGATGAGGACCAGGCGGCGGACGAGATCGACCGGCCCGCGCTTTTGAGAGCATTTCGCGCCTATCTCCAGGCCAACGACCTGGAGGCGGACTGGGAAAGCGTCAGCCGCGCCGAGAACGCCATGCTGGTCAACGCGCTGTCGATGATGGCGCCCTACGGGCCGGCCGAAAAGCAGGCGCTGCTCGAAGCGGCGGACCTGAAGACGCGCGCCGAAACGCTGATCGCCATCACGGAGATGGCGCTGGCGCGCGAGAACGAGGATTTTGGTTCGAGCCTGCAGTAAGATGCGTCGATATCCGGCCGGCCTGCAAATGGCGGCCTGACCCGGATCTCAACACATCATCGGCGTGAAGCTGGAGGAGAGCGCGATGGCGGATGGGCGTGACGGAAGGAAGACCACTGTCGATCCCAAGCTGCTGGAACTCCTGGCCTGCCCGCTGACCAAGGGGCCGCTGGCCTGGGATCCGGAGCGGGGCGAGCTGATCTCGCGGGTCGCCAAGCTCGCCTATCCGGTGCGCGACGGCATCCCGATCATGCTGCCTTCCGAGGCGCGGACGATTTCGGCGGAGGATGTGCTGTCGCCGCCGAAATTGGGTGGGCCATCGTAAATTCGAACATATGCGACGAGAAGATTGCCAGAGGCTAGCGGGAAAGCGCCCCCCTCTGTCCTGCCGGACATCTCCCCCACAAGGAGGGAGATTGGCTGCTGTCTCCGCTTTCGCCAATCTCCAGCGTTGAAAGACAGGCCGGCTGGCGAAGCTGCCGATCTCCCCCAAGTGGGGGAGATGTCCGGCAGGACAGAGGGGGGCGCTGTCCCGCCGACGTCAAGGTTGCCTCTCACTCCTGCTCCGCCGTGGGTAACGAAGGTGAGGCTGGGCCTACTGAAAATTGCGCCCCTTGGGCATGACCCTTTCCGCCTCTTCCGATAGCGTTGCGAGATCCTGCCCGACCGGTGCTTTGCGTATCGCGGGTTGGCTGGAGCGATCGGTTCCCTGCCTGGAGACGTGCCGCTGAGAAGCAGCGTCCGGCCCTCCCGCCTCGCTGACCTTCTCCAGCAGCACGGTCAGCCAGGGTGTCAGGTCCTCGATATTCTCGGCGACGATGTGGACGACACCGGATTCCGACTGCAATTTGCCGCTGACCTTCACGAACCGCGCGCCCATGACGATGGGGCGGAAGCGGGTAAAGGTTCTCTCCCAGAAGATGACGTTGGCGACGGCCTTGTCGTCCTCCAGCGTCAGGAAGATCGCGTTGCCTTTGCCGGGACGCTGGCGCACCAGCACGAGGCCGGCGACGGAGACCCGCCTGCCGTCGCGCACGGAAGAAAGGTTGGCATTGGGCGTGATGCCGGCGCGGTCGAGCCGTTCGCGCAGGAAGGCCACCGGATGCGCCTTGAGCGACAGGCCGAGCGAGCGGTAGTCGTGGATGACATGCTCGCCGAGCGGCATTTTCGGCAGCTTGGTCTCGGGCTCCAGCTCGCGCAGGCGCAATGCCGGCTGATCGAACAGCGGCAGCTTCTCGGCGGCACTCTTGCCGTCCAGCGCGCGCACCGCCCACAAGGCTTCACGGCGATCGAGGCCGAGTGAGCGGAAGGCATCGGCCTGCGCCAGCCGCTCGATCTCGTGAACATCGAGGCCGGAGCGCAACCAGACGTCGCGGACGGACAAGTAGCCGGAGCCGCGTCGCGCGACGAACTGCTCCATGCGTTCCTCGGACAGTCCCTTGATCTGCCGGAAGCCAAGCCGCACGGCGTGGGCCGTCTCGATGACACCGCGCATTTCGGCATGGCGCGGCAGGATGCGGGCCGGGTCGAAAGGCGTTTCCTCAAGGGTGCAATCCCAGGTGGAGAAATTGACGTCGACCTCGCGGATATCGACGCCGTGGTCGCGCGCGTCACGCACCAGCTGCGCCGGCTGGTAGAAGCCCATCGGCTGCGAATTCAGGATCGCGGCGCAGAATACGTCGGGATAGAAGGTCTTGAACCAGCAGGAGGCATAGACGAGCAAGGCGAAGGAGGCGGCGTGGCTTTCCGGAAAGCCGTATTCGCCAAAGCCCTCGATCTGCTTGAAGCAGCGTTCGGCGAAGTCTTTCGTGTAGCCCTTGCCCATCATGCCGTCGATCATGCGCTGGCGGTAATTGCCGATTGTGCCGGTGCGTTTGAAGGTGGCCATGGCGCGGCGCAATTCGTCTGCCTCGCCCGGCCTGAAGCCGCCGGCGACGATGGCGATCTTCATCGCCTGCTCCTGGAACAACGGCACGCCCAGCGTCTTGCCGAGGATCTCTTTCAGCTCCGGCTTGGGATACTCTGCCTCCTCCTTGCCTTGGCGGCGGCGCAGATAGGGGTGGACCATGTCGCCCTGGATCGGGCCGGGCCGCACGATCGCCACCTCGATGACGAGGTCGTAGAAATTCTGTGGCCTGAGCCTGGGCAGCATCGACATCTGGGCGCGCGATTCGATCTGGAAGACGCCGATCGTGTCGGCGCGGCAGATCATTTTGTAGACCTGCTTGTCCTCCGGCGGCAGCGTGGCCAGCACATAGGGTTGCCCATACGGATCCCGCGCCTTCGGATAGTGCTCCGTAAGCAAGGTGAAGGCGCGTTGCAGGCAGGTCAGCATGCCGAGCGCCAGGATGTCCACCTTGAGGATCTTCACCGCGTCGAGATCGTCCTTGTCCCATTCGACCATCTTGCGCTCGTCCATCGCCGTCTTGACGATCGGCACGATCTCGTCGAGCCGGTCCCGGGTGATGACGAAACCGCCGACATGCTGGGAGAGGTGGCGGGGAAAGCCCATGATCTCGTTGGCGCGTTCCATCACGTGCCTCGACACGGGGTCGGTCCGGTCAAGGCCGCCGGCGCGGGCTTCCTTCTCGCCAAGCTCGGAGGTCGACCAGCCCCAGATCGAGCCGGACAGAGACGCCCTGACATCCTCGGACAGGCCCATCGCCTTCGACACTTCGCGCAGCGCCGAGCGGCCGCGATAGCTGATGACGGCGGCGGCCAGCGCGGTGCGCTTGGAGCTGTATTTCTCGTAGATGTACTGGATGACGGTCTCGCGCTTTTCATGCTCGAAATCGACGTCGATGTCGGGCGGCTCGTTCCTCTCCTCGGAAATGAAGCGTTCGAACAGCGTATCGATCTTGTCCGGCCCGACTTCGGTGATGCCGATGCAGAAGCAGACGATCGAATTGGCGGCCGAACCACGGCCCTGGGACAGTATGTCCTGGCTGCGGGCGTATTTGACGATGTCGTGGACGGTGAGGAAATAGCGGGCGTAGTTGAGGCGCTCGATGAGAGCGAGTTCTTCCCCGATGCGCTTGATCACGAAGGCAGGCACTCCGGCCGGGTAGCGCCTGGCGGCTCCCTCCCGCGCCAGTCTCTCAAGCTCCGCCTGTGGGCCGAGACCCGATTCCGTCGGCTCGTCGGGGTAGTTGTATTGGAGGTCGCTGAGCGAGAAGGTCAGCTCTTCCGCGAACCGCAAGGTCTCGGCCAGCGCCTGCGGATGCCGGCGGAACAGGCGGGCCATCTCCATCGGCGGCTTCAGATGGCGCTCGGCATTGGCGGTGAGCTGCAGCCCAACCTCGGCGACCGGCGTGTTGAGGCGGATCGCGGTCAGCACGTCCTGAAGCGGCCGCCGCTCGGCGGTGTGGTAGAGAACGTCGTTGGTCGCCATCAGCGGGATGCCGGCACTCTCTGCAAGCGCGGCTGCCTGCTCGATGCGGAAACGGTCATTGCCGGCATAATCGGGCGAGACGCCCAGTCGCAGGGCTTTACCGAAACGGTCCTTGAACTGGCGGATGAGGGCGAGACTGTTTTCAGCGCCCGCCACCGGATCAGGCAGCACCGCCAGCGACATCAGGTCTCCCCATTCGAGCAGGTCGCCGCGCTGAAGCAACGTTGCGCCCTTTTCGGTTTCGTCACGCAGGTTGGCTTGTGTCAGCATGCGGCACAGATGCCCCCAGCCCGCGCGGTTCCTGGGATAGGCGAGAATGTCCGGCGTGCCGTCGCAGAAGACCAACCGGCAGCCGGGATGATAGAAAAGCTTTTCGACCTTGGCCTGCTGCCAGGCGCGCACCACGCCGGCCACCGTGTTGCGGTCGGCAAGGCCAATCGCGGAGAAGCCCAGCAGCTTGGCCGCGACGACCAGCTCTTCCGGCTTGGAAGCGCCGCGCAGGAAGGAGAAATTCGACTGGATGCCGAACTCGGCATAGGGGATGACGGTCAGCGCGTTCATGCGAAGATCCCGTGCATGAACCAGTGCGGCGGGATCTGCGAGGCGCCGCCGTAAAGCCCTTGCCGGTAGAGCCAGTAGCGGCGGCCGTCGGCATCCTCGATGCGGAAATAGTCGCGTGTCGATGCCGCGGCGTCGCTTGGCGCCTCGCGCCACCATTCGGCGGCGATGCGTTCCGGTCCCTCCGCACGCGTGACCCGGTAGAGTGCGCGCCGCCAGCGGAAATTCAGCGGCGGTCCCTCAGGCATTTCGGTGGCCGGCACCTCGATCGGCTCGGGCGCGCGGAACAGCCGGATCGGCCGCTCCGGCGGGAAGATGGTCATCGGCGCCTGCAACCGGTCCGGCTTCCTTGGCGGCGTGGTCCGGCGCGGGGCCTCGGTGAAGGGGATGGTCGCGACAGCGCGTTCCGGCAGATGGCTTTCCACAGCGACCGGCTGCAGGACAGCACCTTCGCCGAGCCGGGCGCGAATGCGGTCGGCGAACAGCGCGATGTCGGCGCCGTCGTCGTTCACCTCGCCGGTCAGATCGGCCTGTTGCATGTCGAAGGCGGCGGCCGCCAGCACGGAAAGCCGCACCAGGTCGAAACCATAGCCGGCATCGATATGCTGCTCGAGCGCGGCCAGCCTTTCATGGAAGAGTTTCTGGATCAGCCGGGGATCGCGCATCGGCCGCGAGGTGCCGAGCGCAATGCGGCTGACGGCGCCGTCGACGCGAAAGAGCAGCAGTGCCAGCGTCCGGGCACCCTCGCCGCGGCGCTCGAGATCAGCCTTCAAGGTCGTCGCCAGCATACCTACCAGCCGCTCGATCTCCTCGGTCAGCGTGACGGGCTCGGCGAGATGGCGCTCGACCGAAAGCGGCGCCACGGGAAGGCGTGGCGAGACCGCCTCGTCAAGACGGCCAAGCGCCTGGTCGAGGCGCAGCAGCAAGGAAGCGCCGAAGCGGCGGGCAAGCGGCGCGCGGGGTGCCGCCATGACGGCGCCCGCCGTACGCAGGCCGACACTTTCCAGGCTGATGCGTGTTTCCGGCGCTATGCGCAGTGCCGCCAGCGGCAAGGGTGCGAGCAGGGCCTCCTCCTCGCCTGACACGACGATGCGGTCGCCGCAAAAGCGCGCCGCCGCCCAAGCCGCGCCCGGTGTCGCGGCAAGCCCGGCACGGACGGCAAAACCCTGATGAAGGAAGCGCGACAGGATGTCATCCAGCATGGGGCGTTCGCCGCCGAACAGATGGGTGCAACCGGTGACGTCGAGAAACAGCCCCTCGGTGCCGTCGATCGCCACCAGCGGGGTGTAGCGGTCGCACCAGTCGGCAAGGCCTTCGAGCAGGCGCCGGTCGGCCTCGGGATCGGCCTCGACGATGTCGATCGACGGGTACATGGCGCGCGCGTCGGCAACGCCCATGTCGCGTTTCAGGTGCAGCGCCTCAGCCCGCTCGTCGAGGGCCGAGATACGCTGTGCGTTCCCGTGGCGGTGGCTGACCACCAGCGGCGGGTGAGATAGCGTCAGGTGAGATGGCGGCCGGGAACGCCAGGACCGCCCCAGACGCTGGCGCAGGATCCTTTCCACCGCCAGATAGGGAAACCACAGGGACAGGATCCTTTGCCCGGTCTCTTTCGCCGCTTCTTTCGTCGCCCGCTCTTTCATCGAATCCGCGTTCATCGGGGTTCCACTCCAGTGTGAATTGTCCAGGCAGGGCCGTGCGGCTCTTGCCGATGGTGATGGTGAAGGCCGGGCGGCCGATCGAACCGGCGAGCGGCCCGGCGACCGTGGTGCGCGACACCGCCGGCGCCGACGCGACGATGAGGCGGACGGGCGCCGCCGTCGGCTCGGGCCCGGCCGCCTGCCGCAGCAGGAACACCGGCCGGCCGGCACTCATCGCCCGCGCATGCAGCCGGCGCGTCGCGGTCAGGTCCAGCCGCTGCGGGTTGCCGCGAATTTCCAGGATGACAGCAGCGAGCGCCGTCATCCGGGCGGCCTCCTCGGCGACCCACAGCGCATCGACAAGCCTGGGCGCCTCGGAAAACAGCAATTGCTCCGGCTCGATGCCGAACGAAGCGTGCAGTCCCCTGGCATAGGGAAAGCCGGCCTCGCGGAAGATTTCCGTGGTGCCGATCCATAAGATGGGCAGCCCCCGGGCCTGCTTGAGGATCAGGCTGGTGAGCGACAGGGCGAAACCGGCGACGGCCCCGGCATCGCGGGTTTCCAGGCCATGGATTTCGCTGAGCGCGGCTTTCGGCAGGCCGCCGCTCAGGGCAGCATCGAGGCGGTCGACGCCGATTGGCAGGAAGGCATCCGGCGGCGCCGCGGCAAGGCCGCGGCGGATGATCGTGAGATCAAGGCTGGGCGTAAGATCAAGATTGGGCGTGAGATCAAGGCTGGAGGTGAGATCAATGTTGGAGACGGGATCGGGGCTGGCGCCAGCACCAAGGGTCGCGGCGGCCGACGCCTGCAGGCGCTCGGGCAGCGTTCCCTCGATCTTCGCAATCTGGCGGCGCAGGGCAAAAACAGTCTCCCGCGCCACGGCGGTCATCGCCATGACGGTCAGCTTCCACTCACAATTGTTCCTGTTATGTTCTAATAGATTCCAGAGGCGGTCCGAAGAGTCAAGCAGAGTCACAAGGAATTTATTCCTGGCTATCTGCAAGCGCGGGGCGCACCGGCCGCATCGTTTGCCGATTCCGGTGCGAAAGCCTATATGCCGGGATCAAAGGACAAAGCATGGCTCGCATCTACAAAACCCGCACCTGGCACGGCGAACTTGCGCCCTCGATGGAGGAGTTGGAGTTCCTGGCGCTGGAGGCCTACGCCCATCTGCCGGAGGAGTTTCGCAAGCTGACCGGCGAGATCGTCATCCAGATCGCCGAATTCCCGACCGACGAGATCATGGACGATTTGTCGCTGGAAACACCGTTCGACCTGCTCGGCCTGTTCGAGGGACGCGGCATCGCCGAACGCTGGAACCCGCAGACCGGCGAAGGCCCGAACCGCATCACGCTCTATCGCCGCGCCATGCTCGACTACTGGGCCGAAAACGAGGAAACGCTGGGCGACATCATCACCCACGTGCTGATCCACGAGATCGGCCACCATTTCGGCCTGTCGGACGACGATATGGAGCGGATCGAAGAGGCTGCCGAGTAGGCTGTGCCGATATTCAGGTGAGGCCGGCCTGCAAATGGTGATCCCCTGCGCTTCCGGTGCTCACGTACCCAAAAGTACGCTCCGCTCCGGTTCTCGGGCACCACCATTTTCGACTCGGCCTGACCTGAATCTCAACACAGCCTGCGTCGGAGCAGGCCGAGAGCCGATCACGTGCGTCATCGCCTTGTTAAATTATACAAGTTTTGATATAAGATTCGCATGCCGGTGAAGCGACTAGAGTTTCTTGGAGATTCCCTTGCGCAGCTCCGGGATTTTCCAGAAGCGGTGCGCAAGGAAACGGGTGTCCAGTTGCATAAGGTTCAGCTCGGGTTTGAGCCAAGCGACTGGAAGCCGATGACGACAGTAGGCCCCGGCGTGCGGGAGATCCGCGTCCGTGACGATGCCGGCGCGTTCCGGGTGCTTTATGTCGCGAGCATAGGTGACGCTATCTATGTGCTGCACGCCTTCCAGAAGAAGACGCAACAAACGGCGAAACGAGATCTGGATCTTGCCGTATCGCGGTTCAAGCAAATCTAGTGGAGGTATGACGATGGAACGCCAGAGTTTCGAGAACGTGTGGGACGCGCTGGAAAATACTCCAGCCGAGGCCGCCAACATGACTATGCGTTCCAATTTGCTGATCGCGATTGAACAGCGGGTGCGCAGTTGGGACGTTACCCAGGCCGAAGCGGCCAACCGGCTCGGGATTACCCAGCCGCGCCTCAACGACCTCCTGCGGGGCAGGATCGCCAATTTCAGTCTGGACACCTTGATCAACCTTGCCGCGCTGGCCGGGCTTACCGTGCGTCTTGAAATCGCCGAGGCTGCCTGATGCTGTCTTTGATCGAGCCTACCAGTCGCTGAGCTTGGTATCCGGCCCATATTCCTGGCCCTCGACGTCCTTCACCACGGCCTGGCCGCAGCGCATGGTCTTGGCCTTCTTGTCATAGGCGTAGGTCGGCGAGCCGAACAGGTGCCAGCCCTTGTTCAGCGCCGCCGTCACCTTGTGGCAGAAGCTGGCATCGTCGGGGGCCGTCAGAAAGCGATAGAGTTTCATTTTTCAGTCCTGTCGTGAATATTCATAGCCCGCGAGCATAGGGCCGATATCATGCGCCGATGGCGGCGGCCTTCGCCAGCAGTTTTTCAGCCTGCGTCAGGTGCAGCCGCTCGACCATCCTGCCATTCAGCGCGATCACGGCCTTGCCGGCATTTTCGGCAAGCGAGAAGGCGTCCTTCACCGCGCGCGCCTCGGCCACCGCTTGCGCTGTTGGCACGAAGGCGCGGTTGGCGGCTTCGATCTGAGCCGGGTGGATGAGCGTCTTGCCGTCGAACCCCATGGCGGCGGATTCCGTGCATTCGCGGGCGAAAGCGTCGAGGTCGCGAAAATCATTGGCGACACCGTCCAGCATGCAGAGGCCGCCGGCGCGCGCGGCCAGCACCATCTGCATCAGCCAGGGCACGAGGTAGCGCCGATCGGGTGTCGCCAGCACGCCGGTGTCCTTGATCAGGTCATTCGTTCCGGCAACGAAACAATCAAGGCGCGAGGCCGGATCGCGGCCAAGTTCGGCGATCGCGCCGATGTTGAGCAGCGCCTTGGGCGTCTCGATCATCGCCCATAATTTTACGCTATCGGGGGCAAAATTGTCGTCGAGCATATCGCCGGCCTCGAGCAGGTCGCGCGGCGTATCGACCTTGGGCAACAGGATGCCGTCGGGTTCGCAGCTTGCGGCGGCCAGCAGGTCATCGGTGCCCCATTCGCTGGACAGCGCATTGATGCGGACGATCATCTCGCAGCGGCGATCGGCATCGGCGAAGATCTTCGCCAACTTCCCGCGCGCGGCGATCTTGTCGGCCGGCGACGAGGCATCCTCCAGGTCGATGATGACGGCATCGCACGAAAGCTGCGCGATCTTGGCCAACGCCTTGTCGTTGGAGGCCGGGACGTAGAGCACCGAACGGCGCGGATGGTAGGTTTCGGTCATGCCCCGATCTATGCCGCGTGTGGCTGGTGGAGGCAAGCGGGCAGGGGCTGGCGTTTCACCCTCCCCCTTGTGGGGAGGGTCGCTGCGAAGCAGCGGGGTGGGGGTGCGGCACCGGCCCCCCCCCCGCCCTGCGGGCCGCCCGCCCCCCCGCGGCACCGACCCCCACCCGGACCTGCGGTCCGACCTCCCCACAAGGGGGAGGTAGAAGTCGCCCTCCTCGTCCCTGCACGAAAACTGCACGCGACTGCGGAAAACCTCCTTGCATCCGCCGCACGGTTTCCCTGCGGGCCTGCGAGACGGGCGGCATGCAAAAGCGAGCAAGCCCCCGTCTGCCCTACCGGTTGCGCAGTGAGTGCTGGTGGCTGGCCGATCCGCCACGGGCGGGTCCCACCGCCATGCTCATTCCCTTTGTCCGCAAGAGCCCGCCGCCAATGCGGCCGGATGCGATCAGGCCAGAAGCTGCCAGGCCAGATGCTACCAGGAAGGTCGGTTCATGACGTCGTTCTTCACAGCGGCACCAAGCTATTGCAGCCGCTTCGGCATTGCCGTGCTGCTGGTCGTGCTGGCGGATTTCCTGTTCTACGGCCAGCCGGCCGGCATCACGGTTTTGCTGTTCGCCATCCTGATCGCCGCCGCGGTCGTGGCCGTGCATCCCGCGGCCTTCAGCGATAGCAGAGTCTGGCTGAAGCCCGCCGCGCTGCTGGTCGCGCTGCTCCCGCTCGCCGAAAATGCCAGCGCCTTGTCCGTCTCGATCGCGCTTGCGGCCCTGGTCGTGTTCGCGCTTTCGCTGAGCGGACGCCTGCGGCACGGCGTTGCCCGCATTGCCCGGCAGATTGCACTGTTTTGGCTCGCGGCGCCGTTTCGGCTCGTTGGCGATTTCATCCGTTGGCGCAGCGCAGCGCGCCGGTTCGGCCGGCGCCGCGTCCGGCTGGCGGCGATCGCCGTCTGGGTGATGCCGTTGACGCTGGGCGCCGTCTTCCTGGCGCTGTTCGGCGCCGCCAATCCGGTCATCGGCTACTGGCTGTCGCTGGTCGACCTTCTGAAGCTGCTCGATCTCATCCAGCTGGCGCGCATTGCCTTCTGGCTGTTCGTGCTCGCCGGCGTCTGGGCCTTTTTGCGGCCACGCCTGCCGCGATTTCGTCAGCGCGCTTCCCGGCCAAACCATGTCCCGGCTGCTCAGCCGGCGACCAATCCGCAAGTTCACGTCATCGAGGATATCGTTTTCGGCAAGGCGGCCATCCTGCGCGCGCTGATCGTCTTCAACGTGCTGTTCGCGCTGCAGACCGGGCTTGACGTCACCTATCTGTGGGGCGGGGTCGTCCTTCCCGACGGCTTAAGCTACGCCGCCTATGCGCATCGCGGCGCCTATCCGCTTGTTGTCACCGCACTGCTCGCCGCCGGTTTCGTCCTCGCAGCGCTGCGGCCCGGCAGCGCGACCTCGGCCGATCCGGTCGTTCGCCGGCTGGTCTATGCCTGGGTGGCGCAGAACATCATGCTGGTGATCTCGTCGATCCTGCGGCTCGATCTCTATGTCGGCATCTATGCGCTGACCTACTGGCGTATCGGGGCTTTCGTCTGGATGGGGCTGGTGGCGGCGGGCCTTGCGCTGATCATCGCCCGCATCGCCCTGCGAAAATCCAACGAATGGCTGTTCTCCGCCAATCTTCTGACGTTATCCCTGGCGCTTTATGGCTGTTGCTTCATCAACTTCGCGGCAACGATCGCCAATTACAATGTCGACCATTCCCTCGAAATGACCGGCCAGGGCATTCCCCTCGACGCCTGGTATCTGCGCTCGCTCGGCCCGGGCGCGTTTCCGGCGCTCGACCGGTTCTTCGATCACCAGGACAAGACGCCTGCCGCCGGCGCTGTCCGCGAGCTGGAGCGTATGCGCGACAGCGACGAAAGCTGGTACCGCAAGGTCCAGGACAACTGGCGGGCCTGGAGCTTTCGAGACTGGCGCCTGCTGCGCGATCTCGACAGCAAGGGGTCGCTCGTGCTTCCTCAGCCCTCGCAACCTACCGCGCCGGACCGCTGATCCATGCCGCATCACATCCTCGTCGCCGACGATGACCCGCATATCCGCGAGGTGATCTGCTTTGCGTTGGAAAAAGCCGGCATGAAGACGGCTGCCGTTTCCGACGGCGCGGCCGCTCTGCGAGCGATCGAACGGCACACACCTGACCTGGTCGTGCTCGACATCGGCATGCCGGAGATGGACGGGCTGGAGGTCTGCCGGCGGCTCAGGCACACATCCGATGTGCCGGTGCTGTTCCTGTCGGCGCGGGACGAGGAGATCGACCGCATCCTTGGGCTCGAAATGGGCGGCGACGATTATGTGACGAAACCGTTTTCCCCGCGCGAGCTGGTCGCCCGCGTCAACGTCATCCTGCGGCGCGCCCGGCCGATGGCGCCCGAACCGGCCGACGACAGACAGTTCGCGCATGGCAAGCTCATTCTGGTGCCGGCCAGCCACGGCGCCGCCTTCGATGGCAAGCCGCTGTCGCTGACGGGTATAGAATTCTCGATCCTGAAAGGGTTTCTGGCGCGGCCGGCGCATGTGCTCGACCGCGACGCGGTGATGGCCAATGCCTATGCCGGCAAGGTCCATGTCGCCGATCGCACCGTCGACAGCCATATCCGCAACATCCGCGCCAAGCTGGCGGCGGCGGGTTGCCTTGACGCCATCGAGACGGTGCATGGCGTCGGCTTCCGGCTCGGCCGATGCGGCTGACCAGTTCGCGCAAATGGATCGGCCGCAAATGGCGGCCACGGCTTGCCACCGTCGTCGTCGCCATCCTGGTCATGGTGATGGCGCTGCCGCTGGTCGGCCTGTTCTTCTTCCGGCTCTACGAGAACCAGCTGATCCGCCAGACCGAGGCGGAACTGATCGCGCAAGGTGCGGCCATCGCCGCCATCTACGCGCAGGACGTTCGCGACGCCGGCATCGCGCCGGAAAAGCTTGGCGCGCCGACACCTGGGGCAAATGGGATCTCAAGCCGAAGCGCCAATCCCGACGGCCCCTACCGGCCGATCGAGCCGCGCCTCGATCTCGCCTCGGATTATGTGCTTCCGACCCGGCCGGCGGCGACGCCCGCAATCGCCGATCCCGCCTTCGCCGCGATCGGAACGCGACTGTCCGGCATTCTCGACGCCACGCAGAAAACCACGCTGGCCGGTTTCCGGCTGCTCGACCCCCGGGGCGTCGTCATTGCCGGGCGCGGCGAGGTCGGGCAGTCGCTCGGCGAGGTCGAGGAGGTGCGCGCCGCGCTTGGTGGCCGCTATGCCAGCGCGCTCAGGCTGCGCATTCCCGACCAGCCGACGCCGCCGCTCTATTCGGTCAGTCGCGGCACCAAGGTGCGTGTCTTCGTCGCTTTGCCGGTGGCCGTCGACGGCAAGGTCGCCGGCGTGGTCTATGTGTCGCGGACGCCCAACAACATCGTCAAGCACCTCTATGGCGAGCGCGGCAAGGTGACCTTGGCGGCGATCGCCATCCTCGGCGGCACGCTGCTCATCGGCCTGGTCTTCCTGCGCACCGTCAGCCGGCCGATCTATGCGCTGATCGACCGCACCGAGCGCATTGCCGCCGGCGACCGCGACGCGATCCGGCCGCTCGACCACCACGGCACATACGAGATGGCCGAGCTTTCCGCCGCCTTCCTCGACATGGCCGAAAAACTGCAGGCGCGATCCGACTCGATCCAGACCTTTGCCACCCATGTCTCGCACGAGCTCAAATCGCCGCTGACGGCGATCCAGGGCGCGGCCGAGCTGCTGCGCGATTCCGGCTCGGCGATGGACGATACCGAGCGCCGGCGCTTTTCCGACAACATCGTCACCGATGCCGGCCGGCTCAACCTGCTGGTGCGGCGGCTGCTCGACCTGGCACGGGCGGAAAACCTCGCGCCCAGCGGCCAAAGCACCTCGATCGATGCAGCGCTCGCCCTGCTCCCGGTCGACACCAGGCTGGCGGTTCGCGTCGAGGCCGGCGGCGACCTGGCCTTGCGCATATCGGCGGAGAACGCGGCGATTGTGCTGGGCAATCTCATCGACAATTCGGCCCGGCACGGCGCGACACAGGTTTCGATCATCGCTGCAAGCGCCGGCGGCAAGGCGACGGTGCTGGTCGGCGATGATGGCGCCGGCATTTCGCCGAGCAACCGGGCACGCATCTTCGAACCGTTCTTCACCACGCGGCGCTCTACTGGCGGCACCGGCATGGGCCTCGGCATCGTGCTGGCCCTCCTGAAAGCGCATGATGGCATGATCCGGCTGGTTGACAGCGAGCGCGGCACGCGCTTCGAGATCATTCTGCCGGTAGTATGAGAGTGAGCATGGTTCCGAAAACCGGCGGCCACTTTTCGGGATCATGCTCTAGGCTTGGAGAGGCATAAAGCGTGCGCTACGACATCGTCATCATCGGCGGGGCCATCGTCGGGTCCTCCATCGCCTATTACCTGCGCGAGGAAGGATTTTCCGGCTCGATCGCGCTGATCGAGCGCGATCCGCAATTCGCGCAGGCGGCAACGACGCTGTCCATGGCCTCGATCCGCCAGCAATTCTCCATTCCGGAAAACATCCGGCTGTCGCAGTTCACGCTGAAACTGTTCCGGCGGCTGAAGGAGGAGTTCGGCACCGATGCCGATATCGGTTTCCGCGAAGGCGGTTATCTCATCCTCGCCGGAGAAGCCGGGCTGCCGATCCTGAAGGCCAATCACGAGGCGCAGATCGCCGAGGGCGCCGACATCGTGTTCGAGAACGCCGAGCAGCTGACGCGGCGCTTCGCCTGGCTGTCGACCGAAGGCATTTCCGCCGGCGCCTATGGCCGCACCGGCGAAGGCTGGTTCGACGCGCATGCGATGCTGACGCTGTTTCGCAAGGCGCTGCGCGACAAGAAGATCGATTTCATCACCGCCGGTGTCACCGGCATCGCGCGCGACGGCAACCGCGTCACCGGCGTCAGCCTCGGCAATGGCCAGACGCTGGAAGCCGGCATCGTCGTCAACGCCGCCGGGCCGAATGCCGGCAAGGTCGCTGCGATGGCCGGGTTGGCACTGCCGGTCGAGCCGCGCAAGCGCAACGTCTTCGTCTTCGAGGCGCGCGAGAAATATGCCGACATGCCGCTGCTGGTCGATCCCTCCGGCATCTATGTCAGGCCGGAAGGCTCGGTCTACCTCACCGGCGGCGCCGAACCCGAAGAGGGCGACGGCCCGGCCGCGCCCGGCGATTTCGAGGTCGACTGGCCGCTGTTCGAAGAGGTGATCTGGCCGGTGCTGGCGACCCGCATTCCGGCCTTCGAGGCGATCAAGTCGACGCGCGCCTGGGCCGGCCACTACGACTACAACACGCTCGACCAGAACGCGGTGATCGGCCCGCATCCCGAGGTCGGGAATTTCATCTTCGCCAATGGGTTTTCGGGTCATGGGCTGCAGCAGGCGCCGGCGGTCGGCAAGGCGCTGGCGGAGCTGATCGTGCATGGCGATTACCGGACGGTGGATTGCGCGGCGTTCGGGTATGGCCGGGTTGCGGAAGGAAGGGCGTTCCGGGAATTGAACGTGATTTGACGCCGGCAGACCAGAGGGGCGCGCGAAGGATCGCTGCGCAGCGTTTTAATTCTGTTGCCCTGCCAGCCGGTATTCACTGGAGAAAGAATATCAGCCCTTCCGGCCGAACCAGAAGGCGTCGGGCATTCGCTTCATGCCGATCCGCTCATAGAAGCCGACGGCGTCGGGCATCGAGATCAGGCTGATGGCGATGGAGGGGCCGAGCTGCCGTCGTGCCTCGTCCATCAGGCCCTTGCCGATGCCGAGCCCCTGTGCCGATCGGGAGACGGCGAGCTCCGAGATGTAACAGACCCAGGAGAAATCGGTGACGGCCCTGACAACGCCGATCAGCGGCTTGCCCTGCACGTCGAAACGGGCGGTCAGCACCAGGTTGGCGCCTGAAAGCATCGCCTGCAGGCGCGCGTCGTCATCGACGGGCCGCGTCTCGCCGAGGCCGGATTCCACCAGCACACGGCGGAATTCGGCGATGCCGAGCGCTGCTTCGCGCGCGTAAAGGACGAGGGGGTTTTGAGCCATGACCGCCAGACTGCATCATCGGCCGGCGAATTCGAAGCCGTTTTTGCGCGGCCGGCGTGGGCTTCCCCATATAAACGATTGCCTTTTATTTGCCCGCGGCTTTGTGTAAACCGTGCCTCAGCAAATTCCCCCCGCAACGAAAAAACGGGCCAAAGCCATGGAAAAATTCACCAAGCTCACCGGCGTCGCCGCGCCGATGCCGATCGTCAATGTCGACACCGACATGATCATCCCGAAGGATTATCTCAAGACGATCAAGCGCACCGGGCTTGGCACCGGCCTGTTCGCCGAAATGCGCTACAAGGACGACGGCTCGGAAAACCCGGATTTCGTGCTCAACAAGCCGGCCTACCGCAAGGCGCAGATCCTGGTCGCCGGCGACAATTTCGGCTGCGGCTCGTCGCGCGAGCACGCCCCGTGGGCGCTGCTCGATTTCGGCATCCGTTGCGTCATCTCGACCTCGTTCGCCGACATCTTCTACAACAACTGCTTCAAGAACGGCGTGCTGCCGATCACCGTCAGCCCCGAGGATCTCGAGAAGCTGATGGACGATGCCTCGCGCGGCTCCAACGCCACGCTGTCGGTCGATCTCGAAGCCAAGGAAATCCGTGGCCCGGATGGCGGCGTCGTCACCTTCGACCTCGACGATTTCAAGCGGCACTGCCTGCTCAACGGGCTCGACGATATCGGCCTGACCATGGAGAAGGCCGGCGCCATCGCCTCGTTCGAGAAGAAGAACGCCGAACAGCGTCCCTGGGCCTGAGCGGTACTCTGCTGGAGATATAACCCGGCCGCTCAGGCCGGGTTTGCGGCGACTGAAGGGGAGGAACAGTCATGGCGCGTTCGCTTCTTGAGCGGTTCACCGTTTCCCGGAAACGCCGAACCGCTCTACCTCCTTGTTTCGACGCAATTCCCAGGGGAATTGCTCTCGCCGGCGTTTGCGGGTTGGCCTTGTTGCTGATGCCCGCCGCGAGCGCGTTTGCCCAGACTGAGACATCGGCCGCGCAACCGGTGCCGTCGGCCGAAAAGCCGGCCACCGAGCAGGGGACGGGAACGGGCACCGCCGATGCTGCCGACGACGACAGCCAGGCACCAATACCGTTCGAAGGCGGCCAGCTGACCATCACCCAGAAGGAACAGTATGGCGAGAAGGTGCTCGCCTATGACGGCAAGCAGCTGGCCAGCAACTACGACGTCTTCTTCGACAGAATAGTCGAGGTCGGCGGCGTCAAGGTGGCACTGTTCGATGTCGGCGATGGCGGCAATCAGTGCGGGCCGGCGACGGTGATCGTCTGGAAGCCGGAAGGCGATACCATCCAGAGCACGACAGTCGAACAGGACGAGTGCGGCGCGCCGCCCTCGGCGGTGTCGGACAACGCCATCTATTTCGTGCCCTATCTGTTGCCGGGCGATCAGAAGCCGGCTTTGCAATGGTCGCCGACGGACGGGCTGACGATTTCGGGCAATCTGACCTACATGCCTGAGCCCGGCACGGACTGGAAAGACATTGATCCGGAAAAGTACCAGAACATCATCGACGCCTTCCACAACGAGGCCGTCTACAAGCAAGCCGAGACGCTGCTCGGCAAGGACATGCCCGACATGGCGACCAGCCTGCTGGTCGGCGGCGGCACGGAAAAGACCGCGTCCGGCGCCTTCTACGCCAGCGGCTGCGTGCCGCATGATTGCGGCGGCAATGACGGCTTCATGGCCGTCGACCCGGCCCAGCACAAGCTCTACTTCGCCCGCCGCGGCGACAATGGCCAGCCGGACGCCTGGCCTGACGTGAAGACCTGGCCGGCCGATGTGAAGGCGGCGTTGGACAAGGCGCTGGGCGAGGCGAATTAGAACGGGCTCCTGCTGTGAGGCCGCGATCCTTCGCGCCCCCCTCTGTCCTGCCGGACATCTCCCCCTCAAGGGGGGAGATTGGCTGTTTCGGCGCTCCGCTCATTCCTGCAATAATTGGCGAAAGCCGGGACGACTGCAATCTCCCCCCTTGAGGGGGAGATGCCTGGCAAGGCAGAGGGGGGCGCTGTCCCGCCAACATCAACCGCTTGGCCCATGGTCAGCCCAGCCCTTTCCCTGCAAAATGCCACACCATCCGCGAGGCCTCCCATGCGCAAACTCATCTCCACCGGTTCGCCGTTCGAAAAGACCGCCGGCTATTCGCGCGCGGTGGTGCAGGGCGACTGGTGCTTCGTGTCCGGCACGACCGGCTACCACTACGCCACCATGACGATGCCGGACAGTGTCGAGGCGCAGACGCGCAATTGCCTGGCGACGATCGGCAAGGCGCTGGAGGACGGCGGTTTTGAAATGGCCGATGTGGTGCGGGCGCATTACTACATCACCGACCAGGCCTTCGTGGACGTGGTGTTCCCGATCCTGGGCGAGACGTTCGGCGACATCCGGCCGGCGGCGACGATGATCGTCTGCCAGCTGAACAAGCCGGAGATGAAGATCGAGATCGAGGTGACGGCGCTGCGGCGCTCGGTCTAGAGCAGTTCACCGTTTCACGAAACGGCGAACCGCTCTATCTCTTTGTTTTGACGCAATTCCGGACGGAAAACCGTTCACACTTTTCCTGGAATTGCTCCAGGTAGTTGAGGCCAAGGCCATGAAGGTCCGGCGCATCGTCGCCAATATCGCCACGCAAGACATCGCGGCGGCGAAGCGCTTCTATCAGGACGTGCTCGGCCTCGACGTCCTGATGGACCTTGGCTGGATCGCCACCTACGGTTCCGAGGCGGAGATGCAGGTGCAGGTCTCCTTCATGGCCCAAGGCGGCTCCGGCACGCCGGTGCCGGATCTCTCGATCGAGGTCGACGATGTCGAGGCGGCGCTCGAAGGCATGAAGACGGCAGGCTTTGCCATCGAATACGGGCCGGCCGACGAGCCCTGGGGCGTGCGCCGTTTCTATGTGCGTGATCCCTTCGGCCGGCTGGTGAATATTCTCTCGCATCGATGAAGCTCAGGCGCTGGGAATTGCGAGACGCTGGCGGGACAGCGCCCCCCTCTGTCCTGCCGGACATCTCCCCCTCAAGGCGGGAGATTAGCGGTCTCACCGTTCCGCCAAGGCAGAGGGGGCGTGAAGGATCTCAGCGCTCGTCCCCTTGCGTCGCAAGCGCTTGGCGTTTAGCAAAGCGCCGGTTCAAATCTTTCTGGGACGATTTTCATGGCAACGAAGCATCTTTTCCTGCTCCCCGGTGACGGCATCGGCCCCGAGGCCATGGCCGAGGTCAAGAAACTGATCGCGGCCATGAATGAAAAGCTCGGCAGCGACTTCGCCACCGACGAAGGCCTGGTCGGCGGCTGCGCCTACGATGCGCATGGTGCCGCGATTTCGGATGCCGACATGGCAAAGGCTATGGCGGCGGATGCGGTGCTGTTCGGCGCCGTCGGCGGGCCGAAATGGGATGCCGTGCCCTACGAGGCGCGCCCCGAAGCCGGCCTGCTGCGGCTGCGCAAGGACATGGAGCTGTTCGCCAACCTGCGCCCGGCCATCTGCTATCCGGCGCTGGCCGCTTCCTCCTCGCTGAAGCAGGAGGTGGTCGAAGGCCTCGACATCCTGATCGTGCGCGAATTGACCGGCGGCGTCTATTTCGGCGAGCCCAAGCAGATCATCGACCTCGGCAACGGCCAGAAGCGCGGCATCGACACGCAGGTCTACGACACGTTCGAGATCGAACGCATTTCGGGCGTCGCCTTCGAGCTGGCGCGCACGCGCAAGAACCACGTCACCTCGATGGAAAAGCGCAACGTCATGAAGTCGGGCGTGCTGTGGAACGAGGTTGTCACCCAGACCCACAAGGCTAGATATTCCGAGGTCAAGCTCGACCACATGCTGGCCGATGCCGGCGGTATGCAGCTGGTGCGCTGGCCCAAGCAGTTCGACGTCATCGTCACCGACAATCTGTTCGGTGACATGCTGTCCGACATCGCCGCCATGCTGACCGGCTCGATCGGCATGCTGCCGTCGGCCTCACTCGGTGCGCCCGACGCCAAGACCAAGAAGCGCAAGGCGCTCTACGAGCCGGTGCATGGCTCGGCGCCGGACATTGCCGGCAAGGGCATCGCCAATCCGATCGCCATGATCGCTTCCTTCGCCATGTGCCTGCGCTATTCCTTCGGCATGGTCGATGAAGCCGACCGGCTGGAAGGCGCGATCGCCGCCGTGCTCGACCAGGGCCTGCGCACAAAGGACATCTTCTCGCCCGGCATGACCGAGGTCGGCACGGTCGAGATGGGCGACGCGATCATCGCCAAATTCCTGGGCTGATCCACCATGGCGGTCGCCGTCCGTTGGGCGACGACTGGCGACGCCAGCGCACTTGCCACCATGCTGTGTGCGATGGCGGTGCACTACAAGCAATCGCCGCTCGACCCGGACCGGGCCCTGTCGGCGGCGCGCAAATGGCTTGGCGAGGAAAGCCCGGCCTATCCGCACTTCGCGCTTGCCTTCGTCGACGGAGAGGTCGGCGGGCTGGCGTCGGTGGCGATCGCGCATCCCGGCATCGATCTCGAGCGGCTTCTGTTCCTCAAGGATCTGTTCGTGCTGGACGGAACCCGGGGCGGCGGTGTCGGCCGGGCGCTGATCGGCTTTCTCACCGGCCATTGCATGCGCGAAGGCATCGGCCGCGTCGACCTGACCACCGAGGACTGGAATGAGGGCGCGCTGCGTTTCTACGACCGGCTTGGCGCCGAGCGCCACGGCCAGAAGATCTTCCTCAGATTGTCTGGCGCCGCCTTGAAGAAGATCAAACCCTGACGCCCGCCGGCACCGGTCCCCACTGGTTTTCGCGCCCCTGCGTCGGGATCAGGGCGAAGATCAGGATGATCAGGCTGCCGAAGGTCGGGATCAGGATCAGCAGGCAGAGCCATCCGGTCAGGCCGAGGTCGTGCAGGCGGCGCACGATCATGCCGAGGCTGGGCAGGAAGGTGGCCAGCAGGAACATTCCCAAAAGCCCGATCGTCACTGCCGGCACCTCGATGCTGCCGAAATTGCCCATCTGCGCATCGGCGAAAACGCCAATGCCGATGACCATCAGCAACGCGATCGTCCAGAACAGGCAATAGCCCCAATATTCCTTGCGGCGGGCGCGGCCGGCGAAATTGAAGTAGTTCTGGGTCAGGCCCCGCCAGAAATAACCCCAGAGGTCGCTGGGTTCGGCTGGCTCGGAGGAACGGCCGAAATGCCGTGCCTGCGATGGCGCGGCTGCGGGTGCTGCGGCAGCTTGAGCCGGTGCGGCGCTCAAAGCGGCGTCGGCAACCGGGCTCGCAGCGGCGATCGAAAAAACATCGCGCGCCTGGCCGCCGCCCGGTTGGAACTCGACCGCCGTCCCCATGGTCATTGCGGTTTGCCGGCGCAGGTTCTCGCGGGTGAAGGTGTAGCGGTTACCGTCGGCTCCGGTGATGAAGCCGAAGCCCTGGTCCTCGTCATAGTGAAGAACTTCGCCGCGCATGCGCCACCCCTGTCGCCAATGTCCCTGCCAAGGTGTCGCATGGGGCCGCGCCCATGGGCAAGCCATGCGCCATGGCTACCATATCAGCGGCAAATGAAGCATAAGGCGTCAGAAGCAGCCATCCTCGCCCAAAGCAGACAATGACAGCCGAGTGCCCTGATGCCAGTGTCGCGACGCAAGCCGGCGAGGCCGAGAGGCCTGCCCCCTCTGTATTGGCGATCGACGCCACCGGCCTGATGCTCTGGCCACCCGGCAAGGGGCTGGCCGGCATCCCGCGGGTGGAAAGCTTTCTCGTCAACGCGGCGCTGGCCGATCCCGACCCTTGCGTGGAGGTGGTCGCGTTCAGGTCTGGGGACGGCCGGTTCGGACCACTCGCACCCTATGAACAGGACCATGTCGCGGCAGGCGAGATTTCACCGCATCATGTCACACGGTGGCCAGGAAGGCGCGCTGCGCTGTCGCAGGCCTTCGAGGCCGTGAGGCAATATCCATCGGGGAGGCGCGAGACGGATCGCCATCTGGCCAAGGCGGTGACCAATGGTCGTAAGGGGATCGTCTACCAGGCGACCCGGCTGCTTATCCGCGCCTATCGTCTCTACCGGCGGACCAGGGTCCGCCTAAGCCAGCTGACTCCACCCCTGCCGGTCGAGGTTGAACGCGGCCTCGTGCTGATCAGCCATCATATCCTGACCCAGGAAGACCGGTCCGCCGTCTCCGGCGACGCCGGCAAGCTTGCCTTCCTCTGCCACGATATCATCCCGGCGTTGCGTCCCGATTTGCTTGGAGCGGGCACTGGTGAACGCCGCTTCGGGTCCTATATCGAACACCTCGTGCGCTTGGGCGCCCCGGCATTCTGTGCCTCCGACGAAGTCGGCGTCACGCTGACCGATCACATGCGCAAGGCCGGCATCGCCGCGCCGGTCGTGTACCGGTTCCCGATGCCCTCGATCCTGCACGAGACGGCATCGCGCATGGGCGCTACCTCCCGCATCGCGGCTGCCGAGCCGTTCGTGATCTATTGCTCGACCATCGAGGTGCGCAAGAACCACATCCTCCTGGCGCGGATCTGGCAGCAGGCGCTGGAAGAAGGCGTCAAGCTGCCGAGGCTTGTCTGCGCTGGGCGCTGGGGCTGGATGATCGAGCCGCTGCGCGCCTTTCTCAAGGCGCATCCCGAACTGCTCCAGTCGATCACCTTCACCGGGCTGGTCAGCGACGAGCAGCTAATCCAATATTATCGCAGCGCCACCTTTGGCGTTTTTCCCTCGCATATCGAAGGCTGGGGCTACGGCGCTTCGGAATGTCTCGATTTCGGCGTCCCGGTCATCGTGTCGACGGCGCCGTCGCTGATCGAAGCGACCGGCGGGCTGATGCCGGCGATCGATTCCAATGACCAAGCCGGCTGGTATGCGGCCATCCGCAGGATGACGGAGGACCACGCCTGGAGCTCGTCGCTGGCCGAGCGCATCGCCAAGCAGCACCGCCCGACGCCCGCATCGGCAAGCTGGGCGGCCATCAAGGCCGGTCTGCATGCGTCGGTCTCCCGGGCTTCGAACGCCTGACCAAACCGGCCGGTTTCGATCCGTTACTGGCCTGGAACAATGGAGAAAAACGAGTGCAACAGGGCTGTTTGGCGGAGGTAAAATGAAGAGCAAAAGACTTGCCCTGTACACTTTCGGCATATTCCGTGCTCCAGCCAGTGATCCCGTGAACCAGAGTTTTCATGACCGCAACGATCGCAATTTTCTGATTGCCGAAACGAGCGAGGGATTCATCGCAAGGTCGGGCTATGAGGAGGAACCTGGTCCGGAAAGCTGGGGCACGCAAGTTTTTCCGCGCTTCTATAGTGAACGTGGAGACGGTTGGTCGCCATCGACGTTGTCGCTGTGGAAAGACCTGGCATCGCCGATGGCATTCTCCTATGCCGGAATTCATAGGGAGGCGATGAGGCACGGACGAGAATGGTTTCTCAAACCCGCCTGCCCGCCCTATGTGCTGTGGTGGGTCGAGCGGGATTATACGCCCACCTGGACGGAAGCCGTGGTCCGACACGAATTTCTCCACGACCACAAGGCCAGCGCTTTTGCCTTCGATTTCAAGACATGTTTCGATGAAGACGGCTGCTCGACGACAGTCGACAGCCAGGTGGTCAAGCAAAACATGCGCTTGAATGAAGAACGCCAGCAGCAAATGATCCAGACCGTGAACTCATAATGCGGAATGGCCGAGATGGAGTGACAGCGGCCTGTCCGTTTCTTGCCGTCGGAAGGGACAGGCCGCTGCCCTGCCGAGCTATTTCAGAGGCAGAAAGAGTTCAACGACCACTTCGCGTAGCGGCCCCTCCGGGAAGTGGGACAGGTGTCGTTGGCAATAGATCGGAAAGTCGCGTGCTTCTTCGCCGCTCGCCGGAAGCCATTCACGATAAAGGTAAAGTGCTGCGGGTTCGAGATTGTTGGTATTGCCTGGGTAACGCAGCACCGCACAGCGTCCGCCCGGGATCACGCCAGCCTTCATCTGTGCGTCATTCGCCTCGATCGGTTGGTCGGTCCCGGCACAAATGTCCATGCTGTAGTCAGCCGGGACCGCAGGCTCTCTTTCGGAACGGAAGACGTTGAAGGTCGGGCTTGTCTCGGGCGACAAGCCCGCGGCCTTACGCCAGGCGATGAACCGCTGGATGGTGTCCTGGAGCGTCGCCCGATCTCCGCGATGCTCCATGATCGCCACCGGCGTCGGGGGCACATCGCGGATCGTCACGTCGCCGTGATCAAAAATTATCTGCATGAGTGTGTTCCTTGCTTTTTCGAGAGGCCCGAAGGCCATAAGCCACGAACCCCAGTCGGGAGATTTCCGGAACGACGAAGGCGATTGTCCGAACCGTTGCCGAAAGGCGCGGGCGAAGGCATCCGGCGCGTCATAACCGGCATCCACCGCGATATCGGTGACGCTTTGGGTGTCACTTTCGGCAAGCCTGTACGAAGCACGCTTCATGCGGGCGAGCTGGACATAGCGATGCACGGACAATCCGAAGGTGGACGTGAACTGCCGATGGAAATGGTATTTCGAGAACGCCGCGACACCGCTCAACGCCTCCAGGCCCAGATCGTCATCCAGATGCTGGTCGATGTGGTCCAGCACCCGCTGCATTCGGGCTTGGTAGTTTTCAAGTGCTGCCTTCAACGCTCTTCCTCCGTGGCGACACCAACTAGGCCTTTCCGGATATGTCGCGCTCGACCGATCTTGCGATTTTGGCATGGATCAACAGGGGCCTGGACACCATGGCGCGATCTGCCAGCGCGCGACGGCCCGGGCACGATCAGCCACAATCGCTTTGTGCGCTGCTGAAAGGCGGAGGCCGCATGATGGATGCCATCGCGGCAGCACAAGGCGGCGACATCCAAATGATCGACAGCGCGAGTGCAGTTCACCGTTTCACGGAAACGGCAACCCACTCTATCTCTTGGCTTTGATGCGATTGCGGACGGGAACCCGTTTCACACTTTTCGCCATCATGCTCAAACTGGCCGCTTCTTCGCCTTCTTGTGCTTCGGCGGGCCGGCATTGTCGAATTTCGGCTTGCCCGGCTTCTTCGCCCACGGCTTTGCCTCATGCGCGGCGGCGGGGCGTTCGGCTGCCGGGGCACGTTTCTCGAACTTGTGCTTCGGTGCGTTGGGGTCGAACGGCGCCTTGCCGCGATGCGGTTTCTTGTCGGGGCTTGGCGGCTGGTAGCCGGCCCGCGACAGGTCCGGCGTGCCGTCCAGCCGCTTGACCACGATGTTGCCCTGGAGTTTGCGGTCGGGACCGATCGCCGTCAGGAAACGATCGGCCCAGTCGGCGGCGATCTGCACGAAGGTTTCTTCCGGCTGCATCTTGATGGCGCCGATCTCACGCTTCGAGATGTTGCCGGTGCGGCACAGCATCGGGATCAGCCAGCGCGGCTCGGCATTCTGCCGGCGTCCGATCGACAGCGAAAACCAGACGCTGGCGCCGAAATCGTCGCGCCGGCTGGGCGCCTCGTCGCGGCGCGCGAAACCTTCGCCCGCCGGTCTTTCACGCGAGGGCGTGAACGGCGCGACATCCATGAGATCCTCGGGCGCGGAGCGGCTGGCGCGGCACTGGCGCACGAAGGCGGCGGCCACCCGCTCGGCGCCATGCTGGCTGAGAAGCGCCTCGATGAAGGCGCGCTCGTCGTCCTTGACCGGCTCGTGAAAGGCCGGATCGGCAAGGATGCGCTCGTCGTCGCGCCGGATCACGTCGTCGGCCGATGGCGGGCTTGCCCATGTCGCGGTCAGCTTGGCGCTCTGCAGCAGGCGTTCGGTACGCCGGCGGGCGCTGTTGGGCACGATCAGCGCGCTGACGCCCTTGCGCCCGGCGCGGCCGGTGCGGCCGCTGCGGTGCAGCAGCGTTTCAGGGTTGGTCGGCAGATCGGCGTGGATGACCAGTTCGAGATTGGGCAGGTCGATGCCGCGCGCCGCGACGTCGGTGGCGATGCACACCTTGGCACGGCCGTCGCGCATCGCCTGCAGCGCATGGCTGCGCTCGTTCTGGCTGAGCTCGCCGGACAGCGCCACGACCGAAAAGTTGCGGTTGTTGAAGCGGGCGGTGAGATGATTGACGGCGGCACGCGTGTTGCAGAACACCAGCGCGTTCTTCGCCTCATAAAAACGCAGCACGTTGATGATGGCGTTCTCGCGGTCAGCCGGGGCGACGCTGAGCGCCCGGTATTCGATGTCGAGATGCTGTTTTTCCTCGCCGGCGGCCGAGATGCGCACGGCATCGCGCTGATAGCCCTGGGCGAGCGTGGCGATCGAGCGCGGCACGGTGGCCGAGAACATCAGCGTGCGGCGCTCGGCGGGTGCTGCGTCGAGGATGAATTCGAGATCCTCGCGAAAACCGAGATCGAGCATCTCGTCGGCCTCGTCGAGCACGACGGCTTTCAGCGCCGACATGTCGAGCGAGTTTCGGGTTATGTGGTCGCGCAGCCGGCCGGGCGTGCCGACGACGATGTGGGCGCCGCGCTCCAGCGCGCGCCGCTCGGTGCGCATGTCCATGCCGCCGACGCAGGACGCCACCGTGGCGCCGGTCAGCTCGTAAAGCCATTCGAGTTCGCGCGTCACCTGCAGCGCCAGTTCGCGCGTTGGCGCCACCGCCAGCGCCAATGGCGCTGTGGCTGGGGCAAAGCGTTCCGCACCGTCGAGCAGCGTCGGCGCCATGGCAAGGCCGAAGGCGACGGTCTTGCCGGATCCGGTCTGCGCCGACACCAGCGCGTCGGCCTGGCCGAGCTCCAGAACCGCCTTCTGCACCGGGGTCAGGTCGGAATAACCGCGTTTTTCCAGCGCCTTTGCCAGCGCGGGAACAAGTGCTTCGAAGTTGGACATCTTACTCTTTCGGAATTCGAGGTTCTGCGCTCATCATGGGAGCACGAGCCGGGGCCGGCATCGCCAGCCAAACAATCTTGGCCGTTCGTACTTCCTGCCGCCGCTCTTGTACAGGGCAAGCGGCACCGGCGTTCCCCCTCGCCCGATTGACTCCTGATACAAACCGCGTAAAAGCCGGCTTCGAACAGGATTGTTTTCGATGCGCGGCCTTCTGACGGCTCTTCTTGCATTCGACGCCCCCAGCCACAATGTAAGGCATTGGGCTGGGCGCTCAGACGCATCCGTCCGTTCCAGCAAAACCATGGCCAAAACCACCACCAAAACGGTGTGATTCCCTTGGCCTAACCACCCTCTCCCGGGTTCGGCCCGGGGGACGGAACCCGCATTGGCCGGCGGGTTTTCTCCAAAAACCAAGCGGAGAGGGACAGGAGATTTCGATGAGTTTCAAGGTTGCAGTCGTCGGCGCCACGGGCAATGTGGGTCGGGAAATGCTCAACATACTGGAAGAGCGCGGCTTTCCGGTAAGCGAAGTCGTGGCGCTCGCCTCGCGGCGCAGCCAGGGCACGGAAGTGTCGTTCGGCGACCGCACGCTGAAGGTCAGGACGCTCGACCAGTATGATTTTTCCGACACCGACATCTGCATCATGTCGGCCGGCGGCAACGTCTCCAAGGAATGGTCGCCGAAGATCGGCAAGCAGGGCTGCGTGGTCATCGATAATTCGTCGGCCTTCCGCTACGACCAGGACGTGCCGCTGATCGTGCCGGAAGTGAACCCGGACGCGATCTCGCTGTTCACGCGCAAGAACATCATCGCCAACCCGAACTGCTCGACGGCGCAGCTGGTCGTGGCGCTGAAGCCACTGCACGATGCCGCCACCATCAAGCGTGTCGTCGTCGCCACTTATCAATCAGTATCCGGCGCCGGCAAGGAAGGCATGGATGAGCTGTTCACGCAGACACGCGCGGTGTTCGTCGCCGACCAGGTCGACGTCAAGAAGTTCACCAAGCGCATCGCCTTCAACGTCATCCCGCATATCGACGTCTTCCTCGACGACGGCTTCACCAAGGAAGAGTGGAAGATGGTGGCCGAGACCAAGAAGATGCTCGACCCCAAGATCAAGCTGACGGCGACCTGCGTGCGCGTGCCGGTATTCATCGGCCATTCGGAAGCGGTCAACATCGAGTTCGAGAAGCCGATCACCGCCGACGAGGCGCGCGATATCCTGCGCGATGCTCCCGGCTGCCAGGTCTTGGACAAGCGCGAGGACGGCGGCTACATCACGCCGCTGGAATCGGCCGGCGAAGACGCCACCTTCATCTCGCGCATCCGCGAGGATTCGACCGTCGACAACGGCCTGTCGATGTGGATCGTCTCCGACAATCTGCGCAAGGGCGCGGCGCTCAACGCGGTGCAGATCGCCGAGCTGCTGGTCGAGCGCGGCCTGATCCAGCCGAAGAAGAAGGCGGCCTGACGGCTCTTTGGTTATCGCTCACGGGCCGCACCGCCGCTTGCGCGGCTGGCCCTGCGCGGGCGCGCCGGACGACCGGCGGCCCGCAGTCGCGGGCTCGGCCCTCGGCCGATTGGTGTTAGATTTGCGAAGGCATTGATGAAGGCCGATCTCCCCCCACGAGGGGGGAGATCGGCAGCTTTGGCCGCCGCGCTAAACTCTGTTCTCCTTGGCCAGTTTCCGCAACAACTCCATTGCCTCCTCGGCCCGCTCCGCCGGCACGAACAGGTGATCGTGGTAGAAAGCCGAGACCGGATTGACGCCCATGCCGGCAGTTGCCAGCCGCGTGGTGATGGCGGCGAGGAAGCCGACTGCTTCCAGTGACGAATGGATGTTCAGCGTGATCATCCGGCAGCGGAACGAGGCGGCCAGCCCGGCGGCGTGGGCCGCCGCCTCGGGCACGATCAGCGTCGTGCCCTCGCGCTCGCGGAATATCATGAGCGGTTCGAGGCCTTCCGGCCGGGGAATTCCAGGCGCCAGCGTGGCGAAGACATAAATGCCATCCAGCAATTCCGGCGTCATCGATGCCAGCAAAGTCTTTAGATCGGTTTCGCCGGTCATTTGTTCCTCACCTGGATGCATCCATAGCCGCGAGCGTTGAATGCCGATAGTCGCGATGTGAGGCTGGAGGGACAGCACCCCCCTTTGCCTGGGCATTTCCCCCGCAAGCGAGGGGAGATCGGACGTCGCTTCCGCTTTCGCCAATAGCCAAATTCACTGATTGGCTGGGATTTTCGAGGTCGGCCTCGCCATCTGGAGCGCGAAACCGAGGCATGACCGGCGCGGCACGCTACCGCTTGTTCGAGCAGGCGGCGTCGCGATCTTTGTTCTCCTCGGGATCAAATTAGCCGTCTGAGAGTTAAGAACCAGGCGGCGAGACGGCGATCCGCGTGTGAGAGGAACGAAAGATGAGAAAAATCTTGACCATTCTGGTGTTGGCGACGGCGCTCGGCGCATGTTCGCAGACGGAAAAAGGCGCTGCCGTGGGTGGCCTTGGCGGTGCCGCGGTCGGTGCCGCGGTTGCGGGCGATCCGGTGCAGGGCGCGGTTGTCGGGGGCGCGGTCGGTGCCGTGGCCGGCGCACTGATCGGCCATGCCAGCGAAAGCGGCCAGTGCCGATACCGTGACCGCTATGGTCGGGTCTATGTCGACCGCTGCCCGAGCGGCTATTGATCGCCTCAGGGCTGAGATCAAAACGGCGGGCACGGGCCCGCCGTTTTCATGTGATTGGATAATCAGAGCAATTCCAGGACAAGTGTGAAACGGTTTGGCCGGGAAAAGCGCATAGCGCTTTCCCTTGGGAATTGCGTCAGAACAAAGAGTCAGAGCAGTTGTCGGATGTAATCCCAGGCTTCCCGGCCGAGATCCGCATCGGCGCGATCGTTGCCGCCATGCGCGTGCGATATCGACCTTGAGGTGGTTTCCCCCGGCAAGAGGATGCGGTGGCCAGCGTCGGGCGCTGAAACCAGGCGTGTGGCCTTTCCGGCATCCTTTCGGCGCTGAACGATCGCTTCGGCGAAATCCAGAGATGGCCAAAGCGCATCGTCGCCGCCGGCGACCAGCACGATCTCGGCCGGGATTGCCTCGACCGGAATGGCGGCCCTGGCCGCTTCCTCCCAGAAATTTGTCAGGCAGTGCTCGAAGAGGCCTCGGTAGGACACCAGGCCGTCGACATGGCTTGCGTTCCAATTCGGGTCGGTTGGAACGAACGGCAATGGAAGCCCCTCCAGGGTCCACGACGATCGTTCAGGCCAGGCGATGCCATCGCGGCCCGGCCCGATGTTTCCCCAGACCACCGATGTCGGGCTGATCGCCACCACGGCATCGATGCGCGGGTCATGGGCCGCCGCGAGCAGGGATGCTTCGGCACCCTTGGACGTGCCGACATAGACGATGCGCCGGCATCCCAGTCCGGCGAAATGGTCTGTTGCGGCGAAAAACGTCTCGAGAGGGACCTCGCAGATGCCGCGAACCTGGCCTTCGCCGCCAAACCACTGAAGCGCGAGCGCCGACGCGCCCTCCCTGGCGAACAGCCTGGCGCGAGCGACGTCGACACGGCCGCTGGATCCGCTCAAGACGACAACGCCCGTCGTGGCGCCGGTGCAGCGCAACAGCTTTCCGGCAACGCCACCGGACAGGATGTCTTCCGTGATTGCCCGTTCGCCCATCCGCTCCATCAGCCTAAAGCGTGTCGCGTCGAGACGGATTCATGCGCCGCGCTTCAGGTCTTTGTTTTGTGCATGTCGCCCCCCAAAACCGAGATCACTTCTGGGCGACATGCGTTGAATGCCCCCATGGCATTGCCGGATGATAGCAAAACGGCGGGCACAGGCCCGCCGTTTCGTCGATGCGATGAAGCAATATTTTACTCGGCGGTGGCGGCTTCCGCCTCGGCCGGAGCCGCGGCAGCGGCCGCGACGGCGGCAGCGGCGTCTTCCTGCGCCTTCTTCAGCAGGGCGGCGCGCTCCTGCGCCTTCTTGCCCGGCTCGGCCTTCTTCGGGTTGGAGCGGGCATCGCGCTTGGCGAGGCCGGCCTCGTCGAGGAAGCGGAGTACGCGGTCGGTCGGCTGGGCGCCATGCGACAGCCAATGCTTGACGCGGTCGGCGTCGACCTTGACGCGCTCGCCGTCCTTGGGCAGCAGCGGGTTCCACGAGCCGAGCGACTCGATGAACCGGCCGTCGCGTGGCGAACGGGCGTCGGCGACGACGACGTGGTAGTAAGGACGCTTCTTCGAGCCCGCACGGGCCAGTCTGATCTTCAGTGCCATTTCTTTTCTCCTAAAAGCTCTGATTTCGTTTGATTGGATTTCAACTGAGATTTCTCAGCCGGTTTTCGTCACGCCGTTGGCAGCGGATTTTTTGTCCCGCCGCTGCTCGAAGCGGCGATCTGTTCGTGGTGTCGGATCACTTCGCGGACGACGAAGTTGAGGAATTTCTCCGCGAAATCGGGGTCGAGATGTGCGTCATGCGCCAGCTGGCGAAGACGGGCGATCTGCTGCTGCTCGCGCGCCGGATCGGCCGGCGGCAAGCCATGCTCGGCCTTCAGCACGCCGACCGCTTTGGTGCAGCGGAAGCGCTCGGCCAGCATGTGGATGAGGGCGGCATCGATGTTGTCGATCGAGGCGCGGTAGCCGGCCAGGATGGTGCGTGCGTCGGCCATGTCTTTTTCTTCGTTCATAGCGGCCCTCACTTCTTCTTGCCGAGGCCGGGCAGCCCGCCGCCGCCGAGGCCCGGAAGCCCCGGAAGTTTCATGCCGCCGGGCAGGCCGGGCAGGCCACTACCGCCAGGAAGACCGCCAGGAAGGCCCTTCATGCCGCCAAGGCCTGCGGCCTGCGCCTTCTTCTGCAAGGCTTCAAGCTGCTTGGGGTCCATCTTGGAAAGGTCGGGCATGCCGCCCATCATCCCCCCGGGGCCGCCGGGCATCATGCCGCCAAGGCCCATCTTGGAGGCAAGGCCGCCCATCATGCCGCGCATCAGGCCGCCGCCTTTGCCCTTGCCGCCCATCGCCTTCATCATGTCGGCCATGCCGCGATGCATCTTCAGGAGCTTGTTGATCTCGGCCGCGTCGGTGCCGGAGCCGGCGGCGATGCGCTTCTTGCGCGAGTGCTTGAGCATGTCGGGATTGGCGCGCTCGGCCTTGGTCATCGAGGAGATGATGGCGAGCTGGCGGCCGAACATCTTGTCGTCGAGGCCGGCGGCGGCCATCTGGTCCTTCATCTTGCCCATGCCCGGCATCATGCCCATGATGCCGCCCATGCCACCCATCTTCGACATCTGCTGAAGCTGCTGGGCGAGGTCGTTCAGGTCGAACTTGCCCGACTGCATCTTCTTGGCCATCGCCGCCGCCTGCTCGGCGTCGATGTTCTCGGCGGCCTTCTCGACCAGGCTGACGATGTCGCCCATGCCGAGGATACGGTCGGCGATGCGCTTGGGGTGGAATTCCTCCAGCCCGTCCATCTTTTCGCCGGTACCAATCAGCTTGATCGGCTTGCCGGTGACGGCGCGCATCGAAAGTGCGGCGCCGCCGCGGCCGTCGCCGTCCATGCGGGTCAGCACAAGGCCGGTGATGCCGACGCGTTCGTCGAAGCTTTTCGCTAGGTTGACGGCGTCCTGGCCGGTCAGCGAATCCGCGACCAGCAGGATCTCGTGCGGGCTCGACACCTTCTTGATGTCGGCCATCTCGACCATCAACGGCTCGTCGATATGGGTGCGGCCGGCAGTGTCGAGGATGACGACGTCATGGCCGCCGAGCTTGGCCGCCTGGACGGCGCGCTTGGCGATGTCGACGGGGTTCTGGCCGGCAATGACCGGCAGCGTCGCCACCTTGACCTGCTCGCCGAGCTGGCGCAGCTGCTCCTGCGCGGCGGGCCGCCGCGTGTCGAGCGAGGCCATCAGGACTTTCTTGTTCTGGCGCTCGGTCAGGCGCTTGGCGATCTTGGCCGAGGTGGTCGTCTTGCCGGAGCCCTGCAGGCCGACCATCATGACGACGACGGGCGCCGGCGCATTGAGGTCGATGGCGACGCCTTCGGCGCCCAGCATGTCGACCAGCTCGTCATGGACGATCTTGACGACCATCTGGCCGGGCTTGATCGACTTCAGCACGGCGGCGCCGACGGCCTTCTCGCGCACCTTGTCGGTGAAGGTGCGCACCACTTCGAGCGCCACGTCGGCCTCGAGCAGC
Organism: Mesorhizobium sp. B283B1A; assembly: GCF_020165735.1. Taxonomy (NCBI): domain Bacteria; kingdom Pseudomonadati; phylum Pseudomonadota; class Alphaproteobacteria; order Hyphomicrobiales; family Phyllobacteriaceae; genus Mesorhizobium; species Mesorhizobium sp. B283B1A. The sequence continues at coordinate 53,169 of NZ_JAIUIQ010000040.1, forward strand.
GCACGGCGCACCTCGCGAAGTGCTGCCGAGACATCAGCCTCCGACAGCGCGCCGCGGCCGGTCAGGCCGTTCAGGATGGAGCCAAGACGCTCCTGCAGGGACTCAAACATTGGTCAACTCGCCGCGCGAGAGCGCCTTGGATTCATAGTTATCCCTGTCGGGCCGATGGCCCTCCACGCCTCTTGTGCGCTCCTGTAGCGATTCAAACATCGATCGTCCTTCAATCTCGGTTCGGTTCGATCCGAGAGGTAATGCGTTCGCGCCAACTGTCCAAGCAAAAGCAAAGCCCAAAACCAAAAAGCACCCGGGGGCGCTCAGCGCTGCCGGATGTTGGCCTCCAGGATCGATTTACAGCACTTGGCCTCAAAGAGGCTTCGGCGTCCTGGTCGGCTTGCTCGGAGGGATACTCGTCGCGGAATTCGAGGGGTGTAGACAGGAAATCGGCCGAAGAGTCAAGACAAGGGCTGCAATTGCGTCAGGTCCGCGCTGCCCCTCATCCGCCTGCCGGCACCTTCTCCCCGTATAGAGACGGGGAGAAGGGAGCAGTCGCAGCGGCCGCTTCAGCGACCGCCGGCCTCTATCAACGCACCACGTACATGATGCGCCGCGTCTGCGGGTCGACCAGCGTCGGCTGACCGTTCACATAGACATAGCGGTAGTTATAGTCCGGGATTTCGCGCAGTTCGACGGTGTCGGGCAAGGTTGCCCCGGTCACCACCTCGCCATCCAGATAGACGGGGTCGAGGCGATGCGTATCGACATAGGTGCGGACTTCGGCCGGTGGCCGCGGGATGGCATCGACCGGCTCGCCGGCGACGATCGCTCCGGTATAGTCGGTCGAGTAGTCGCCGATGTCTTCCGGCGGCGAGACGACGGCGACGCTGGAGCCGTGCGGGCGCTGCGTCAGCACCACCCGGCTGCCGCCGAAATCGGCCGTCACATAGTCGGAATAGACCCAGCCCTGGCCGCCGGCTTCGGCGATGGTGCACCATTTGCTGTTTTCGATGCAGCCATTGAGCGTTGCCGACTGGCCGGCGGCGAGCACGCCGATGACCGGATATTGCGGCCCGGGGCCGGCGCGAACGTTGAGATCGGTGACCGCCGAGACGGCGGTATCGGCAAGTGCTGAACCCGACATCACGGTCAGCATCCCGGCGACCGCGGGAATCAATACGGATTTCATGATTTCTCTCCGTTTTCATGGTCCCTCGGCGGTAAAAACGGCGCAGCGGCGCATGCGTTCCGGCTAAAACGCCTGCATCAACTCACGATTTGTTCCCGGTTCTTTCGGCAAACCGGTCAGAAGGTCGTGAACGAAGGTGAGTTTCCGCGCCGTGACGTCCGAAATGACGAAGGGGTAGAGGTCGGGCAGGCCCATGCAGCGGTTGATCGAGTTGGAGGCTTCCGACAGCACCAGCCAACGGGCAAGGATCTTGTCGAAGGGCTCGGGCGTGTTTGCGGGTTCCGAAGGTGCTGCCTGCAGTTCGCCGCCGGTGTCGCCTCGCGGCAGATCGTTGGCTTCCACTGTCTCGAGCCGGCCGAGCGGGAAGTTCAGCGCATGGACCATCTCCAGCGTGTCCGTGATGTGCAGATGATGGGCCCAGGTTTCGGCCCAGTCCTCCCACGGATGCGAGGTGGCATAGGCCGAGATGTGGTTTTGCTGCCAGTCGGGAGGCGCGCCGTTGGCATAGTAGGTCTTCAGCGCCTGTTCGTAATCGGCGCGTTCATCGCCGAACAAGGCGCGGAAGGCTTCCAGCCTTTGCGGGTCGTCGCGGATCAGTCGGTCCCAGTAATAATGGCCGAGCTCATGGCGGAAATGGCCGAGCAGCGTGCGATAATTCTCACCCATCTCGACGCGGCGCTTCTCGCGCTCGGCGGAATCGGCCTCCGCGACATTGAGCGTGATCAGGCCATTGTCGTGGCCGGTAAGGATCCGTTCGCCGCCGGGGCCGCCGCCGATCGGATCGGCGAGGAAGTCGAAGGCGAGGCCGATCTCGTCGGTGGGGGCCTGCTTGGGCGCGACCGGCAGGCCGAAGGCGAGCAGCGAATAGATGGCGCGCTTCTTGGCCGCCTCGACCCGGATCCAGCGGCGGCGATTGCCGTCGACCGAGAGATCGGGGATCAGCTGGTTCAGCACGCAGGCACGGCAAAAAGCCTGTCCGGGTTCGGTCATCCAGTTGCAGGCGCACTCGTCGGCGTTGGTGCACTGGAAGGCGCCGTCGGCGCCCGACAAGGCAAATCGGGCATGGCCGGGATCATAGAGCACGAGACTCCCGCAATTCAGGCACCGGGCGTTCTCGAAGTAGAGACGGTGGCCGCAATGCGGGCAGTCGAAAAGTTTCATGTCGGTCTCAATCGTCGGATCAGGGGAAGGACGTCGTTCAAACGCCGATCATCAGGCGTCGTTCCCGACCGTGACACCATTCAGCAACATGGTGGAAGGATCGGCGGGGTTTCGGCCGCGCCCGCCACAATAATCACTTGATCGTAGGCAAATTCCACGGCATTCGCCAGCATTGCGGTAGAGACAGTGACAAGAGCACGTCCGAGACAGCGACAAAGGGCGCGTCTGGGACAGTGACAAGAGCATGTTTCGCTGGCAAATTCGCGCGGGACGTGAATCAGGCAACCAGGAGAACAACATGGCATTTCTTGCCAAGGGTAGGATTTTAGCGGCCACCGTAGTGGCGGTACTTGCGCTGGCAACGGGCGCGCAGGCAGCATCCAGCTGCGGCAAGACCGGTGCCGGCTTCGAGGCCTGGAAACAGGATTTTGCCGCGGATGCCAAGGCCGAAGGTGTCGGCTCGAAGGGTCTGGCCGCCCTGGCCGGCGCCACCTACGCAACAAGGACGATCTCCGCCGACCGTGCAATCCACAAGGCTTTCAGCGGCTCGGTGGAAGCCTTCATGAAGCGCCGTGGCGGGGCCGCGATCATTTCCAAGGGCCGTGCGCTGAAGAAGTCTAACGCCGCGCTGTTCAACCAGATCGAGCGGAACTACGGCGTGTCGCCGGGCGTGTTGCTCGCCATCTGGGGTATGGAAACCGGGTTCGGTGCCTCCATGGGCAACCAGAACACGGTCTCCGCCATTTTGACGCTGGCCTACGATTGCCGCCGCCCGGACTATTTTCACCCGCATGCCATTGCGGCCCTGAAGCTGGTCGACCGCGGAGCGCTGAGCGCCTCGTCGGTCGGCGCCATGCATGGCGAGGTCGGCCACACGCAGTTCCTGCCCGGAAATGTTCTGAAGTATGCAGTCGGCAGCGGGAATCTGCGCGACAAGGCGACGGCGCTCGCTTCCACCGCCAACTTCCTCAAAGGCCACGGCTGGCGAGCCGGCGCGAGCGCGGACGCGAATATGGGCGCGATTGCCGGCTGGAATTCCGCGAGCGTCTATCAACAGGCCATCGCCCAAATCGCCACGGCGATCGACGCCGACTGATAGAAATATCTATTCGGCAAAAGCCCGGCCATGTGAACTGACCCCCGAAAGTTGGACACAACCTTCGGGGGTTTTGCATGTCCAGACATGGTGCGCGTTTCAAGCGCTTG
>NZ_JAIUIQ010000041.1:0-54619 GCF_020165735.1 Mesorhizobium sp. B283B1A
TGCCTACTGCCTACTGCCTACTGCCTACTGCCTACTGCCTACTGCCTACTGCCTACTGCCTACTGCCTACTGCCTACCTCACCACCCTGACCACCGTCCTGTCCGACAGCAGTGGCAAAAGCCGCGCCATGGTCCGCGCCGTCACCGCGACGCAGCCTTGCGTCGGCGTGAAGCCTGGCCGCGCCAGGTGGAAGAAGATCGCGCTGCCGCGCCCGCGGCGGCGCGGGGCGATGTTCCAGTCGAGCACCAGGCAGGCGTCATAGAGCCGGTCGTCGCGCCGCATGCGTTCATGGCTGGCGCCATAGGGAATCTTGACCGGACGGTTGTAGTTGCGGTCATCAGGCACCTCGCACCAGCCGAGATCGGGCCCGATCGGCGTCATCGCCAGCCGGGTCCGGCGCGCGCCGGCAAACTGATCCCCCCGGAAATAGCCTGACAGCACCCGCATCGAGCCGAGCGGCGTGGCGCCATCGCCCTCACGCTTGTCGGCCGAGATGCCGCTACGCCCCAGCGCGCAGGCAAACACCGTGTTTCCGGCCTGCAGCAGGCCCTGGGTTGGGTGCCCGGGCCTCGCCCGCACGGTCAGCACACGCAGCCGTTTTACCAAAATTGCGCCGGCTGCATTGCGATCGCGTTTTTTCTTGTATGATCGTGCCACGGAACAAATCACTGTGATCGGCTGTTGTGCCGGCCAGCTTCCGCATAAATACGCAGCGGTCAACTGAATTCACTTTTCAAAACAACGGATTGATCCATGACTTCACGCACCATCCTGATCGTCGACGACGATGACGACCTGCGCGGCACACTGGTCGAGCAATTGTCCCTCTACGAGGAATTCGACGTGCTGCAGGAAGCGACTGCGGCAAAAGGCGTCAACACGGCGCGCGGCGGCCTCATCGATCTGCTCATCATGGATGTCGGCCTCCCCGACATGGATGGCCGCGAGGCAGTGAAGATCCTGCGCAAGGGCGGCTACAAGGCGCCCATCATCATGCTGACCGGCCACGACACCGATTCGGACACGATTCTCGGTCTCGAGGCCGGCGCCAACGACTATGTGACGAAGCCGTTCCGTTTCGCGGTGCTTCTGGCACGCATCCGCGCGCAGCTGCGCCAGCATGAGCAGAGCGAGGACGCCACCTTCTCGGTCGGCCCCTACACTTTCAAACCCAGCCAGAAGCTGCTTATCGACCCGCGCGGCGCCAAGGTGCGGCTGACGGAAAAGGAAGCCTCGATCATCAAATATCTCTATCGCGCCGACCAGAAGGTGGTGACGCGCGACGTGCTGCTCGAGGAGGTCTGGGGCTACAATTCCGGCGTCACCACGCACACGCTGGAAACCCATGTCTACCGGTTGCGCCAGAAGATCGAGCGCGATCCTTCCAATGCGGAAATTCTTGTGACAGAAAGCGGTGGCTACAAGCTGGTTCCTTAAACATTTCATTATCCAATGAGCGGTCTGGGCGGGACCGCTTTCGGGTGCGATCCTGTCGGAGGGGATTCAGGGTCTGCTCGTGAAGGAGGGATTGGACTGACCGTTCGGGGACGCAGCTAGAGATGGCGTTGGATGACGACATCCGCATCCTGTCCGCCGTGAGGCTCTTCGAGGGCTTCACGCAGGAACAATTGCGCCTGCTCGCCTTCGGCGCCGAGAACACCGTGCTGCAAGCCAACCACAAGCTTTACCGCGAGGACGACGAGGCCGATTCAGCCTATATCGTGGTCAGCGGGCGCATCGTGCTCTACCGCGAGCAGAATGGCGCGCGCATCCCGATCGGCACGGCCGGCCCCGGCACCATCCTGAGCGAACTGGCATTGATCGCCGACACCAACCGGCTGACCAGCGCGTCGGCCGAGATCGACTCGGAAGTGATCCGGCTCAGCCGCAAGATGTTCCGCCGCATCCTGGAGGAATATCCGGAAGTCGCGGTGAAGTTGCATGAGCGCATATCCGAGGAATTCCAGGCGATGATCCGCCGCATCGAGAAACTGGCGCCACGCTTTTCGGAGTGAGCTAGTCCAGATCGAACCGCGCAATCACCGGCACGTGGTCCGACGGGCGTTCCCAACCGCGCGCCAGGCGCAGGATTTCGTAGCCGGTGAAACTTGGCACCAGGTTCGGCGACGACCAGACATGGTCGAGCCGCCGGCCCCGGTTCGACGCTTCCCAGTCCTGCGCGCGATAGCTCCACCAGGTGTAGAGTTTCTGTTCTGATGGTACGTTGAGCCGCATCAGGTCGACCCAATTGCCGGCCACCCGCATCGCTTCGAAGTTCTCGGTCTCGACCGGCGTGTGACTGACCACGTTGAGCAGTTGCTTGTGCGACCAGACATCATGTTCGAGCGGCGCGATGTTGAGGTCGCCGACCAGGACCGAAGCCGACACCTCGTCATGCTCGGCGCGGATGGCGTTCATTTCGGCGACGAAATCGAGCTTGTGCTTGAATTTCTTGTTGATCTCGGGGTTTGGTTCGTCGCCGCCCGCCGGAACGTAGAAATTGTGCACCAGGATCGTCTTGCCGCCGGCCCGCACCGTCACCGAAAGGTGCCGGCTGTCCTCGATCTCGCAAAAGCGGCGCTTCTCGACCACCGCGATCGGCCGCCGCGCCACCGTCGCCACGCCGTGGTAGCCCTTCTGGCCGTGGAAGGCGATGTGCTCGTAGCCGAGCTTGCGGAATGCCTTTTCCGGAAACAGCTCATCGGGAACCTTGGTTTCCTGCAGGCACAGCACATCCGGTGCCTGCTCGACCAGCAAGCGCTCGACGATCGGCATGCGCAGGCGCACGGAGTTGATGTTCCAGGTGGCGATGGAAAAGGGCATGCGGGAATCCAGTCCGGGGCAGAGCAAGCCCCGCCAGCTCTAGGACGGCCGGACAGGACATTGTGCCCTATGAAGTTGGTTCCCGAACTACTGCCAGCCGCGCGATATAAAAACAAGCGGGGGCTAACCGCCAATCTCAGCGCCGCCCCTCATTGTCCTGCCGGGCATTTCTCCCCGTAAACGGAGAGAAAGAAGCTGGCCGGGCCGCAGCGCCGCGCCAACCAAACCGCTTGGCGCTGCGGCGGACGAATAGGGGGAGAAGTGTTACCTATGTATCCGGTCCAAAGTGTTACCTATCTATCGGCTGGACAGCAGCCAGATGAGGGGCAGCGCTAACGCCCAAAAACCTTGCCGCAGCGACGGAAACTACCTTGTCTTCGTATTCAGCTCGCGGTTCGCCGTATAGTCGATGGCAAAGGTGTCCGGGGCGAAGCTGACGCCTTCCTTGGTGTTGAAGATCATCACCGTGGTGTCCTTGCCCTGCGCGTCGGTGATCGTCCACTGGCGCAAGTCATAGGTCTTCGGATCGAACATCATGGTGATGCGGGCATTGCCGAACACCGACTTGTCGGAAAGCTGGATGGTGGTGAGATCATCCTCTTGCTTGACGCTTTTGACGCGGTCGCCGGAGAGGTCGATGCGGTCGTCGAGCAAAAGTTTCAGTGGCGTCTTCGACAGCGGATAGAGATCGGACGTGTTCATTTTCTTGTTGAGGATGACCACCGACTTGCCATCGGAGATCACCTTGAAATTCGACGAGCCGTCATAGTTGAAGCGGATCTTGCCCGGCCGTTCCAGGAAGAACTTGCCGCCGGTCTGCTCGCCCTTGGGGCCGAACTGGACGAATTCGCCACTCATCGATTTGACCGCGGAAAAATGGTCGGCGATCTTCTGCGCGGCAGCGGGCACGGCCGCCTGCGCCGAGGCCAGCAGCTGGAACCCGGGCACCAAATTGATGGCCGCTGCACCCGCGAAGGCAAGGCCAAGGCCGAGCAGTTGGCGGCGTGTCGGGGCAAGATCGCTGAGCACTGAAAGATCGTTTTTCATATCGGTCACTCTCGTCTGATTCCTGATTTGGTGGCTGTGGTGGACCCCCAGTTGGGCTTAAGTTTGACCGGGCGAACGCTGCTTCGTGCCATGAACGCGCCAGAAAGTTCAAAGTTGCCGCGAACGCCCCTTTGTCAGAATTTGTCGTCTTCGGTCGGCACCAGGATTTCGCGTTTTCCCGCATGGTTGGCCGGTCCGACAATGCCTTCCTTTTCCATCTTCTCGATGATCGAGGCGGCGCGGTTGTAGCCGATGCCGAGACGGCGCTGGATATAGCTGGTCGACGCCTTGCCGTCGCGCAGCACCACGGCGACCGCCTGGTCGTAGGGGTCGTCGGAATCCTCGAAATTGCCGCCGCCACCACCGCCCGATCCGCCCTTGCCGGACGGTTCGTCATCATCTTCGTCGTCATCCTCGGTGATGGCGTCGAGATATTCCGGCACGCCCTGCAGCTTCAGATGCGCAACGATCTTTTCCACCTCCTCGTCGGCGACGAAGGGGCCGTGCACGCGCTGGATGCGGCCGCCGCCGGCCATGTAGAGCATGTCGCCCATGCCGAGCAGCTGTTCGGCGCCCTGCTCGCCCAGGATGGTGCGGCTGTCGATCTTCGACGTCACCTGGAAGGAGATGCGGGTCGGGAAGTTGGCCTTGATGGTGCCGGTAATGACGTCGACCGACGGACGCTGCGTCGCCATGATGACGTGGATGCCGGCGGCACGCGCCATCTGCGCCAGGCGCTGTACCGCACCTTCGATGTCCTTGCCGGCGACCATCATCAGGTCGGCCATTTCGTCGATGATGACGACGATGTAGGGCATCGGCTCGAGATCGAGATTCTCGGTCTCGTAGATCGCCTCGCCGGTCTGGCGGTCGAAGCCGGTCTGAACCGTGCGCGAAATCTTCTCGCCCTTCTTCTCGGCCTGTTGGACGCGTGCGTTGAAACCGTCGATGTTGCGCACGCCGACCTTGGACATCTTGCGGTAGCGGTCCTCCATCTCGCGCACGGTCCATTTCAGTGCCACGACCGCCTTCTTCGGATCGGTGACGACGGGCGTCAGCAGATGCGGGATGCCGTCATAGACGGAGAGTTCCAGCATCTTCGGGTCGATCATGATCAGCCGGCATTCCTGCGGCGTCAGCCGGTAGAGCAGCGACAGGATCATGGTGTTGATGGCGACCGACTTGCCCGAGCCGGTGGTGCCGGCGACCAGCACGTGCGGCATCTTGGCGATGTCGACGATGACCGCCTCGCCATTGATGGTCTTGCCCAGCGCCAGCGCCAGCTTGGCCTTGGTGGTCTCGAAGTCGCGGCTGGCCATGATTTCCCGCAGATACACCGTCTCGCGCTTGGCGTTCGGCAGTTCGATGCCGATGGCGTTGCGCCCCGGCACAACGGCGACGCGGCAGGCGATCGCGCTCATCGAGCGGGCGATGTCGTCGGAAAGGCCGATGACGCGTGACGATTTGATGCCCGGCGCCGGTTCGAGTTCATAGAGCGTCACGACGGGACCCGGGCGGACGGCGATGATCTCGCCCTTGACGCCGAAATCTTCCAGAACGCCTTCGAGCAGGCGCGCATTCTGTTCCAGCGCATCCTTGGAGAGACTTGGGTCTCGCGCAACGTTCTTCGGTTCGGACAGGAAATGCAGCGACGGCATCTCGAACGTGTCCGAGCCGATCATCGATGTCTGCGCCTCGCGCTGGACGCGAGCGCCCGGGGCCGGGCGCGGCGCCGGCGCCTCGACGCGGGTGGCGGCATCGGAACGGAACTGCTGCACCTTGGCCGTGGACGCGGCGCGGCGCGGGGCGACGGGCTCGTCGTCGAAATCCATGTCCCGGTCGTCGCGGTCGAAGATGTCGTCATCGTCGGGATCGACGGAAACGCTGCGGTCATTGACCATGGCGGCGAAGAATTCCGGCTCGACGCGGGCGCGGCCGTCCTGGCTCATGCGTGATTCGGCGAACTCGGCCGATTCGACCCGTTCGGCGGCACGGCGCCAGGCGCTGGCGCGCGGCTCCATCTCCGGCTCGTACTCGTCCCGCTCGCGCTGGCGGCGCATGGCGCGGCGGTGCATCCATGCACGCAACGAGAGCCACCAATGGGTGATCGCACCCAGCGCCAATATGCCCTCGTCGCCCTCATCCTCGTCATTGTCGAACAAAAGCTCGTCCTCGCGCGGGTCAGCGGCGGCCGGCTCTTCCATGACGGCGAAGCCGTTCTTGCGTCCGGTCAGCGCCGCGCCGTAGGCGAACAGCCAGAGCGCCGGCGCGGCCAAAAGCACGGCAAGCACGCTGGCGATCAGCCCGGTCGGATAGCCGCCGATGAGGACACCGGGAATCTTGAGCACCATGTCGCCGAACACGCCGCCGAGGCCGGTCGGCAGCGGCCAGGTCTTGGGCGGGACGATGCAGCCGGCGATCGCGGCGCAAAGCAGCGCGAAGCCGAACCAGTAGAGACCGCGCTTGGGCAGCCTGTCGACGCCGCGCGCCGAAAACAGGAGGTAGCCCCAGATGACCGCCGGAACCAGCGCGGCAACCGCGGCGAGGCCGAAAAACTGCATGGCAAGGTCGGAGAACACCGCGCCGGCATAGCCCATGGCGTTGGTGACGATGTTGTTCGTCGCGTGCGAGAAGCTTGGATCGGCAACGTTCCAGGTGGCGAGGCTGGCGATCCCGAAGGCAACAGTCAGGAACAGGCCGACGCCGACAAGCCGGCCGACCTGGCGTCGCGCGAAAGCCTGGATGCCGTGCCCCGTATCGGCCATCGCGAGCGGTGCTGAAGCCCCTGAACGCATGCTCTTCCCCGTCAGTGATTGCCCGGCCCGAGCGCATGACGCACTCCGGCAGATTCGGAGGCCAGACTAGCCGTGGGAAGGTTAAGGCTGCATTAACTATAAGGCCGGTGGAGCCACTCCCATTGCATGAAAATCTTCCGGCCAACCCAGCCGCATGAAAATGGCGGGCGCGTTGGACCGCCATCCATTCGTTTTGGGATCGGGCAGCGTGTTACTTGTTGGCCCCGCCGAGCGCCTTCACATTGGCGCAGAACTCGGCATGAGGCTTGCTCATCGCCGCGTCCTGGCATTCCTTCATCATGGCGTCCTGCTTCTCCTTCGGCATGGCCATGAAGGCGGCCTTGAATTCTTCCATCGGCTTCATGGTTTTCATGCTGGAATCGGTGAAGAACGGCGCCATGTTGTCCGGTTCGTCGAGAGCACCGGCAAGTGCCACGCCACTGACCATGGAAAGCGCGAGTGCCCCGAGGCAGATATTCTTGAAGTTCATGAGAAAATTCCTTCCCTGTGTTTAAAAAGCGATCGTCGGAACGGCGATTCGTCCCCACAGTTCGGGGCCTGGGCGGTCGATGTTTCCTCGAAAAACTTGTTCACGCGAACGTGATTGCGTGAATCCCGGCAGCGGCAGAATGCCTGCACCAAAAAAAAGAGGCCCGGATGCGATCCGGGCCTCAAGGCGTGAACTCCTTTCGGGAGTGTCACGACGGGATCTTCTTCGAGGCAATTGCAGGGTGCAAGTGCATTGCCGCCCGCGATTGCGTGGAACAGGCAGGGGACCGGCGGGAGGAGGATCCGCCGGTCCCGTTGGCCAAGCCGGCCTTACGGCACGACTTCGCCATGCTGGGAGATGTCGAGACCCTCGACCTCTTCCTGGGTCGTCGGACGCAGCCCAACCAGAGCCTTGACGACATAGAGGATCACGAAGGTGGCGACGGCCGTCCATACGATGGTGACCGCGACGCCGTAGATCTGCTTGCCGAGCGAAGCGCCCGACGACAGGCTGTTGATCGCGGGATCGGCCAGCACGCCGGTGAGCAGGGCGCCGACCACGCCGCCGACGCCGTGCACGCCGAAGGCGTCCAGCGAGTCGTCATAGCCGAACATGTGCTTCACCTTGACCGCCGAGATGTAGCAGATGACGCCGGCAAGGATGCCGACGATGAAGGCGCCGGTCGGGTTGACGAAGCCGGAAGCCGGCGTCACCGCGACGAGGCCGGCGACGGCACCCGAGATGATGCCGAGCACCGAAGGCTTCTTGGCGACGATCCATTCGGCGAACATCCAGGCCAGCGCCGCCGCGGCGGTGGCAACCTGGGTGTTGAGCATGGCCGCACCGGCAAGGCCGTCAGCCGCCAGTTCCGAACCGGCGTTGAAGCCGAACCAGCCGACCCACAGCAGCGAGGCGCCGATCACCGAATAGACCAGGTTGTGCGGCGCCATGTTGGTGGTGCCGTAGCCTTCGCGCTTGCCCAGGACCAGCGCGCAGACCAGGCCCGCGACACCGGCATTGATGTGGACGACCGTGCCGCCGGCGAAGTCGAGCACGCCAGCTGAGCCGAGGAAGCCGCCGCCCCAGACCCAATGCGCGATCGGCACGTAGACGATGAGCAGCCAGAGCGCCATGAAGATCAGCAGTGCCGAGAATTTGAACCGTTCGGCGAAGGCGCCGGCAATCAGCGCCGGGGTGATGATGGCAAAGGTCATCTGGAACATCGAGAAGACGAACTCGGGTATGTTCGCGACCCCCGGCAGCCACAACGACGAGGTCGTGATGCCATGGTGGAAGAATTTCGAGGCGCCGCCGATATAGCTGTTCATGCCGCCGCCGTCGGAGAAGGCCAGCGAATAGCCGAACATGAACCACAGCACCGTCACCAGGCAGGTGATGGCAAAGCTCTGCATGATGGTGGCAAGCACGTTCTTCTTGCGCACCATGCCGCCGTAGAACAGCGCCAGGCCGGGGATGGTCATCATCAGCACCAGCGCCGTCGAGGTCAGCATCCAGGCGGTGTTGCCGGTGTCGAGCACTGGCGTTGGCGCGGCGGCCGCCGCGGCCGGGGCCGCTTCCTGCGCGACGGCGGCGACGCTGCCCAACGCTGCGAGAGCGAGCGAGCCCAAAAGGGCGGCGCGTCCCGTCGTCTTCAAGGTAGAAGAAATATTCATTGAACTCTCCATTGGAATACGTGTTCGCCGCTCAGAGCGCGTCGGTGTCTGTTTCGCCGGTGCGGATGCGCACCGCCTGATCGATGCCGAAAACGAAGATCTTGCCGTCGCCGATCTGGCCGGTCTTGGCGGCCGCCGTGATGGCTTCGACGGCCTTGTCGACCATGTCGCCACTGACCGCGACCTCGATCTTGATCTTCGGCAGGAAACTGACCGCGTATTCCGCCCCGCGATAGATTTCCGTATGCCCCTTCTGACGCCCGTAGCCTTTGACTTCGGTGACGGTCAGGCCCTGGATGCCGACGGCGGTCAGCGCTTCGCGTACCTCGTCGAGCTTGAACGGCTTGATGATTGCCATCACGATTTTCATAAGGTTTCACCCTTTGCTGTTGCGGTGACCCGCGTTTGCACGACTTCACCGATCCCAAAGAGCCGGAGAGTGCCAACAGGGATTCAAGCTTCATGCCAATTGCGGAGGCAGAACATTAACCCGTTGTAAACAAAAGGATTGAGAGGCTGTCGGCCGCCTCGTGCACGCAGGCACGTCAAAGCGTATGCACAAAAAATGTGCAATTTTTCGAAATTGCCTATTTCGCCGGCTTTGTGCATGGGACCGAAACACGGAGCCGGTTTTCGCGGACAAACGGTTTTCGTTTGTCCAGAGATCCTGCTCAAACAAGACTCGCATTGCTCAACGCTTGAGCCGGATCAAGCCTTCCTGGGCCATCGAGGCGATCAGCGTGCCGTCGCGTGCATAGAGCGTACCGCGGCTGAAGCCGCGCGATCCCGAGCTCGACGGGCTGTCCTGCGCATAGAGCAGCCAGCCGTCGAGCGCGTGCGGCCGGTGGAACCACATGGAATGGTCGAGGCTCGCCGCCTGGATATCGGGATCGAACAGGCCGCGCCCATGCGCGAAGGTCGAGGTGTCGAGCAGCGTCATATCGGAGAGATAGGCAAGCAGCACCGACTGCAGCGCGCGGTCGTCGGGAACCGGCCCGGCAAGGCGGATCCAGACATTCTGGCGGGGCGGCAGCTTGTCGCGGCTTTCATAGTGCTGGAGATTGACCGGCCTGAGCTCCAGCGGCCGCTCGCGCGCCCAGAAGCGGCGTACCGCGTCCGGCACGCGCTCGGCTTTTTCGAGCAGCTGCCGCTGCGTCTGCAGGCCTTCCGGCGGCGGCACGTCGTCGGGCAGCGCGAATTGGTGTTCGAGCCCCTTCTCGTCGACCTGGAACGAGGCTTCCAGCGAAAAGATCGCCTGTCCGTGCTGGATCGCCAGCACGCGGCGGGTGGTGAAGGAGCCGCCGTCGCGAATGCGGTCGACCTCGTAGATGATCGGCACCTTGATGTCGCCAGGCCGCATGAAATAGCCGTGCAGCGAATGCACGAAGCGGTCCGGCTCCACCGTACGCTGCGCCGCCACCAGGGCCTGGGCGATGGTCTGGCCGCCGAACACGCGCTGCCACTCCACCTGGGGGCTGCGACCACGATACAGATTGTGTTCCAGCCTCTCGAGGTCGAGAATGCCGAGAAGCTCGTCCATGGCCGCCGTCATGTTTTGTGACCTCGCCTCAAAATTGCTATGGCGGTTTCCGACAGGAAGAACGAGCCGTCAAGGGCGCAAGCCCCGGTCGACGCGCAAGGAGCCAAGACTATGGAACGCAAGGCGGACGCCAAGACCAGATCCGGGCTCGATGTCCTCGTCGCCGGCGCCGGCTATGTCGGCCTGGCCACCGCCGTCTCGCTGAAGCAGGCCCGCCCGGGCCTTGCCGTGGCGCTGGTCGATGCCGCGCCCGCCGGCGCCTGGCAAAGGGATGGCCGCGCCTCGGCGATCGCCGCGGCCGCCTGCCGCATGCTCGACCAGCTCGGCGTCTGGGCCGAGATCGCGCCGCAGGCGCAGGCGATCACCGAGATGATCATCACCGATTCGCGCAGCGCCGATCCGGTGCGCCCGATCTTCCTGACCTTCGGCGGCGAAGTGGCGCCGGGCGAGCCTTTCGCGCATATGGTCGCCAACCGGGCGCTCAACGGCGCCTTGCGGGCCAGGGCCGAAAAGCTCGGCATCGACATCATCGAAGGCGTTGCCGTGCAAGGCTTCGAAACCAATAGCGCCGGCATGTCTGTGCATCTGGCCGACGGTGCCGCGCTGACGGCACGGCTTTTGGTTGCCGCCGACGGCGTCAATTCGAAGCTGCGCGACATGGCCGGCATCAAAACCGTGAAGTGGGACTATGGCCAGTCGGGCATCGTCTGCACCGTGGCGCATGAACGCCCGCACAATGGCCGCGCCGAAGAGCACTTTTTACCGGCCGGCCCCTTCGCCACCTTGCCGTTGAAACCCGACGAGGACGGCACCAACCGCTCGTCGATCGTCTGGGTCGAACGCGCGGAGGATGCCAAGGCGCTCGTGGAAGGCGACGATCTCGTCTTCGAGCACGAACTCGAACTGCGCTTCGGCCTGAAGCTCGGCGAAATCCGCGTCGCCGACAAGCCGCGCGCCTGGCCGCTCGGCCTGACCATCGCGCGTGCCTTCGTCGCCCCGCGCATCGCGCTTGCCGGCGACGCAGCCCACGGCATCCACCCGATTGCCGGCCAAGGCCTCAATCTCGGCTTCAAGGACGTGGCGGCGCTCGCCGAGGTGATCGTCGAGGCGGACCGGCTCGGTCAGGATATCGGCGCGCTCGACGTGCTCGAGCGCTACCAGCAATGGCGCCGTTTCGACACGGTGCAGATGGGCATCACAACGGACGTGCTGAACCGGCTGTTTTCCAACGACATCGCCCCGCTGCGCACCGTCCGCGACATCGGCCTCGGCCTCGTCGAACGCATGCCGCGCCTGAAGGATTTCTTCATCCGCCAGGCGTCGGGACTGTCCGCCGGCACGCCGCGCCTGTTGAAGGGCGAAGCGATCTGACCGTCTCACGGGCGGACACACCAGGGTGTGCGGTCAAGCCTAATTGACCTCGAAACCGAGCTTCTGCCGCAGCCGCAAAATGCGTTGGTCGGCGATCTCGAGGCGCTTCTCGCCGCCCTGGGCGGCGCGGTTGACCATCTGCAGGAGATCGTTGCGTTCCGACACGTCGAGACGCTCGCGCAGGAACGGCGCCAGTTTGTCGATGACGATGGTCGTGTCATCGATCTGCGCGGCCGCCCATTTGGCGTAGATCACCGCCTCGTCGGTCTTCTTCTTGTCGGCGATTTCCGAGATCACCGACCGGATGACGGCCTCGCGCTGCGGCAGCACCGGCCCATTCTCGGAGACGATCGCGGTGATGAGCGTTGCCGCCGCCACCACCGGGTCGTCGATCGCCGTCAGCGGCGACAGGGCCGCCTGCTTGCGCAGTTTCTTGCGACGCACGGAGCCCTGGACCCGGCCGATCACATCGGCAACGTCACGCGCGGCCTCGTTCATGGCCTTCATCCGGTACCACCAGAGCGCGGCCGCTCCGAGCACGCCAAGAACAGCAATCAGGAAAGGCATGTCGGATT
Organism: Mesorhizobium sp. B283B1A; assembly: GCF_020165735.1. Classification (NCBI taxonomy): domain Bacteria; kingdom Pseudomonadati; phylum Pseudomonadota; class Alphaproteobacteria; order Hyphomicrobiales; family Phyllobacteriaceae; genus Mesorhizobium; species Mesorhizobium sp. B283B1A. Next base: position 12,316 of record NZ_JAIUIQ010000041.1, read on the forward strand.
CCCCCAAGATCCCGCGACGATAGGAGAACTCTCGGCTTGCTTCAACGGCGAAGAAATCTCGGCCGCTCCGTCAGCACCTATTCCGTTGGGCCGCAGGCAAACAATCCTGCCTATCATCCCGGCACATTGTAGATCGCGCGCACCTCGATGGTGCCCAGTTCAGCCAGCGGAATGTCGCCGGCGATGTCCAGCGCCTGCTCGAGATTGTCGGCTTCGATCATGACGAAACCGAGCAGCTGCTCCTTGGTTTCGGCGAAAGGGCCGTCGGTGATCAGGCGCTTGCCCTCGCGCCGTCGCACCGACTTCGACGTCCTCACCGATTGCAGCGCCTGCGCGATGATCAGCTTGCCCGCTTGATCCAAGGACCTGTCATAGGCCAGCGAATCGGCATCGAGCTTGGCCATCCCCTCCGGGGTCAGCGCGTAGAGGTCTTTCTCCTCACCATAGACCAGGCAGACATATTTCATTTCGAACTCCCGTGCTGCGATGAATCATAGGATGCCGCGACAAGCATGTCAGCCTTGCCGTCGACCGCCGCCGCGTGGTCGAGAAAGCACGCCGCGACCGCGATGATGGCGACAGCCGCCAGCAGCCTGCCGAAACCGGACGCCGGCGGATCCAGCCAGAAGTCTTGCCGTCGCTGAGCCTTGCGGCCCGGGTTGTTCCACGGCGCGAAAAACAGATTATCCATGTGAACCTCCATCCGGCCACAACCCCGTGGCCGCCCGCAGGACGGTCGGGCCGGATGGAAGTCGACATTTTTGCACGCACTTTTTTCAAAAAGTTCGAAACCGTCGCAGCCCAACACCGCGCAATGTCCAAAGAGCACAGTGGCCTTCGTGTCCGCGCGCGCTATAGTTGGCCTGACGCCGGGCTCACCCAGGCAACCAGCCAAGACAACCGGCCACCGCAACCAAGGAGGACTTCATGGACCGCACTGCAAACGCCGTCTGGAAAGGCAATCTGAAAGAGGGCCAGGGCACGCTCGACACGCAGAGCGGGACGCTCAAGGGCACGCCCTATTCGTTCAAGGCGCGCTTTGAGGACGAGAGCGGTAAATCCGGCACCAATCCGGAAGAGCTGATCGCGGCGGCTCACGCCGGCTGCTACGCCATGCAGCTTTCGCACTTCCTGGCCGAGAATGGCACGCCCGCCGCTGAACTCGACGCCAAGGCCGTGGTGACGTTGGTTCCCGGCACCGGCATCACCGGCAGCGCCATCACGCTGGTCGGCAAGGTGCCGGGCATCGATGCGGCGAAATTTGGGGAATTGGCCGAGAAAGCCAAGGCCGAATGCCCGGTCTCGAAGGCGCTCGGCGCCATCAACGTATCGCTCGACGCCAGGCTCGGTTGAAGATTTTTCCAGATCCGAAATGGGTGCAATCGCTCCATTTCGGATCCTTCTTGGGAGTTGGCGCCTTAGAGCGTCTTTAGATAATCGCCAAGAGTCATATCGTTTAATCCCTTCTCCCGCATTTCGTTCATATGCAGTGCGATTTTGTCGACGGGAGCCTGTCTCGGCTCTTTTTTCGCAAGGAATTCTTGTGAGAAATAAGCGTCTGGCTTCAGGCCAAGGCTAAATACGCGAGACTTACTTATCCGGTTGCCGACACGCATTCTTACGTCAACGAACTCACGAATGCTCTCCCGATCGAGTAATTCATATTGATCAGAGTCGCCGTTCTTCATAGTCGGCACACGTCCTGCAAGAACCATAAGCCCTATATCAATGATGTCGCCCGAATCCCGCTCAAGATCTTCTTTGTATTGATTCTTCAGCATATCAACCACTTTCCGAGAGGTGGCTCCAGAAAGATTCTCGGACTTAGCCAGTTCTTTTGTAATTTTATACAAGGCTTGTTTTACATAAGGTGCTCTTGCTCGGCGCGGCATAGAAAACCCCCTTTAGAATCACACTGAGGGTGACTCCAAATCTCGCGCTTGGCAACTTACTGTGACCAGAAGATAAAACCTTCCTGTGAGTTTTATTTTCTTCGCGAGCTTTCGACGCGATTACGGCGATCCTCAACCGCCCAGCGCCTCAAGTCGGGCGCGTAGTGCGGCGACTTCCTGCTCCAGCGCCTCCAATCTCGCCTCCAGGTCGGAGGCAGGCATGGCTGGCGCGCTCCGCTGCGCCGAAAGGGCGGCAATGTCCACCGGGCCGGCGAGGAGATGCACGTAGCGGTCCTCGCGTTGGCCTGGCCCGCGCGGGATTTCCTGGATCAGCGGCGGGCGACGGCCAATCAGCATATCGAGTTCACCCCGCAGCGCCTCGATCGACGAAAACCGCGCCATGCGCTCGGCGCGCGCCAGGAGTTCATGCGCCGTCTGCGGCCCGCGCAACAGGAGCAGGCCGAGCAAGGCGGTCTGCGGCGTCGTCAGCGAGAAGCGCTGCGCCATCTGATGCTCATAGCGCTCCACGCGAGAGCCGAACATCTGCCGCACCAGCCCCTTCTGCTCGAGCAGCTTCAGTGCCCGGTGCACCTCTGTCTGCTCCAGCGCCATCACAGGTTCGCGCGCCGTCTTCTGGTTGGCGGCGGCGAGGGCTGCATTGAGCGTCAGCGGGTAGACATCCGGCGTCAGCTCCTTCTTCTCGATCAGGCAGCCAAGCACGCGGGCTTCGACGGGGGAAAGGATGGGAAGGTCTTCGCTCATTGGATTACAATCCTTTCTGAGACCGGCGGGACAGCGCCCCCCTCTGTCCTGCCGGACATCTCCCCCACTTGGGGGGAGATCGGCAGCTTCGCCGACAGCACATCATCCTTCAACCTTGAAGATTGGCGAAAGCCGTAGTGACAGCCAATCTTCCCACCCGTGGGGGAGATGTCCGGCAGGACAGAGGGGGGCGCGAAGGATCGCCGCGTTTGAGATTGCCGAGAGCGAACCCGCCTAAACCCGTCTCTCCACCATCATCTTCTTGATCTCGGCGATTGCCTTGGCCGGGTTCAGCCCCTTGGGACAGGTCTGGGCGCAGTTCATGATGGTATGGCAGCGATAGAGACGGAACGGGTCCTCGAGATTGTCGAGGCGCTCGCCCTTGGCTTCGTCGCGGCTGTCGATGAGCCAGCGATAGGCCTGCAGCAGGGTTGCCGGGCCGAGATAGCGGTCGCCGTTCCACCAGTAGCTCGGGCACGAGGTCGAGCAGCAGGCGCACAATATGCATTCGTAGAGCCCGTCGAGCTTCTCGCGGTCCTCATGGCTCTGCAGCCATTCCTTGGCCGGCTCCGGCGACACCGTCTTCAGCCACGGCTCGATCGAGGCGTGCTGGGCGTAGAAATTGGTGAGGTCGGGCACCAGGTCCTTCACCACCTGCATGTGCGGCAGCGGGTAGACTTTCACGGCGCCGGAAATGTCGTCGCAACCCTTGGTGCAGGCCAGCGTATTGGAGCCGTCGATGTTCATGGCGCAGGAGCCGCAAATGCCTTCGCGGCAGGAGCGACGCAAGGCCAGCGTCGGGTCGATCTTGTTCTTGATCCACAGCAGCGCGTCGAGCACCATCGGCCCGCAATCGTCCATGTCGACGAAATAGGTGTCGATGCGCGGATTCTCGTCATCGTCGGGCGACCAGCGGTAGATGCGGTATTCCCGCAGATTGGTGGCGCCCTCCGGCTTCGGCCAGGTCTTGCCCTGCTGGATCTTCGAGTTCTTGGGGAGCGTCAGTTCGACCATTTACCTCAGGTCCTTTCGGATGACGAGCTTCAGCCCGGACCAGATTTCATTGACGGCGGCGACCTTCACATCGACAAGGTCGAGCTTCAGCGCTTCAGCGCGGACAACGCCTTCGGTGACGTCCGTCGGCACCTTCGACGCCTTTTTCGGCCAGGACACCCAGACCATGCCGTCGCGCTTGATCGCCGCTTCGACATCGCCAAGGCGATCCTCGATCTCGGCGCGCTGCCGGGTGAAGGCATGGACGGCGTCGTATCTTTGATGGCTGCCCGAAATGTCGGACCATTCGGCTAGCCGGTCGACCTCGGCAAAATCGACGGCGCCGGCCAACGCATCGAGTTCCACAGGCAGCGCGATGAAGGCAGCGGTCATGCCGTCCTTCAGGCCGAGCTTGGCCGGAAGGGGCGTGCCGGAATATCCCGCTGCCGCCAGCGCCATGGTCAATACACCCTGGCCTTTGGCGCGATCTTGGCCGGGTTGATACCGCCGTCGGCTTCCTTGCGTTGCAATTCGGTGTGCACCGGGCGATAGCTGAGCGTCACCTCGCCGGCTTCGTTGAGCCGCGCCAGCGTATGCTTGCGCCAAGTCACGTCGTCGCGCGCCGAAAAGTCCTCGCGGGCGTGTGCGCCACGGCTCTCCTTGCGCGCCGCGGCGCCATAGACCGTGGTGATGGCATTGGCCATGAGGTTTTCCAGCTCAAGCGTCTCGACCAGGTCGGAGTTCCAGATCATCGAGCGGTCGGACACTTTTATCTCCTTGAGCTCGCCCCAGATCTGCGAGACGCGCTTGCAGCCATTGTCCAGCGATTCCTGGGTGCGGAACACCGCCGCGTCTTCCTGCATCGCCTTCTGCATCTTCTCTCGCAGCACCGCCGTCGGCGTCGAGCCATTGGCGTGGCGCAGCCGGTCGAATCGATCCATGATCTTTTCGACAGAGGCTTCGTTGGGCGAAGGGATAGCCGAATTGCGGTCGATGACCTGGCCGGCCCGGATCGCCGCCGCGCGGCCGAACACGACCAGATCGATCAGCGAGTTCGAACCCAGCCGGTTGGCGCCGTGCACCGAGGCGCAGCCCGCCTCGCCGACAGCCATCAGCCCGGGCGACACCCGGTCCGGGTTTTCAGCGGTAGGATTGAGCACTTCGCCCCAATAATTGGTCGGCACGCCACCCATATTGTAGTGCACCGTCGGCAGCACGGGGATCGGCTCCTTGGTCAGATCGACGCCGGCGAAGATCTTGGCCGATTCCGAAATGCCGGGCAGCCGCTCATGCAGGACGGCCGGGTCGAGATGGTCGAGATGCAGGAAGATGTGGTCCTTCTTCGGGCCGACGCCGCGGCCCTCGCGGATTTCCAGCGTCATGCAGCGCGACACCACATCGCGCGAGGCAAGATCCTTGGCCGACGGCGCGTAGCGCTCCATGAAGCGCTCGCCTTCGGAATTGACGAGGTAGCCGCCCTCGCCGCGCGCGCCTTCGGTGATCAGGCAGCCGGCACCGTAGATTCCGGTCGGGTGGAACTGCACGAACTCCATGTCCTGCAGCGGGAAGCCGGCCCTGGCTGCCATGCCGCCGCCGTCGCCGGTGCATGTGTGTGCCGAAGTCGCCGAGAAATAGGCGCGGCCATAGCCGCCGGTCGCCAGCACCACCATCTTGGCCGAGAACCGGTGGATGGTGCCGTCGTCGAGATTCCAGGCGACGACGCCGGTGCAGGTGCCGTCCGGCTCCATGATCAGGTCGAGCGCGAAATACTCGATGAAGAACTGCGCGTTGTGCTTCAGCGACTGGCCATAGAGCGTGTGCAGCATGGCATGGCCGGTTCGGTCGGCGGCGGCACAGGTGCGCTGCACGGGCGGGCCCTCGCCGAAATTCATCATCATGCCGCCGAACGGCCGCTGATAGATCTTGCCCTCTTCGGTGCGCGAGAACGGCACACCGTAATGCTCGAGTTCGTAGACGGCGGCGGGCGCCTGCTGGACCATGTACTCCTGCGCGTCGATGTCGCCCAGCCAGTCCGACCCCTTAACGGTATCGAAGAGATGCCATTGCCAGTTGTCCGGGCCCATATTGGCGAGCGAAGCGGCAATGCCGCCTTGCGCGGCCACCGTATGCGAGCGGGTCGGGAACACCTTGGTGATGCAGGCCGTGCGCAGGCCCTGTTCGGCCATGCCGAGCGTGGCGCGCAGGCCAGCCCCTCCGGCGCCGACGACCACCACATCGAATTTGTGGTCGACGAAAGTGTAGCCTGCCGTATTGGCCGATTTCGCGTCCTTGGCCAAATCAGCCTCCGAATGCCAGCTTGAGCAGGGCGAAGATCGAGGCGACGCCGACCACTACCGTGAAAAAAGTATTGAGCGCGATGAGCGCCAGCTTCATGCCTTCGGCATGCACGTAATCCTCGATGATCACCTGCATGCCGATACGCATGTGATAAAGGGGAGAAATGAGCACCAGTGCCATCACCAGGGCCACCAGTGGATTGGCGAGCGCTGCGCGCACCTCAGCATAGCTGGCGCCGTTGAGCGCAATCAGGAAGCCGGTGAAAAACAGGATCAGCGGAATGTTGGCGATCGCCGTCAGCCGCTGGCGCCAGAAATGCCCGGTGCCTTCGCGGGCGGAACCCAGGCCGCGGACCCTGGCCAGCGGCGTGCGCATGTCGGTCTTGCCAGTGCTCATGATCAGGCTCCCCGCGCCATGTAGCCGGCGACCCAGATCAGCAATGTGAGCAGGATCGAGCCGGCCAGCGTCGCCCAGGCGATCTTCGACGCCGTGTGCTTTTCGAGACCGGCGCCGGTGTCCCAGACAAGGTGGCGCACACCGCCCAGCATGTGGTGCATCAGCGCCCAGGTGTAGCCGAACAGGATGAGCCGGCCGAGCCAGGTGCCGAAGGCCCAGTTGACCCAGTCGAAGGCGCCTTGCGAGCTTGCCGCCGCCATCAGCCAGATCGCGACCAGCAGCGTGCCGAAATAGAGCGCACCGCCGGTGATGCGATGGATGATCGACATCATCATGGTGATCGGCGGCCGGTAGACCGTCAGATGCGGCGACAGTGGCCGTTCACGTCTGGCATTGGCGCGGGTGGCTGGTGATCTGCTCATGGCTCCCCCAGTTCGACGTCCGGAGCCGCGATGGAAAGCGGCATTTGCCGCCCTTATGTATGACTTCGGACAGCGGGTTTCTAATGCTCTTTTTGCACCGCGTCAAAGCCAGAAAATCGTTTTGGAAACGTCATTTAGTCTGACAAAAAGGCAGGCTCGGGCTTCAATCGATTAGGGGCTGGTGGCCTGCGCCGCGCTCGATGTCGCTGCAGTGCAGCATACGCAACTCATTAGCTGTGCGGCCTATCGCCTGCAGGTCCGCGGCGTCGAACCCCTCTTCATCACCAGCGCCTCGCGCCCGTCGATCACGATTGCGTTATGCGTGGCGGCTTCCTGGTAGCGGCTGGACTGGTTGGCGGGCGACGCCACGAATTCTTCGGTCGCGCCGTCCGGCCCGATCACACGCAACGACGAGCCGAGATTCTGAATGGTGATCGCGCTGCCATTGCCGCATCCATAGGTTACCGTACCCACTGCGGATCGCGGCGCGGTAAGGTCGGTGGTGATCTTGGTTGGCGATGTCGGAGGCGCCACGGCTGCCATGGATTGCTGAGCCGGCGCGGGCGAGACGGTGTTGGCCGCCTTCGGCGCATTGTCCTGCGGCACACAGGCGGCAACGATGGCGAGCAACGGGAGAAAGGACACCCAAACCGACCGGCGCAACGCCATATGCTGTCCTCCCCTGCGGCAAGCTAGCCGCTATGCTTTGCCAAGATCAAGATCGACCCGATGGCTGGCGGCGATGGTGCGGCCAAGCATGGCCGAATGATGGCCACGGGGTTTTCCCTCAAGTCGGAAATTAACCATGTTTGACGAGACATCGCCGGCAAACGCGCCGGCCTCTTAACAAAGGTTAAGAAAAGGTTAATTTCTGATTCGAGGAGCCAATGCATGTCGTCCAAGAACGCGTCAGCGGTTTTGGGACAACGGCATGCATCCAAACAAGGAGTAAGGCGCGTCGCGACGCGCTTTGGCCTCTACCATCAGGGGCCTCTAACCATCAGGAGGACGTCATGCGTTCCAACTCTGGCAGATCGCGCCTCGCGGCGCTCATCGTGGCCGCCTCGGTCGCCGGCCTGACGACACCCGCACTTGCGGGGGCTCGCCACCAGGATCGCGTCTACGCCGATTCCCTCGGCAATCTCGTCATCGACAGCTCAGCCGGCTACAAGCGCATCATCGTTGGCGAAGGCAAGCTCGCCAAGCGACTGTCCGACTACACCAGCGCCGGCCAGCCCAAGGTGATCTACCAGGACGAAGCCGATGAGATATCGGGCGGCAGCGATTGCTACCGGCCGCCGGTCTTCGTCAAGGGCAGAAGCTACATGTACGGACTTTCCGAAGGCGAGATGCCCGAACTCAGCCCCTGCCGCTAAAGCATGATTCCGAAAAGTGGGAACCGGTTTTCGGAAGAGATCATGCTCCAAGAAAAGAGTTGGATCAGGATGACGGTCCAACCAAACGTCACCCTGATCTGGAACTCACGACCATTGCATTAGCTGGCCACTCGCCTCCCGGCCCGGCTGAGACACGCACGCAGTCGCGTCCGGCATTCTTCGCCAGATAAAGCGCCTCGTCGGCGCGCCGCATGAGATCGGCAATGGTTTCGCCCGGATGAAGTTCGGCAACCCCGAAGCTCGCCGTGCAGCGATTGTCGGCCGGCAGCCCGTCGATGGGCAGTGTGCCGAACGCGCTGCGCGTGCCCTCGGCGAACAGCCGGGCGCCGGCAAGGTTGGTTCCCGTCAGGATGATGGCGAACTCCTCGCCACCGATCCGGCCCGCGGCGTGGTGGCCGGCGGCGGCCTCTCGGAGGAGGCCGGCGAAGGTCTCGATCACCCGGTCGCCGGACGCATGGCCGAAACCGTCGTTTATGCTCTTGAAATGATCGAGATCGGCGATCACCAGCGCGACCGGCACGCCTTGCCGCACGGCGCCGAGCACCGCCAGCTCGGCCTGGCGCGTGAAGCCCCCGCGATTGAGCAACCCCGACAGCATATCCATCTCCGACTTCGAGATCACTTCGGCCAGCACATCGCGAGCGAGTATCGCCAGCGTCAGCAGCGCAAGCGCCAGAGCGAAGACGGTGCCGAGCGACTGCGACACCAACGCGTAGCTGCTTTGCAGGTAGGCCTGCGGATTGGCACCCCAGCCGCCGAGCGCATGGGCGATGAACGGCTTGGAGGCGAACTGCAGGCCACTGGCCGCGAGCACCCCCATCAATATGAGATCGAGCCGGCCACGCCTTTGTCTTGACGACCAGACGATGGCCAGCCCGACGAACTGCATGACGGCATAGGGAAGCTGGTAGGCCATCATGCGGACCAGCGATTGGCGCGGCAGGTCCTGCACGAAATAGACGGCGACAGTGGCGGCGAACAGGAAGAACAGCATCGGCGACCATGGCGGCGCCACGCCGTATTTGCGGGCCAGCCCGCCATTGAAGGCGATGGTGGCGGCAAGGAAGACCGCGAAGGCTGCGACCACCGGGAGCCGCGCATCGCTGAAGGCGGGAATGCTGAATTCGATGGCCGAATAGACCATGCCCAGCAGGTAGCCGAAGGCAAACCAGCGCGCCGGCGCGCGGCCGGCATCATGCAACGCGACCGCCATGAAGGCTGCCGCCAGCAGGCCGGCAACCGATACGTTGATCAACAGGATGAAGTTGGCGCCGCTCATCTTCTTTAAACCCCGAGCCCCACCTAAGCATCGACGGGCGAAAAAGACGTTAACGCGAGGCCGGGCGCGCGTGATCAGCTCACCTTGAGCGGCTCCGCCACGAACACCGCTTCCGGTCGCTCGTAGGACAGGCGCACACTGTCGCGGCCGTTCTTCTTGGCCTTGTAGAGCGCCTCGTCCGCGCGGCGCATCAGGGGCTCCAGCGCCTCGCCGCCGCTGCGCGCCGCCACGCCGAAACTGGCGGTGACCTTGGTGCCCGGAGGAAGCCCGTCGACGCTGCCGGCCGAATAAAGCGTGCGCACGGCCTCGGCGAACAATCGCGCCGACGCGAGATCGCTGAGCGGCAGGAGTACGGCGAACTCCTCGCCGCCGATGCGCCCCGCGGCACCCCTCGTCCCGGCCGCCGCCCGAAGCTTGGCGGCGAAGTCGGCGATCACGCGGTCGCCCGCCGCATGGCCATGCACATCGTTGAGCGCCTTGAAGTGGTCGAGGTCGGCCAGCACCAGGGCCACCGGGAATTTTGCCCTGGCGCAAGTCTCCAGCAGCATCGCGGCGCGCTCCTCGAAACCGCGGCGGTTGAGCAGGCCCGACAGCGGATCGGTAAACGTCTCGGTCTTCAGCGCCTTCATCACGTCGAGTGCGGCGGCGGTGAACAGACAGAGCGCGATCAGCAGCGACAAAAGCGCGTGCGACAGCAGCGCGGTCGTCCAGTAGGACGAACCATAGAACCCGTCATAGCTGGCAAACGGGCCGTGCGCGATGACCACGACGAGGGTGCGGACCAAGAAATTGAGGCCTGACAGCAGCGACAACACGAACAGGATTTTTTCCGTCGGGCCGTGGTTGCGCACCGGTCTGAGTTCGGCGGCGACCAGGAGACTGATGCCTCCGAAGGCGAAATTCATCGCCAGGATACGCCAGGTGAGATCCGGCGCCACGAACAGGAACCAACAGAAGGACACCAGCCCGCCAAGCGCCAGCACGCCGATCCCGACATAAGGCACCTTGCGGCCGTAGCGGGCGACAATGGCGCTGGACAGGCAGCAGCCGGCAATGGCGAAGCAGATGTTGGACACCAGCTTGGTCAGCTCCATGCCGATTGGCAAGGTGAAATACTGGAACAGAAAGCCCGGCGCCGAAACGCAGTAACTGAGCGCCAGCACGGCCAGATACGGACGATGGCGCTGATGGATCCATAGCACGAGGAACGCCGCGCCGAGGGCCAGCGCGATCGTCGGATTGAGCAGCGCTATAAACAGACCGGTGTCCAAAGGACGGTGACTTCCCCTCGCTGACGTCGGGGAAGACCTTAGAGCGCAAGCCCAAACAAGCGGTTAAGCCGGGCCAAGTCTCGACATATTGTCAGGGAACCCCAACCCGCGGCCAGCGTTCTGAGGTCACAATCGGGAGCAGCCCATGGCCGACATGATTACACTGACCGACCACGAAGCAATCCGCTCGTGGGCTGCCGGACGAGCCGGTTTTCCCGCGATCGTCGACATATCACCCGAAGCGGGAACACAGCCCATGTTGAGGCTGGTCTTTGGCCAGCATGCCTACCAGGATCAAGACCAGCCGGAACGGCCGATCAATGCCGGTGGCTATGAACTCGTCGAATGGGACGAATGGTTCAGGCTCTTCGAAGAGCAGCAGTTGGCGCTTGTGGTCGCTGCCGACCAGCCGGGACGCCGGGAGGAGTTCCACGAGCTCGTCCGCCGCGACGGAAAGCCTTGAGCCCGAGCCCATGTGGCTCGGGTTCTGGTGAAGTTGGGATTATTTCCAATCGCGGATGTCGACGAAGTGGCCGGCGATCGCCGCCGCCGCCGCCATCGCCGGCGACACCAGATGGGTGCGGCCCTTGAAGCCCTGCCGGCCCTCGAAATTGCGGTTCGAGGTCGAGGCGCAGCGCTCATGCGGCTTCAGCCGGTCGTCGTTCATGGCCAGGCACATCGAGCAGCCCGGCTCGCGCCAGTCGAAGCCGGCGGCGAGGAAGATCTTGTCGAGACCCTCGGCTTCCGCCTGTTCCTTGACCAGGCCGGAGCCCGGCACGATCATCGCATCGACATGCGGGCTGACCGTTTTGCCTTCGACCACCTTGGCGACGGCGCGCAGATCCTCGATACGGCCATTGGTGCAGGAGCCGATGAAGACGCGGTCGAGCGCGATGTCGGTGATCTTCGTCCCCGGCGTCAGGCCCATATAGTCGAGCGCGCGCTGCTTGGAGGTGCGCTTGTTCTCATCGGTGATGTCGGCCGGGTTCGGCACGATACCTTGCACCGAGACGACATCCTCGGGCGACGAACCCCAGGAGACGATCGGCGGCAGCTTGGCCGCGTCGAGCACGATCACCTTGTCGAAATGCGCGCCTTCGTCCGACTGCAGCGTCTTCCAGTATTCGAGTGCCGCATCCCAGGCAGCGCCCTTCGGCGCGCGCGGCTTGTCCTTGACATAGGCGAAGGTCGTCTCGTCGGCGGCGATCAGGCCGGCGCGCGCGCCGCCTTCGATCGACATGTTGCAGATCGTCATGCGCCCTTCCATCGACAGCGAGCGGATCGCCTCGCCGGCATATTCGATGACATAGCCGGTACCGCCGGCGGTGCCGATCTCGCCGATGATGGCCAGGATGATGTCCTTGGCGGTGACGCCTTCCGGCAGCACGCCGTCGACCCGCACCAGCATGTTCTTGGCCTTGCGCTGGATCAGCGTCTGCGTCGCCAGCACATGCTCGACCTCGGAGGTGCCGATGCCGTGCGCCAATGCGCCAAAAGCACCGTGCGTCGAGGTGTGGCTGTCGCCGCAGACGATGGTCATGCCGGGCAAGGTAAAGCCCTGCTCGGGACCGATGATGTGAACGATGCCCTGGCGGATATCGTTCTCGGAATAATATTCGACGCCGAAATCCTTGGCGTTCTTGGCCAGCGCCTCGACCTGGATGCGGCTTTCCTCGTTCTTGATGCCAAACTTGCGCTCGGGCGAGGTCGAGACATTGTGATCGACCACGGCCAGCGTCTTTTCCGGATGCCGGACTTTTCGGCCGCTCAGGCGCAGGCCTTCGAAAGCCTGCGGGCTGGTCACTTCGTGGACGAGGTGGCGATCGATGTAGAGCAGGCAGGTGCCGTCGTCCTGGCGGTCGACCACATGGTCGTCGAATATCTTGTCGTAGAGGGTGCGCGGTGCGCTCATGTGCGTAAATCCGTCGATATGAGAATGGAAAGGAGCAGATGCCGGCAGGTTGGGTCCGGCGCAACGACCTGGGCAGGTCGGCCTAGCTAAGTCGGCTGGTCAGCGCGCCGCTGACGCGCGCGGAAAAGCGCGACGGCAGGCGTTTTCTGTCCTGCAGCACGAACCCTTTGTAGGCCGGATCGCCAAAAAGCTCTTCCATGGCGTGGCTCATATCAATGTTTTGGCTTTTCGGCAATTGCGGCGTGGTGCGGCGCGGCTTTCCCTTCTCCCCTTGTGGGGCCCGAAGGGCGGGCGAGGCCCGTGACTCGCCCCGGGCGGTGGATCGGCGCGCAGCGCCGAGACGGTTGAGGGTGCGCGAAGGATCTCCGTCTTTGCCAAGCTGGAACACCCCTCATCCGACCTCGCTTCGCGAGGCCACCTTCCCCCACAAGGGGGGGAAGGAAGAAGCCGCCGCTACAGCACCTCGAACACAAACGTCTTCACCAATGCCTCCGGCTCGGCGATTGCATAGCAGCGAAACCACGGGCTTTGCTCCACAAGCCGCCATTTCCTCGCCCGCTCCAAGTCGTTGAACACCGCCTGAAAACCGCCGCTTTCAAACACCTGGTCGCGCACGGTGAAGATGGCGTGGCCGCCCTTTTTGGTGATCCGGACCAGCTCGTGCAGGCCCGAGGCCGGCGCGTGGCTGATCGTGAACACGCCGGTCGAGAAGAAGGCGCGGAAATGGCCATCCGGCCATGGCAGCGGACCGCCCAGCATCGCCTGCTTCAGCTCGCCATAGGCATTGCGGCTGCCGGCGATCTTCAGCATGTCGTCCGACAAATCCAGCCCGGCAATGTCGCCGTAACCCAACGCCTTCAGCGACGGCCCCGACAGGCCGGTGCCGCAGCCGGCGTCGAGCAGCGGCCCTTCACCCGCCGGGACGTGCCGCGCCACCCAGGCGGTGATCAGGAACGGCAGCAGGTAGCCGAGCGAGGCGGTTTCGCTGTCATAGGTCGCGGCCCATGCGGCGTAGGCCTCTTCAAGCGCTTCCGGCGTGTCGGCGCCGTAGACGGAATCCAGCGCGGCATTGGCCTTGTCGACGATCATGAAACCTCCCAACCAGATATGTCGGGATGATCGTAACGCCGTCCTTGCCCAAAAACTATTCCTCGTGCTGGCGGCGCAGCCGCCGCTCCAGCGCCCTCAGCGCCAGCGACAGGCCGACGGTCAGGATGAGGTAGATGTAGGCTGTTATCGAATAGGTCTCGAAGAAGCGAAAGGACCCGGCGGCATAGACCTTGCCCATCTGGGTGATGTCGGCGACGCCGAGCACCGAGACCAGTGAGGAATCCTTGACCAGGGCGACGAAATCATTGCCCAGCGGCGGCAGGATGGTGCGGATTGCCTGCGGGAACACGATCAGCCGGAAGCGTTGCGCGCGGCTCAGCCCGAGCGCCTTCGCCGCCTCGATCTGGCCTTTCTCGACGGCCTGGATGCCGGCTCGGAAAACCTCCGAGATGAAAGCCGAGTAGCCGATGGTCAGCGCCATGACTGCGCGCCACAAAAGCGACACATCGCGCACCAGAAGCTCGCCGAATAGGCCGGCATTCTGCAGCGGCGCGGTCAGCGCGTTCCAGGCCGCGACGAAGGCCGGCGCGCCGGCGAAAGCGATCCAGAACAAAAGCACCAGGATCGGCACGCCGCGGATGATCTCGACATAAAAGCGGGCGATCTGCCTTAGCCAGCGCGAGCCCGACAATCCCATCAGCGCAATACCGAGACCAATGGCGGACGCCAGCGAAAAGGCGACAACGGTGACGAAGATGGTGACGCCGATGCCCTTGGCGACCGTGGCGAAGACCTGGGCATAGAGGTTGTTGGTGGCTATGAACAAGGCGGCCGCCAGGGCCAGGACGGCGGCAACGGCAAGCCACCAGGGGAAGTCGGGTTTGGAGGAGGACAGAGGTCCCATCAGGCGATGCTGACAAGGCAGATATCGCGAAGGTCAGGCGCCAAGGCGCCCCCCTCTGTCCTGCCGGACATCTCCCCCTCAAGGGGGGAGATTGGCAGCCTCGTCGGCGGCACTCTTCTTACAACATTGCTGATTGGCGAGATCGGAAAAGACATCCGATCTCCCCCCTTGCGGGGGTTGAGGAAGTGGTCCGCGGAGTGGAGGGAAAGCCAATTGCTTGGCTTTCCGAACGACGAACGTCCGGCAGGGCAGAGGGGGGCGTTCAAGCGCAAAGTCAGCGGGAAATCACTGCCCCATCTTGTAATCAAGGAACCACTTCTTGTTGAGCGCATCGAACGTGCCATCCGCCTTCAGCGCCGCAATCGCCGCGTTGACCGGCTTCACCAGGTCGGACCCCTTAGGGAAGATGAAGCCGAAATCCTCGGTGCCGAGCGGGCCGCCGATCAGCTTCAGCTTGCCCTCGGAAGCATCGACATAGCCCTTGCCGGCGGTGCCGTCGGTCAGCACCACGTCGACGTCGCCGGACTTCAACGCCTGCACCGTGGCGCCGAAGGTCTCGAACAGTTTGATGCGCGGGTTCTGCTCATTGCCATCGAGCACGCTGTAGACGGCGGTGTAGAAGGGCGTGGTGCCGGCCTGCGCGCCGATCAGCCCGTCCTTGAAGGCGCCGAAGGTCTTGGCATCAGTGAAGCGGCTCTCATCGCCACGCACCAGCATGAACTGCTCCGAGCGCATATAGGGGTCGGAGAAATCGACCTTCGCCTTGCGGTCGTCCTTGATGGTGATGCCGGTCATGCCGATGTTGTACTGGTTGTCGGAAACCGCCTGGATCATCGCGTCCCAGGAGGTGTTCTGGTATTCGACCTTGAAATTGAGCCGCTTGGCGATTTCGTCCATCGCGTCATATTCCCAGCCGATCTGCTTGCCGGTCTTGGCATCGATGAACTGCAGCGGCGGATAGGCGTTCTCGGTCACCACCACTACCTTCTTGCCGCCGAGATCGGGCAGCGCCTGCGCGAAAGCGGCAACGGGTGTCAGGATCAGGGCAAGCAGGCCGGCCAGCAGCAGTTTCGATTTGGTCATGACACACTCCCGAAAATTGAAAGCGCCCGGACATCGGCCGGGCTTGCAGGAAAATCCGCGCCGACTTTAGCTTGCCGCAACCGCCATGCAAGACGGTCCGCTGCGTCAGGACTGGCAAAAAGGGATTCCGATGCCCTCAACCGATGAATTTCGGGCCAGGAATTTCGGGATGATCCGGTTACACCGGGACAGGGATCAGCGCTTCCGCGTCCGCCGGCCGGTCATCCGCCATGGCGCTGCGCATGCCTGAAACGAGGCGAGTGAGTGTCGCGTGCAGGGCTTTCACTTCACCCGGCTCCAGCGGCACGGCGCAGGCCAGCCCGGCGGATACATCTTTCATGCGTGCACGCAGTGCCTCACCCTTGGCCGTCGGTTCCACCAGCACGCGTCGCTCGTCGGCGACATCGCGCCGGCGGGTGACGAGACCGCCTGCTTCCATCCGCTTGATCAGCGGCGTCAGCGTGGCGGAATCCAGGCCCAGCGCCACGCCCAGTTCACCAACCGTGCTCGGCTTGCGCTCCCACAGCGCCAGCATCACCAGATATTGCGGATAGGTGAGACTGAGCCGCTCGAGCAGCGGCCGGTACACCTTGGTCATCAGCCCACTCGCCGAATAGAGCGCGAAGCAGAGCTGCTGGTCGAGCCGTGGAACAGGAACCGTCCCGACTGCCTCCGCCGGGACGTCGCTCGCGCTCTTTGTGGTCTTACCCGTCATGCCGCCCTAACCGAAAGCGCTACGTCGATGTTGCCCCTGATGGCATTCGAATAGGGGCAAACATTATGCGCCTCCGATACAAGCGCTTCCGCCGCCGCCTGATCAAGGCCTTTCGTCTCCACCGCGAGCGCGACGCCGAGCTTGAAGCCTTCGCCATTGGGAAGCAGGCTGACGCTAGACGTTATCGCGGCATCCTCGAGCGGCAGCTTCTGCTTGCGCGCGATGAAGCGGACGGCGCTTTCGAAGCAGGCGGCGTAGCCGACAGCGAAAAGCTGTTCGGGATTGGTGGCGCCTCCGGGCCCGCCGAGCTCCTTGGGCATTGCCAGATCGACCTTGAGCAGGCCGTCGCTGGTCTCGCCATGGCCGGCGCGGCCGCCGGTGACGTGAGCCCGTGTCGTATAGAGTGCCATATCAAATCTCCAACTATCTTGTGCACGATTGTTTAGTACACAACATAAACTGCCGTCAACGCCCCGCATCCGATTTCCGGAGCCGAAAGCGTTCACGGTCTGGTGAAACGAAAAAAGGCGGCCGAAGCCGCCTTTTCGAATGTACTTTCCGAAACCCTTATTCGGCCGGGGTCGCTTCCGCGGCGGCCTTGGCTGCTGCCTCGGCCTCGGCGGCTGCCTTCTTCTCGGCGGCTTCCTTGGCGGCAGTCTCGGCGGCCAGCGCCTGGGCAGCGGCGACCTTCTCGGCCTCGATGCGGGCCTTCTCGGCGTTCAGCGCATCGCGCTCCTCATCGTTGAGCTTGCGGGCGCGCACGCCGGTGTTTTCCGAAATACGGGCCGACTTGCCGCGACGGTCGCGCAGGTAATAGAGCTTGGCGCGACGCACCTTGCCGCGACGCACGATCTCGACGCCTTCGACCATCGGCGAGTAGACCGGGAACACGCGCTCGACGCCTTCGCCGTAGGAGATCTTGCGGACGGTGAAATTTTCCTGGAAGCCGGAACCGGCGCGGGCGATGACGACGCCCTCATAGGCCTGGACGCGGGTGCGGGTACCTTCGGTCACGCGGACCTGGACGCGCACGGTGTCGCCGGGCTGGAATTCGGGAAGCTTGCGCTTGGCTTCGATCTTGGCGGCCTGTTCGGCCTCGAGCTGACGGATGAGATCCATCTCAATAATCCACTTCTTGTTCTTCCGACAGTCAGAGCGTCCGACACTCGCCTTGCAGTTCCAATGACCGCTCGGCTATGTCCTTTGTCGAGAAGACATCCATCTTCAGACATCGGACAGGGGCGACTACACCGTCATTGTTGACGGGCCCGGCAGATTTTTCTTGCCGGTACGGGCGGGCACATACAGCTATTTCAGCACTTTGTCACGCCCGCGCCAGAGACTTTTTTGCCGGCATGGCCCCATTGTAATACCGGCCGTGCCGGGTTGCGCTGGTCACCGGGGCTTTCTAAGCCTGAGATAACACAGTTTTCCACGGCGGCATTCCATGTCTGTTCTCGACGCCACCCTGCTTTTCCTGGCGGGCTTCCTGTCAGGCGCCGCCAACGCGGTCGCCGGCGGCGGCACCTTCATCACCTTCGGCGCCATGACATTGGTCGGCGTGCCGCCGATCGTCGCCAACGCGACCTCCTCGGTCACGCAATTTCCGGGCTATATCACGTCGACGCTCGCCTATTGGACCGACATCAAGCATTTCTGGCGCGGCGCCCTGCTGCTGTGCCTGATCTCGGCGGCCGGCGCACTGGCCGGGGCCTTCATCCTCCTGGCGCTGTCCAACCCGTCCTTCCGCGCCATGGTGCCGTGGCTGCTGCTGGCGGCGACGGCGCTTTTCGCCGCCGGACCCTGGCTGAAGCCGGCGCCGAAACCAGGGCATGAGGCGTCCGTGGGGTCACTTGCCGGTTCGCTGGCGCAGTTCGCCACCGCCATTTATGGCGGCTTCTTCGGCGCCGGCATGGGCGTCATGATGCTGGCGACGCTCGGCCTGACCCAGGCCGGCGACTACCACCGGCTGAACGCGCTGAAGAACATGCTGGCCGTGGTCATCGCGGCTGTCGCCATCGTCGTCTTCGTCTCGGGTGGCGTCGTCGCCTGGCCGCAGGCGATCGTCATGATCCCCGGTGGTGCGCTCGGCGGCTATGCCGGCGTCTGGATCGCCAAGCGCGTGCCGCAGAACGTGGTGCGCGGCTTCGTCATCGCGGTAGGCCTGTTCCTCGCCTTCTACTATTTCAGCAAAGGCTGAACACCGAGCAGATCGGGCCGGCGCTCTTTCGTCAGTTTCTCGGACTCCGCCCGCCGCCAGGCGGCGATCTTCTTGTGATTGCCCGAAATCAGCACTTCGGGAATCTCCCGACCCTCGAATTCCTGGGGCCGCGTGTAATGCGGGTGTTCGAGAAGGCCGTTCTCAAAACTCTCTTCTTCGCCCGACACCGCATTGCCCATGACCCCGGGCAAAAGCCGCACCACGGCGTCGAGCAGCACGAGCGCCGCCGGCTCGCCGCCTGAGAGAATGAAATCGCCGATCGAGACTTCCTCCAGTTCCCGCGCGTCGATCACCCGCTGGTCGACACCTTCGAAGCGGCCGCACAGGATGACGGCGCCCGGCCCGGCGGCGAGTTCGCGCACGCGCGCCTGCGTCAGCGGTTTGCCGCGTGGGCTCATCAGCAGTCGTGGCCGCAAATCGCCTTCAGGAGAGGCATGGTCGATCGCCCTGGCCAGGACATCGGCGCGCATCACCATGCCGGCGCCGCCGCCGGCCGGCGTGTCGTCGACGGTGCGATGCCTGTCAGTGGCGAAATCGCGGATCTGGATCGCTTCCAGCGACCAGGTGCCAGCCTCGAGCGCCCGCCCGGCGAGCGACAGGCCGAGCGCGCCCGGGAACATCTCGGGATAGAGCGTCAGCACCGAAGCCTTGAACGTCACCGGTTGCCCCCGGCATCGCGCGGCCCGCGCGGCCTGCCCTTCGGGTCGAAATCCTCCTCGCGCGGCGCTTCGCCATCCTCATCCTCGACAAGCCCGGCCGCCGCAGGGTCGATGCGGACAAAACCCTCGGCGATCGACACCTGCGGCACGGCGGCCTGCGTAAACGGGATCAGCACGCCCTTGCGCCCGCCCAGCGTCACATCGAGAATGTCGCCGCCGCCGAAATTGTGCACCGCGACCACCTTGCCGAGCGCAGCACCTGTATCGTCGCGGACCTCCAGCCCGATCAGGTCGGCGTGGTAGAATTCGTCCTCCTCGCCGTCGTCGGGCAGCATCGAACGGTCGACGAACAGTTCGGTGCCCGCAAGCGCCTCGGCGGCATTGCGGTCGGCGACACCCTTGAAGCGTACCACGACGACGGTGTTGGCGGGCCTGATGTCGATGATCTGAAAGGCGCGGCCATCGCTGGCATAGAGCGGCCCATAGTCGGCCAGCGCCATCGGCTCGCCGGTGAAGGTCTTCACCCTGAGCTCGCCCTTGATGCCATGGGCGGCGCCGATCACGGCCATCTGGACGGGGTTCTGGGGCTTGCTCATGGCGCTTTTACCTTCGTCATCCACGGGCGGAGCAGGCGCGAAGCGACTGCGCAGACCCGAGGATCCATTCCGTTACGGTGACCAGTACGCAAGGCGGTTCAGGAGCCAATCACCAAGGTTTGGATTTGCCACCGATCGACTGTCTCCTAACCCCACAGGGCTGCGATTTCAATGACGGCCTCTTCACCGCTTCCTAACCCGGGTGCCCGAAAATGGCAGCGAACCGGAACGACACCATGCAGGAATTCCTCATCCCGGCAAAACCCGATCTGCAGGCAGCGCGCGAAGGCTGGCTGAAGATGCTCGCGCGAGAACGTCGGCTGTCACCCGAGACGGTGGAAGCCTATGAGCGCGACACCCGCCAATTCCTGCATTTCCTCACCGGCCATTGCGGCGGCTCGCCCGGCATTTCCGACATCGCCAATCTGCGCCCGGCCGACCTGCGCGGCTTTCTCGCTGCCCGCCGCAACGCCGGCGCCGGCGCCCGCACGCTTGGCCGGGGTCTCGCCGGCATCCGCTCGCTGCTGCGCTTCCTCGAACGGCGTGGCCTCGCCAATGCCGCCGGGGCGGCAGCCTTGCGTGCGCCGCGCCAGCCCAAATCCCTGCCCAAGCCGCTGACGGCGAGCGACGCCAAACATGTGGTGTCGGTGGAAGGCCAACTTGCCGAAGAACCCTGGATCGCCGCCCGCAACGCCGCGGTGCTGACGCTGCTCTATGGCTCCGGCCTGCGCATTTCGGAAGCGCTTGGCCTCGCCGGCGCCGATCTGGCGTCGGAAGCCGACACCGTGCTGCGTGTCACCGGCAAGGGCGGCAAGACACGGCTGGTGCCGGTGCTGCCGGTGGCGCTCAGGGCAATCGCCGAATACCGCCGGCTCTGCCCCTATCATCTCGACCCGAAGGGGCTGTTGTTTCGCGGTGCGCGCGGCGGCCCGCTCAACCCGGCCATCATCCAGCGCGACATGGCCAAGCTGCGCTCGGCGCTGAACCTGCCGGACACCGCGACGCCGCACGCGCTGCGCCATTCCTTCGCCACGCATCTGCTCGGCCGCGGCGGCGATTTGCGCACCATCCAGGAACTGCTCGGCCACGCCAGCCTGTCGACGACGCAAATATACACCGGCGTCGACACGACGAGGCTGCTGGAGATCTACGAATCCGCCCATCCCAGGGCGTGAACCCTTCAATTTTGCTGTGCCAGTTAACCGTTTTGCCGCTATTTGCGCTTACGACTGACCATGATCCCGAAAAGTGGCACCCGGTTTTCGGACAAGATCATGGATCAAGCAGAAGACAGTGTCATGAAACGCGTCATTGCCATCGCCGACCGCGCAGCGCACGTCTCGCTGAAACTGCTCGTCGCGCTCAACATCCTGTTTTTCCTGTCGTTCCTCGCTGTCCTGCTGTTCGCGGCCGGCAGGGCGCATGCCGAGATCCCGACTTGCACCGGCGCCGACATGGTGTCGGCCTTGCAGAAGACCGACCCGGCCGCCTACCAGAAGATCGAGGCCGAAGCCGCAGCCACGCCGAACGGCAAGGGCCTGCTGTGGAAGCTCGAAAAGCCGGGCGAACAGCCATCCTTCCTGTTCGGCACCATGCACATGACCGATCCGCGCGTCACCACGCTGCCGCCGGCCGCGCAGAAGGCTTTTGACGCCGCCGGCACCATCATCATCGAGACCACCGACGTGCTCGACAAGCAGAAGATGATGACGGCGATGCTGAAGGAGCCGGACCTGATGATGTTCACGGACTCCACGACGCTGTCGTCCCTGCTGAAGCCGGACGAAGCGGCCGCCATGAACGCCGCGCTCGACGCACGCGGCATCCCGCCGGCCACCGTCGCCAAGATGAAGCCGTGGATGCTGTCGGCCATGATGGCGCTTCCGGCTTGCGAGCTCGCCCGCCAGTCCGGCGGCGCGCCGGTGCTCGACGTCAAGCTGGCCGAAGGCGCCAAGGCTGCCGGCAAGCCGGTGGAGGGATTGGAAACGGCCGAGAGCCAGTTGCGCGCCATGGCATCCTTGCCGCTCGCCTTTCACATGAAAGGCCTGGTCGACACGCTGAAGCTGGGCGACAAGGTCAATGATATCAACGAAACCATGATCGTGCTCTACCAGCGTGGCGACACCGGCATGTTCTGGCCGCTGTTCCGCGCCGCCATGCCGGAAGAGCAGAATGACGTCTCAGGCTATGCCGCCTTCGAGGAAACCATGATCACCAGCCGCAACAAGGTGATGGTCGATCACGCCGGCCCGATCCTCGCCAAGGGCAATGCCTTCATGGCCGTCGGCGCCCTGCATCTCCCCGGTCCGCAGGGACTGGTCGAGGATTTCCGCAAAGCTGGCTATACCGTCACGGCAGTGGGGCTATAAGCCCTATTTGATCAAGACCTGAGCCAGCATCGCCGGAACGATCATGCGGTGGAACGGCATGATGATGGCGAGATACGTCCGCCCAAACAGATTGTGTGTCTTCACGATCGTCGACGCCGCCACCTCCTGCCGGCCCGCGCCGAGGTCGTTCACCTCCACCAGGATGCGGAAATCGAGATGCCGGTCGTCCAGGCCAAGGATGACCTTGCCATGCGCCTGGCTGATGAGCGGAAATATGCCAATCCTGGTTTCCGGCGGTGCGTCGGGTTCCGCCCCCGTTTTCAGCCCGAATGGCCTGACGGCGAGGTTGCGTAGCCGCGTAAGCCGGTCGACCCATCGCGGTGTCCACCCCAGGACGCGTTCGGCCGCGCCAATGGCGGTCAGGGCAAGACCATCGGCTGTCAGCACGTATCGGTCGGCGAACTGAGCACCGGCAAGAGCGCCTTCGGGATCAGGAAAAGTCTGTGCAGTGATCGTCATACCGGCAATCCCTAACAACCAACGATAGCATCCGTTGGCTTGGCTCGCTGCGTGGCGAAACGCCGCCGTCCGGCGAGGCTCCAGTGCTCGAAATAAAGCTGGCGGGAGGCGCCATCTTCCAGTCCTGAGCGACTGGTCGAGGATTTCCGCAAAGCCGGCTATACTGTCACCGCTGTCAATTGAGTCGGACGGCAGCGGAGGGCCACAGGCGCCGCGTTTCCGGCGGTTTCCTCCGTTAGCGTGAAACCCATTCAACGGTTGCGCGTTGATGGCTGTTGATTGATCATTTTCATCCACGGAGGACACTTTTATGGCGAATCCATCAAACGACACTCCCAGGCCGAGTGGCGGCGGCGGTGGCAGTCCCTGGCTGATTGCGCTGGTCGTGGTTATCCTGGCGATTGTCGCTTATTATGTTTTCGGAAGAAGTGGCGAACACCCGGCACCCGCCGAACCGCCAGCGGCCAGCACACCGGCCCCGGCGCCCGCGCCGGCTGAACCGATGAAGCCAGCCGAACCAGCGCCTGCGCCCGCTCCGGCCCCTGCTCCGGCACCTGCTCCGGCTCCGGCTCCCGCGCCCGCCCCTGCGCCAGCACCGGCTCAGTAATCGGCTCGATATCGAATACAAACGGCCCGCCGAAAGGCGGGCCGTTTTGTTTTGGCGGTAGCGGCCGAAAAGACCTTTAGCTAGATATGGATCGGCTTGAAGAACGTCGCCAGCGCCGCTTCCTTCACCGCTTCCGACATCGTCGGATGCGCATGGCAGGTGCGGGCGAGGTCCTCCGACGAACCCCCGAACTCCATCAGCACCGCTGCCTCGTGGATCATCTCACCGGCGCCGAAGCCGACGATATGCACGCCGAGCACGCGGTCGCTGGTCTTGTCGGCAAGGATCTTCACGAAACCGTCGGTGTGCAGCATGGCGCGTGCCCGGCCGTTGGCGGTGAACGGGAATTTGCCGGCCTTGTAGTCGATGCCGGCCTTCTTCAGCTCCTCCTCGGTCTTGCCGACCGAGGCGATTTCCGGGCTGGTGTAGACGACGCTCGGAATGACGTCATAGTTCACATGGCCGGCCTGCCCGGCAATGGTTTCGGCCACCGCCACGCCCTCGTCCTCGGCCTTGTGCGCCAGCATCGGCCCGGCGATGACGTCGCCGATGGCGTAGATGCCGGGTACGTTGGTCCGCAAATGAGCGTCGGTCTTGACCCGGCCGCGCTCGTCGACCTCGACACCCGCTTCCTTCAGACCGAGCGTGTCGGAATAGGCGCGGCGGCCGGTGGCGATCAGCACCACGTCGGCATCGATCGTCTCGGCATTGCCGCCCTTGACTGGCTCGAAGGTGACGCTGACGCCCGTCTTTGCCTTGGCGACGCCAGTGACCTTGGCGCCGAGCTTGAACTCGAAACCTTGCTTGGAGAGCAGGCGCTGGAACTGCTTGGAGACCTCGCCGTCCATGCCACCGAGGATGGTGTCGAGGAACTCGACCACGGTGACCTTGGCGCCAAGCCGCGCCCAGACCGAGCCGAGCTCGAGCCCGATGACGCCGCCGCCGACCACCACCAGATGGTCGGGAACCTTCGCCAGCGACAGCGCGCCGGTCGACGACACGATGACCTTCTCGTCGAAGTCGACCTTGACCCCGGGAATGCCGGCGACGTCCGAACCGGTGGCGATGACGATGTTCGCCGTCTCGATCTCCTCGACCTTGCCGTTCTCGCCGGTTACCGAGACCTTGCCGGCCGCGACCACCTTGCCGGTGCCGCGGAAACTATCGATCTTGTTCTTCTTGAACAGGAAGGCGACGCCGTTGACGTTGGACGCGACCGTCGTGTCCTTGTGCGCCATCATCTTCTTCAGGTTGAGCTTCGGCGCCGATATCTCGACGCCCAGCGTATCGAAGGAATGGCCGGCCTCGGCGAACATCTCGGAGGCATGGAGCAGCGCCTTGGACGGGATGCAGCCGATGTTGAGGCAGGTGCCGCCGAAGGTCGCGTTCTTCTCGACCACCGCGACCTTCAGCCCAAGCTGCGCCGCCTTGATGGCGCAGACATAGCCGCCCGGTCCCGATCCGATGATAACGACGTCATAAGCCATGTTAATTTCCCTTTGCTTGGCGCTCAACGGCCGCCGCTGACATTCAGGATCGCGCCCGTCGTATAGGACGCGGCGTCGGACAAGAGATAGAGGACCGCGCCCGCGACTTCATCCGCCGTGCCGGCTCTTTTCATCGGCAGCATATCGCGGAACCGTTCCACCCGGTCCGGCTGGCCGCCCGACGCGTGGATTTCGGTGTCGATGATGCCCGGCCGCACCGCGTTGACGCGGATGCCTTCCAGCGCCACCTCGCGGGCGAGCCCGATGGTGAGCGTGTCGACGGCACCCTTGGAGGCCGCATAGTCGACATATTCGCCGGGCGAACCCAAAGTCGCGGCCGCCGACGAGACGTTGACGATGGCGCCACCCGAACCGCCATAGCGGGTCGACATGCGCTTCACCGCCTCGCGGGCGCACAGGAACGCGCCGACGACATTGACGCGCATCATGCGTTCCAGCCGCGCGACATACATCTCGTCGACCCGCGCCTTGAGATCGACGATGCCGGCATTGTTGACGAAGGCATCGAGCCGGCCATAGGCGCGGTCGACGGCGCCGAACATGGCCGCCACATCGGACTCCACGCCGACATTGCCCTTGACCGGAAACGCTTCTCCGCCAGCGGCCCTGATCTCGGCAACGAGGGCGTCGGCGGCATTCCGGTTCGTGGCGTAGTTGACCGCGACGCGGTAACCCGCCTTGGACCCGAGCCGGCAGATCGCGGCGCCGATGCCACGGCTGCCGCCGGTGACCAGCAGCACCTTTTGCGCCTCACTCATTCCTGGCATCCCTTCAAGGCAAACACATCCCACGGCACTTTCGAAAACCCGCCGCCGCCATACGCGCTGGACTGGCGCAGCGCTGGGCCAAGATCGGGCAGGATCAGCATCTTCGGCGCTTCGACACCCTCGGCCGGCAGCAGGCCGATGCTGCCCTTGTCGTCCGACGTGTAGATGACGCCATGCCAAAGCGTGCAGGCGGCAAGTTCATCCCCAGTGGCATCGCCCTCCGGGCATTTGTACATCAGCGCGCCATTCGGCCGCGCAACGCCTTCGTTCCACATGACGATGCCGTTCAGCACCACATTGTTGTCGAGGATCACGCGGAATGTGTTGGTGACGGTGGCAGAGGTGCCGGTCGGGGCGAAGTCTATTTCGCTGCCGCTTTGAGCGTCGCCGTAGACGGCGAGTTCGATCGGGCAGGCGGCTTGGACATTTGCTGGAGCCAAAGCCAAGCCGGCTGCCAGCGTCACCAGCTTAGTGGACCCAAGCAAATGGGCCATCATTGGCCGCCCCGGCCGCGAGCCGCCATGCGACTACCTCAGAGATCGAGCACCAGCCGTTCCGGATCCTCCAGGCTGTCCTTGACGCGAACCAGGAAGGTCACGGCTTCCTTGCCGTCGACGATGCGGTGATCGTAGCTCAGCGCCAGATACATCATCGGCCGGATCACGATCTGGCCGCCGACCACGACGGGTCGGTCCTGGATCTTGTGCATGCCGAGAATGCCGGACTGCGGCGCATTGAGGATCGGCGTCGACATCAGCGAGCCGTAGACGCCGCCATTGGAGATCGTGAACGTGCCGCCCTGCATGTCGGCGACCGACAGCTTGCCGTCACGCGCGGCAATGCCCAGCCGGCCGATATCCTTCTCGATCTCGGCGATCGACATCTGGTCGGCATCGCGCACCACCGGCACGACGAGGCCCTTTTCGGTGCCGACGGCGACGCCGATATGGGCATAGTTCTTGAAGATGATGTCGGTGCCGTCGATCTCGGCATTGACCGAGGGGATTTCCTTCAAGGCGTGGGTGACCGCCTTGGTGAAGAAGCCCATGAAGCCGAGCTTCACACCGTGCTTCTTCTCGAAGATGTCCTTGTATTTGGTCCGCAGCGCCATCACCGCCGACATGTCGACCTCGTTGAAGGTGGTCAGCATGGCGGCGGTCGACTGTGCTTCCTTGAGCCGGCGCGCGATGGTCTGGCGCAGCTTGGTCATCCGCACGCGCTCCTCGCGCGAGGCGTCGTCGCCGGAGGATGGCGCACGTTCGGCAACCGGTGCCGGTGCCGCCTTCGGCGTCTCGGCCGGCTGCGACGGCGCACCCTTGGAGATGGCGTCGAGCACGTCGCCCTTCAGCACCTGGCCGCGCTTGCCCGAGCCGGAAAGCTGGTCGACCGACAGATTGTTCTCGGCGATCAGTTTGGCGGCGGCTGGCGCCGGCGGCATGGTGCGCGGCTCGACGGGGCCGGCATCGCCGGCAACCTTTGCGGTTTCGGCCGCGGCCTGCTTGGTGGTCCGCGCCGCGTCGGGGCTCGAGGCCTGTGCCACGGCCTGCGGCTTGGTGGCCGGGGCAGCGGCGCCACCGGCCGCGATCGAGCCCAGCAGCGCGCCGACGCCGACCGTCTCGCCTTCCTTGGCGGTGATCTCACCCAGCGTGCCTGCGGCGGCGGCCGGAACCTCCACCGTTACCTTGTCGGTTTCGAGCTCGACCAGCGGCTCGTCGACGGCAATGGCATCGCCGACCTTCTTGAACCATTTGCCGATGGTCGCCTCGGTGACGGATTCGCCGAGAGTGGGAACGCGGATTTCGGTAGCCATTGTGCCTGTCCGTTCTTTCGGTTCTGTTGTTCGCCCAGATCTTCTCTAATCGCCCAGATCTTCTCTATTCACCAAGCGCGTCTTCGAGCAAGGCGGCGAGCTGGGCAAGGTGCTTGGACATCAGTCCGGTAGCCGGCGACGCGGACGCCGGCCGGCCGGTGTAGCGCACCCGCTGATGCTTGGCGTCGATATGTGCCAGCACCCATTCCAGATAGGGGTCGATGAAGGACCAGGCGCCCATGTTCTTGGGCTCCTCCTGGCACCACACCATCTCGGCGTTGCGGAAACGCGACAATTCGGTGATCAGCGCCTTGGCCGGGAATGGATAGAGCTGTTCGACGCGCAGCAGGTAGATGTCGTTGATGCCGCGCTTCTCGCGCTCCTCGTAGAGATCGTAATAAACCTTGCCCGTGCACAGCACGACGCGGCGGATCTTGGAATCCTTGGTGAGCTTGATCGGCTGATTGGGCAAGAGCTGGGCGTCGTCCCACAGCAGCCGGTGGAACGAGCTTTCGCCCGAGATTTCCGGCAGCGTCGACACCGCCCGCTTGTGGCGCAGCAGCGACTTCGGCGTCATCAGGATCAGCGGCTTGCGGAAATCCCGCTTCAGCTGCCGGCGCAGGATGTGGAAATAGTTGGCCGGCGTCGTGCAGTTGGCCACTTGCATGTTGTCTTCGGCGCAAAGCTGCAGGAAGCGTTCCAGGCGGGCCGAGGAGTGCTCCGGGCCCTGGCCTTCATAGCCGTGCGGCAACAGGCAGACGAGGCCCGACATTCTGAGCCACTTGCGCTCGCCGGAGGAGATGAACTGGTCGAACACCACCTGGGCGCCGTTGGCGAAGTCGCCGAACTGCGCTTCCCACAGCGTCAGCGCCTTCGGCTCGGCCAGGCTGTAGCCATATTCGAAGCCGAGCACCGCCTCTTCCGACAGCATCGAGTTGATGACTTCGTAGCCCGCCTGCGCCGCCGACAGATTGTTGAGCGGGATGTAGCGGGTCTCGTCGCGCTGGTCGTAGAGCACCGAATGGCGCTGCGAGAAGGTGCCGCGTTCGGAATCCTGCCCCGAGAGGCGGATCGGGTTGCCGTCGAGCAGGATGGCGCCGAAGGCCAGCGCCTCGGCCGTCGACCAGTCGATGCCTTCGCCCGATTCGATCGCCTCGCGGCGGTTCTCGAGGAAGCGGATGATCGTCTTGTGCGCCTCGAAGCCCTTCGGCACCTCGGTCAGCTTCTTGCCGATCTCCTTCAGCGTCTTGACCGGGACGGCGGTCTTGCCGCGCCTTTGTTCGTCCTGGTTGTCGGCCGTGCGCAGGCCCGACCAGGCGCCGTCGAGCCAGTCGGCCTTGTTGGGCTTGTAGTGCTGGCCGACTTCCCATTCCTGCTCCAGGTGCGCGCGCCAGTCGGCCTTCATCTGGTCGAGTTCGGCCTGGCTGATATGGCCCTCGGCGATCAGCCGCTCGCCATAGATCTGCACCGTCGTCTTATGGGTGCGGATGTTGCGGTACATGATCGGCTGGGTGAAAGCCGGCTCGTCGCCCTCATTGTGGCCGAAGCGGCGGTAGCAGAACATGTCGACCACAACGGGCTTGTGGAACTTCATGCGGAATTCGATCGCCACCTTGGTGGCGTGCACCACGGCTTCCGGATCGTCGCCGTTGACGTGGAAGATCGGCGCCTCGATCATCTTGGCGACGTCGGACGGATAGGGCGACGAGCGCGAGAAGCGCGGATTGGTGGTGAAGCCGATCTGGTTGTTGATGATGAAATGCAGCGTGCCGGCGACGCGGTGGCCGCGCAGGCCCGACAGGCCGAGGATTTCGGCGATCACGCCCTGGCCGGCGAAGGCGGCGTCGCCATGCAGCAGCAGCGGCAGCACCTTGGCGCGCTCCTCCAGCGGCACGATCTCCTCGCGGCCGCGACCGAACAGAGAGTCCTGCTTGGCGCGCGCCTTGCCCATCACCACCGGATCGACGATCTCCAGATGCGAGGGGTTGGCGGTCAGCGACAGATGCACCTTGTTGCCGTCGAACTCGCGGTCCGACGAGGCGCCGAGATGGTACTTGACGTCGCCCGAGCCCTCGACCTCGTCAGGTGCGGCGGAGCCACCCTTGAACTCGTGGAAAATGGCGCGGTGCGGCTTGGCCATCACCTGGCTGAGCACGTTCAGCCGGCCGCGATGGGCCATGCCGAGTACGATTTCCTTCATGCCGAGCTGGCCGCCGCGCTTGACGATCTGCTCCAGCGCCGGGATCAGCGCTTCACTGCCGTCGAGGCCGAAACGCTTGGTGCCCTTGTACTTGACGTCGATGAACTGCTCGAAGCCTTCCGCCTCCACCAGCTTCGAAAGGATCGCCTTCTTGCCGGTGGCGGTGAAGGAGATTTCCTTGTCGGCGCCTTCGATACGCGCCTGGATCCAGGCCTTTTCCTCGGGATCGGAGATGTGCATGAACTCGACGCCGAGCGTCGAGCAATAGGTGCGGGTCAGGATCTCCAGCATCTGCCGGATAGAGCCGAATTCGAGGCCGAGCACGTT
This sequence comes from Mesorhizobium sp. B283B1A, assembly GCF_020165735.1. Classification (NCBI taxonomy): domain Bacteria; kingdom Pseudomonadati; phylum Pseudomonadota; class Alphaproteobacteria; order Hyphomicrobiales; family Phyllobacteriaceae; genus Mesorhizobium; species Mesorhizobium sp. B283B1A. The sequence continues at coordinate 42,234 of NZ_JAIUIQ010000041.1, forward strand.
GTCGAGGAAGATCGGCCGGTCGTAGTCGGCTTCGGTGAAGCCGTAATTCTCAGGCGACAATTCATTGTAGTCCTCGAGCGGCTTGGCGATGCCGAGCGGGTCGAGATTGGCGTGCAGATGGCCGCGCATGCGGTAGGCGCGGATCATCATGATGGCGCGCACGGAATCGCGCGTCGCCTGGTGCACATCGGCATCGGACAGGACCACGCCGTTGGTGACCGCCTTGTCCTTGACCTTCTTTTCGATCGTCTTCTCGACGATGCCCCAATTGCCGTCGAGCGCCGAAACCAGTTCGCCATTGGCCTGCAGCGGCCAGGAGGGCTTTGCCCAGGAAGCGCCCTTGGCGTTCCTGCGCACATCGCCGGCATCGTCTTTCAGCCCGGCGAAGAACTCCTGCCACTCGGGATTGACCGAGGCGGGATCGTCCTCATAGGCGGCATAGAGCGCGTCGATATAGTCCGCGTTGCCGCCATAGAGGAAAGAGGTGAGCGAAAACTGGTCGTTGGCCTGATCTTGTCGTGCCATTTTTTGTCTGCGGAGCCCGGCTCCGTCTCCTGTTTTTGGAGGGGAGTAGGGCAGTAGGGGAGTAAGGCAGTAGGGAAAGCAGCAGCGCTCGTCCCGTTCTTCCTATTCCCCTACTGCCCTACTCCCTTACTGCCTTAACCCTTGATCGCCTCGACCAGCGTCGTGCCCAGCCGTGCCGGCGACGGCGATACCTTGATGCCGGCCGATTCCATCGCCGCGATCTTGTCTTCCGCGCCGCCCTTGCCGCCGGAGATGACCGCGCCCGCGTGGCCCATGGTGCGGCCGGCCGGCGCCGTGCGCCCGGCGATGAAGCCGGCCATCGGCTTCTTGCGGCCACGCTTGGCTTCGTCCTTGAGGAACTGCGCGGCGTCTTCCTCGGCCGAACCGCCGATCTCGCCGATCATGATGATCGACTTGGTCTCGTCGTCGGCGAGGAACATCTCGAGCACGTCGATGAACTCGGTGCCCTTGACGGGGTCGCCGCCAATGCCGACGGCGGTGGTCTGGCCGAGGCCGACATTGGTGGTCTGGAACACTGCCTCATAGGTAAGTGTTCCCGAGCGCGAAACAACGCCGACCGAGCCCTTGCGGAAGATGTTGCCGGGCATGATGCCGATCTTGCATTCGTTGGGGGTGAGCACGCCCGGGCAGTTCGGCCCGATCAGCCGCGAGGCCGAGCGGTCGAGCCGCGCCTTGACCTTGATCATGTCCATCACCGGAATGCCTTCGGTGATGCAGATGATCAGCGGGATCTCGGCCTCGATCGCTTCCAGGATGGCTTCGGCGGCACCCGCCGGCGGCACGTAGACGACGGACGCGTTGGCGCCGGTCTTTGCCTTGCCTTCGGCGACGGTGGCGAAGATCGGCAGGTTCTCGCCCTTCGACCCGGTCCAGGTCTCGCCGCCCTTCTTGGGATGGATGCCGCCCACCATCTTGGTGCCATGATAGGCCAGCGCCTGTTCAGTGTGGAACGTGCCGGTCTTGCCGGTCAGGCCCTGCACCAGCACCTTGGTGTTCTTGTCGACGAGAATGGACATGGGTGATGCGCCTCTGAATTCAGCGATTACAAGAAAGGATTGACGGCTCGGACCGAGCCATAAACCTGGTTGTGATTGAGGTCTTCGGTGTAGAAAATCGGCGCGCCGAGCCGCTCCGCGGCTGCGAGCAGCGCTGCGTCGTAGTATTTAAGCTGATAGCGGCGCGCGACACGAAGTCCTGCGATGACATAGGCCTGGTCGACCGGGACAAACGGCAACGTGCCGAGGAACACCAGCCACTGATCGACCACTGCGTCGGCAGAGACTGACTTGCGTCTTGCAACGTTTGCGAACTCGGCCAAGGTCTGGCCAGAGACGCCGAAGACAGTCTCCAGCACAAGCCTTTGCGCGATATCGTGTCGGCGAGGATCACTTGTCCTCTCCGAAGCCGCGTACAGCAGGACGTTCGAGTCGAGAAAGCATTCTATCTTCTCGTTCGGCATAGATCTCGTCCCGATTCCATTTGTACGCCGGGCCCAGGTCGAGCGGAGTTTCGGCCATCAGCCTACGCATACCTTCCCGCGCCCAGGCAATCCGGTCTTCCTGCTCGACTTCATGCGCAAGCAGTGAACGAATAAGGGCGTTGAGCGTCGTCTTGCGGCGTTCGGCTAGGCCTCGCGCCTTTTCCAGCAGAGCCTCGTCCATGGCCAGGGTGACGTTCTTCATCGTTCATCTCCACATAAATACACAGCCATTATATGTGTGATTATGTGTAATTCTTCAACCGCCTTACCCACGAGCTCGATCATTCAGCCTTCCCCTATCGCGGAAGGCGGGACGCGCCGGTAGAGGCCGCTCACCATGTCTTGCCAGCCGTCGCTGCCGACAGGCTGGAATTGCAGCCGCATGCGATAGCTGTCGCTGCCATCGAAATCGTAGCTCACGCGTGCGGCCCCGCGCGGTGACGAGCGCAGCAGCGTCAGCCTATTGCCGTCCCACGTGCCCGTGGCCGGCGAGGCCGGCACGAAACCCATCGAATCGAACTGGTGCATGGTCACCGCGCCGCTTTGCTGGTCGAAGCCGAACACATTGTGCGCGCCGAACGAAACCGTGCCGTCGCGGCGCTGGCGATAGCGTTGCACCACGAACAGGCCGCCGAACTGTGCCTCCGCCAGCACTTCGGAAGTCGCCGTGCCGGCATCGGTCCATTGCGTGCCCGCCACCTCTTCCTCGCCGCGCCAGGCGCCGACCAGCGCCTGCAGGCGCTGGTGATCGGCCGAGAGCGAGGAGAAGGGGGACGCGTTCATGGCTCAGAGCCGCTTCAGGTCGGTGACGGTAAGATCGCTCTTGGCATTGCCGGTGTTGAGCGTCGTCGCCGGCTCGAACATCAGCACCACTGGCTCGGCGGTCAGCGAGCGCGGCCGGTGCTCGACGCCACGCGGCACGACGATGAAATCGCCCTCGCCAAGCTCGACCGGACCATCGCGGAAATCGATGGCGATACGGCCGCGCAGCACCAGGAAGGCTTCGTCCTCATGGTCATGCGCGTGCCAGTCGAAGGCCTCGCCGAACTTGGCGACCTTCGCCTGGCTGTCATTGACGTCGCCGGCGATATGCGGATCGAAGACCTTGGTGATCTTTTGATCCGCAGCCTCGACCAGGTTTATCTTGCGCGGAGGCACCGGCTCAGCCCTTCACCGCCGCCACGATCTTCTTGGCCGCGTCGTCGAGATCGTCGGCCGACACCACGTTCAAGCCGCTGTCGTTGATGATCCTCTTGCCGAGCTCGGCATTGGTGCCTTCGAGACGCACCACCAGCGGCACCTTTAGCCCAACTTCCTTGACCGCGGCGATGACGCCCTCGGCGATGATGTCGCACTTCATGATGCCGCCGAAGATGTTGATCAAAATGCCTTTGACGGCCGGATCCTTGGTGATGATCTTGAACGCCGCCGTCACCTTCTCCTTCGACGCACCGCCGCCGACATCGAGGAAGTTGGCGGGTTCGGCGCCGTAGAGCTTGATGATGTCCATCGTCGCCATGGCAAGGCCGGCGCCGTTGACCATGCAGCCGATATTGCCGTCGAGGGCCACATAGGCGAGGTCGTATTTCGACGCCTCGATTTCCTTCTCGTCCTCTTCGGTGGTGTCGCGCAGTTCGAGCACGTCGGGGTGACGGAACAGCGCGTTGTTGTCGAACGACACCTTGGCGTCGAGCACGCGCAGCCGGCCGGTCTTCATGACGATCAGCGGGTTGACCTCGAGCAGGCTCATGTCCTTCTCGACGAAGGCCTTGTAGAGGATCGGAAACAGCGTATCGCCGTCCTTGGCCGCGTCGCCGTCGAGCTTCAGCGCGCCGTTGAGCGCCTTCAGATCGGCTGATGTGACGCCCTTTTCCGGGTCGATGGCGACGGTGATGATCTTTTCCGGCGTGTCATGCGCGACCGCCTCGATGTCCATGCCGCCTTCGGTCGAGACGACGAAGGCAACGCGGCCGACCGAGCGGTCGACCAGGATCGACAGATAGAGCTCGCGCTCGATGTCGGCGCCGTCCTCGATATAGAGGCGGTTGACCTGCTTGCCGGCCGGGCCGGTCTGCTTGGTCACCAGCGTGTGGCCGAGCATCTCGTTGGCGTTGGCGACGACGTCGGCCACCGACTTCGCCAGCCGCACACCACCCTTGGCGTCGGGGCCGAGTTCCTTGAATTTGCCCTTGCCGCGGCCGCCGGCATGGATCTGGCTCTTCACCACATAGAGCGGACCGGGCAGCGCCTTGGCGGCGGCTTCGGCCTCGCTTGCCTTGAACACCGGCACGCCTTCGGCCACCGGCGCGCCAAAGCTCTTCAGCAGCGCCTTGCCTTGATATTCATGGATGTTCATTGGGAACTATCTCCAAGTCTTTTTGCCGGGATTGACGTTTTGGCGGGGTTCACTTCGAGGCGAGCTGCGGCGCGATCTTGACGCAGGCCTCGGTCAGGCCCTGCACGGTCGCCACCGAACTGTCGAACATCTTCTGCTCGGCCTTGTTGAGGTCGATCTCGATGATGCGCTCGACACCGCCGGCGCCGATCACCACGGGCACGCCGACATAGGTGCCCTTGACGCCATACTGGCCGGAGAGGTGGGCAGCACACGGCAGCACGCGCTTCTTGTCCTTGAGATAGGCTTCGGCCATCTGGATCGCCGAGGCGGCCGGGGCGTAATAGGCCGAGCCGGTCTTGAGCAGGCCGACGATCTCGGCGCCGCCGTCGCGGGTGCGCTGCACGATCTGGTCGAGCTTTTCCTTCGAGGTCCAGCCCATCTTGATCAGGTCGGGCAGCGGAATGCCTGACACCGTCGAATAGCGGATCATCGGCACCATGGAATCGCCATGACCGCCGAGCACGAAGGCGGTGACGTCCTCGACCGAGACCTTGAATTCCTCGGCCAGGAAATAGCGGAAGCGCGCGCTGTCGAGCACGCCGGCCATGCCGACGACATGGGTCTTGGGCAGGCCGGAAAACTTCTGCAGCGCCCAGACCATGGCATCGAGCGGGTTGGTGATGCAGATGACGAAAGCCTTCGGCGCGTACTTCTTCAGACCGGCGCCGACCTGTTCCATGACCTTGAGGTTGATGCCGAGCAGGTCGTCGCGGCTCATGCCCGGCTTGCGCGGCACGCCTGCGGTGACGATGCAGACATCGGCACCCTCGATACCGGCATAATCGTTGACGCCGGTCAGCCGCGAGTCAAAACCATCGACCGGCGATGACTGCGCGATATCGAGCCCCTTGCCTTGCGGAATACCCTCGGCAATATCGAACAGCACCACATCGCCGAGGTCCTTGAGGCCGATCATGTGGGCCAGCGTGCCGCCGATCATGCCCGAGCCGATAAGCGCTATCTTGTTGCGTGCCATGTGAGGATGTTTTCCCTTTGTCTGTGACTGCGCCCAAATCTTTGACGACTTGATGACGGCGTCGAGGAAGAGGCCGGAATGCAGCGGAAACCCGCGAGATTTCGCCGCACCCAATAGCCCCGGTGCAAGATAAATTCAAACGATTATTTTGGGGTGAGCATTTTCAATCGGTTAGATGGTTTGGGATTTACGTAAACGTCAAAGTTTGTAAGCCGACTTGTTGGATATTATACAATTAGAGTGGCAACCAGAAGGCTGGAAGAGGCGATGACGCCCTTGTGATGCGGGTCGCCGAGGATGTGAGTTTTAAACGGCGGCGGGACAGAGGGGGCGCGAAGGATCGCGAACTTTCTCGTCTCTAAGCCTGCGCCTGCGACGCTTCTGTCGGCTCCGGCGCCTTCCGCCGCTCGGCCCAGTCCTCCAGCCAGTCGCGGCTCTGCATCTCGATCAGGCGTGAGGCCGTGCGTTCGAACTCGAACACCTCGATGCCGCGCTTGGCCACATAGAGCTCGTGGGGTGCGGCCTCGGCGCTCACCACCAGCCGTACATGATGGTCGTAGAGCGTGTCGATCAGGAGGATGAAGCGCTTGGCCTCGTTGCGCTTGCCTTCGCCCAGCACCGGCACGTGATCGATGAAGACAGTCGAAAAACGCCGGGCGATGGCCAGGAAATCGCGCGCGCCGTGCGGCTTTTCGCAGAGATCGGCGAAGGAAAACCGCGCCGCGTCGCCCGCCGCAGCCGGCACGATCACTTGCCTTCCCTTCAGCGTCAGCGACGTCGCAGCCGTCGGCGCGCCGCGCGTCATCGTCCGCCAGGCCTCATCGAGCGCCCGGTCGGCCACCGTATCGTCCGGCACGACATAGACCGGCGTGCGGGCGAGCTTTTCCAGCCGGTAATCCTTGTCTGCGTCGAGCGACAGCACCTGCGCGTGCCGTTCCAATATGCCGATGAAGGGCAGGAACAGCTGGCGGTTCAGCCCGTCGCGATAGAGATCTTCCGGCGCCACGTTCGAGGTGGCGACAAGCACGACGCCATTGGTGAACAACGCCGAAAACAGCCGCGACAGGATCATCGCGTCGGCGATGTCGGTGACCGAGAATTCGTCGAAGCACAGCACCCAGGCCTGCTCGGCCAAGGCTTTTGCCACAGGCGGGATCGGATCGTCTTCTTTGACGTCACCATTCTTGCGCGCCTGCCGGTGCCTCTGGATGCGGTCCTGCACGTCGGCCATGAAGTCGTTGAAATGGACGCGGCGCTTGCGCCGGACCGGCAGCAGCTCGAAGAACATGTCCATCAGCATGGTCTTGCCGCGGCCGACGCCGCCATGGATGTAGAGGCCCCTGACGAGGTCCCGCGTCTCGCGCTTGCGGGCGAACAGCCAGCCCAGCGCACTCGATTTGTGGGCCAGCCGTTTTGCCGAAATTTCCGATGTCAGCCGGTCGAGCGCGGCCGCGATGCGTTCCTGCGCCGGATCGCGCTCGATCGCGCCGGTGTCCACCAGATGGTCGTAGCGCTGCCTGACGGTCGCATGGGTCTGGAGGCCGTCACGCAGATGCATCGGTCACGTCGTTTGTACAGAGCAAGAATCCTCAGGGACTAGGTGTGTTGAGATTCAGGTCAGGCCGAGCCGAGAATGGTGGCTTTCGAGAACCGGAGCGGAGCGTATTTAAAGTACGTGAGCACCGGAAGCGCAGAAAACCGCCGTTCGCAGGCCGGCATCACCTGAATATCGGCATACATAGCCTACCTTGTAAGCGAAATCGCCTGGCCGCTGGAAGTCTGACCGTCGAATTTGGAGCCGCCCGAGGAATAGAGCCGCGCCAGCGAACCGCCATTCTCGTCATAGAGCGTCAACTGCTTGCCGGCTACATTCCAGGACTTGATGCCGTCGATCGGCGCCGGGCAATGCAGCGGCCCGGCGCGGAAGCCGGCGCCGAACTTGGTCTGCGGCGTCGCCACCTTGCAGCTCTGGCCGGCAACGCTGACGTTCCATACGCCGGCGACGCTGGCCGCACTGAGGTCCGCGGCCCCTGCCGGCGCTGTGCCATCCGGCGGCAAGGACGCGACCTGCGTGTTCGCCGGCGCTGTCGGGAATTGCGCTGGGTCGGTGGTGCCGGGCGCGGCCGGCGGCGGCAGCTGGTTCGAGGTCACCTGGCCAGCCGGGGCCGGCTGCAGCGGCGCCGGCTGCTGGTCGTCCATCGACGAGAAGCGTGAGGTCGAGCAGCCGCCCGCAAAAAGCGCTGCAAACGATACGGCCACCAGACCGCTTTTCGAAAAATTCATTACAACCTCCGTCGGATCCGGCTGGGGGGATGCCGTCCGCGCAATCTCACCTCCACCAAGATGGAGAAGGTGGCGAAATTTCAACCCGATATGGTTAAAATAGGGTTTGCAGCAAGATTTGTTGCAAATTTGTCGCTATGACATGGACCGGAGCTTCGCCGTTCGGCCTCGACGATCACAAATGGAGAAGCGTCCATCCCTGTCATTCTCGTGACGGCTGCTTGCACGAATCGGCGCAGATCCTATGTCTAGGGGCCGAAATCCGCTGGAGCGCAGACGTTGGCCGCGAGGAAGAAAACCGCCAACCGCTATTACAGCGGCCCGCCCAGCGACCATTTCGATGGCACCCTCTTCTTCAATCCTGGCGGCCAGCCGCCCGGGCGTTTCGCCGACGCGCTCAAATGGCAGTTCAACGGCCAACGCGCGAAGTGGCCCGCGGCCGATCCGAGCCCTTTTCCGCAGGCAAGGCCGGCAGCGAAGGTCGAAGGTGCCAACCTCGCGGTGACCATGATCGGCCACGCCACGCTGCTGGTCCAGACCGCTGGGCTGAACATCCTCACTGATCCGGTCTGGTCGCAACGCGCATCGCCGTTTTCCTTTGCCGGACCGAAGCGCGTCAACCCGCCGGGCATCGCCTTTGCCGATTTGCCGCCCATCGACCTCGTGCTGGTCAGCCACAATCATTACGACCATCTCGATCTCGCCACGCTCAGGCAGCTGAAAGCCGGCCATGACCCGCTGCTGATCACTCCGCTCGGCAATGACATGCTGATTGGCCAGGCGGTTCCCGGCATGCGGCTGGCGGCGCATGACTGGGGCGACAGGGTCGACATCGGCAGTGGCGTTGTCGTCCATATCGAGCCGGCGCATCACTGGTCGGCACGCGGCACCCGCGACCGGCGCATGGCGCTGTGGGCCGGCTTCGTTGTCGAGACACCGGACGGCAAGATCTATTTCGCCGGCGATACCGGCTTCCACGATGGCATCAACTACCAGCTGATGGCTGACAAGCATGGCGGCTTCCGCTTCGCCATCCTGCCGATCGGCGCCTACGAGCCGCGCTGGTTCATGGCACCCCAGCACCAGAACCCGGAGGAAGCGGTGCAAGGCATGAAACTGTGCAATGCGGCTTTCGCCGCCGGCTGCCACTGGGGCACCTTCCAGCTCACCGATGAGCCGATCGACGAGCCGGTCCGGAAACTGGCCGAGGCGCTTGCGGCCGAGCAGCTGCCGCCGGAGCGCTTTCGCGCCTTGCGGCCCGGCGAAGTCTGGAACGTGCCCTGAGGTCAGGCCTTGGCATCTGCCAGGATTGGCGTTTACCTCACGCCGGTTTTCGCCCACCATGATGTCGTGATGTTTCGAGGAACGGAGTCGCGTCTCATGAAAACAATCCTGGCAGCCCTCGTCGTCACCGCAATCTCCACCTCGATGGCCTTTGCCGGTGAGATCGGCGACCGTGCCGCCGAAGCGGAAAAGCTGCTCCAGTCCGGTGATTCCGCCGGCGCGCTGGAAAAGTTCCGCGGTGCCGAGGACGCGCTGTGGGAGGCGATGCCGCTCGCCGTGCTCAACGTCAAGCACGTCGACACGGCGGCGGGTTTCGGCATCTACACCGAGCGCGCGAACCACATCTACAAACCCGGCGAGAAGATCGTGCTCTACATGGAGCCGGTCGGCTACGGTTACGGCTCCGACGGGCTCGGCAACAAGCAGATCTCGCTTTCGGTCGATCTGACCGTGGTCTCCGCATCCGGCGAGGAACTCGGCAAAATGGAGAAGATCAGCCGCGTCCAGGTCGCCTCGCGCTCGCGCAACCGCGAGCTGTTCTTCAAGCTGGACCTGTCCCTCGATGGCTTGCCGCCCGGCAAATACCGCTGCGACTTCCTCATGCACGACGAGAATTCGAGCAAGACGGGGCCGTTCAGCACCGACATCGAGATCGCCGGCTAGGTTTCGCCGCTGACATTCCCTCGCGAGCGACGGAACCCAAGCACGACAGCAGCGTTTTCATGCAGTTACAAAATCTGTCGGCTCGAGAGGCATTTCCATGCTCAGATGGATCATCATTCTCCTGATCATCGCCGCCGCTGCCAGCCTGCTCGGCATGCCGGCGTTGGCCGGGGCCGCAGCCACTGGCGCACGCATCCTCATCGGTATCGTGCTCATCATCTTCCTGCTGATCTTGTTTGGGGTCTTCGCCGTGACGTAAAGCGGCTGCGCACTGGTAATTCCCGCCCGTTTCCGCCATATAGCGCCAAACGGACACGGAACTTTTCGGAGCGATGGCAAGCACGACCCCTTTCGCCAAGATGAACGGCATCGGCAACGAGATCATCGTCGCCGATATGCGCGGCCGCGCCGATCGGGTGACGGCGGCCGCGGCGATCGCGCTCAACGCGGATGCCGCGACCGGCTTCGACCAGATCATGGCGATCCACGACGCGAGGACGCCGGGCACCGCCTTTTTCATCGACATATTGAATTCCGACGGCACCGGTGCACAGGCTTGCGGCAACGGCATGCGCTGCGTCGTCCAGGCGCTCGCCGCCGAGACCGGCCAGAAGAGCTTCACCTTCGAGACCGTCGCCGGCATCCTCAACGCCAGTGAACATGCCGACGGCTCGATCTCGGTCGACATGGGCATGCCGCGTTTCGGCTGGCAGGACATTCCGCTGGCCGAAGAATTCCGCGACACCCGCATGATCGAATTGCAGATCGGCCCGATCGACGCACCGGTGCTGCATTCCCCCTCCGCCGTCTCGATGGGCAACCCGCACGCCATCTTCTGGGTCGACCGCGACGTCTGGTCCTACGAGCTCGACCGTTTCGGCCCGCTGCTCGAGAACCACCCGATCTTCCCCGAACGCGCCAACATCACCATCGCGCAGGTCACGTCGCCCGAGAGCATGATCATTCGCACCTGGGAACGCGGCGCCGGCCTGACCAAGGCCTGCGGCTCCGCCTCCTGCGCCGCCGTGGTGGCAGCGGCCCGCACCAGGCGGACCGGGCGCAGCGTCAGCCTGCTGACCCCCGGCGGCGGCACGCTGCATGTCGAATGGCGCGACGACGACCATGTCATCCTGACCGGTGCCGCCGAATGGGAATTTTCCGGCAGCTTCGATCCCTCGACCGGCGCCTGGGCCCGCGACACCGAAAGCGCGGCCTGATGTCGGCCCTGTCGAAGAGCCCTGTCTTCGAGGGCTCCCTCTCCGAGGCCCCCCGTTCCAATGGCCCCCGTTCCAATGGCATCGACGTGGTGACCTTCGGCTGCCGGCTGAACACCTATGAATCCGAAGTGATGCGGCGCGAGGCCGAAACCGCGGGTCTCGGCGCGCTGGACGGCGGTGCCGTGATCTTCAACACCTGCGCCGTCACCGGCGAGGCCGTGCGCCAGGCCAGGCAGGCGATCCGCAAGGCGCGCCGCGACAACCCGCAGGCGCGCATCATCGTCACCGGCTGCGCTGCGCAAACCGAGCCCGAAAAATTCGCCGCTATGGACGAGGTCGATCTCGTGCTTGGCAATGAGGAGAAGCTGAAGGCGCACTCTTATCGCGCGCTGCCGGATTTCGGTATCAACGACACCGAAAAGGCCCGCGTCAACGACATCTTCTCGGTGCGCGAGACCGCCGGCCATATGGTCGACGCCATCGAGGGCCGGGCGCGTGCGTTCGTCCAGGTTCAGAACGGCTGCGACCATCGCTGCACCTTCTGCATCATCCCTTACGGCCGCGGCAATTCGCGCTCGGTGCCGATGGGCGCCGTGGTCGAGCAGGTCAAGCGTCTCGCCGGCAACGGTTATGCCGAGATCGTGCTGACCGGCGTCGACATGACGTCTTTCGGCGCCGACCTGCCGGGTGCGCCCAAGCTCGGCAAACTTGTGAAGACGATCCTCAGACAGGTGCCGGACGTGAAGCGCCTGCGGCTGTCGTCGATCGATTCCATCGAGGCCGACGACGACCTGCTCGACGCCATCGCCACCGAGCCCAGGCTGATGCCGCACCTGCATCTGTCGCTGCAATCGGGCGACGACATGATCCTGAAGCGCATGAAGCGCCGCCATCTGCGCGACCAGTCGATCCGCTTCTGCGAGGATGTGCGCAAGCTGCGTCCTGCAATCGTTTTCGGCGCCGACATCATCGCCGGCTTCCCGACCGAAACCGACGACATGTTCGAGAACTCGATAGATATCGTCGCGGAATGCGGCCTGACCCATCTCCACGTCTTTCCGTTCAGCCCGCGCGAAGGCACGCCTGCCGCACGCATGCCGCAGCTGCGCCGCGAGGTGGTCAAGCAGCGCGCCGCCCGGCTGCGCGCGGCCGGTGAAGCCGCCTATCGCCGTCACCTGTCGTCACTTCCCGGCACCCGCCAGTCGATCTTGATCGAGCGTGATGGGCTTGGCCGCACCGAAGGCTTCACCCTTGCCGCACTCGGCGCCGGCAGCCCGGGCGAGATCGTCGAAGCGACAATTACTGGCCAAGATGGCGCCCGGCTGATCGCGGCCCCGCTTGCCGCTTGCGCCGCCTGAGAAACGCAAAGCATGGCTGGTTTTTTCAAGAAGATATTTTCGTTCGGCAAGAAAGAAATTGTCGAGGAGCGGGTCGACGAGACCGCGCCCCTCCCGCCGATCAAATGGGATGCGCTGGACGCACTGAAGCCGGCGGCCGAACCTGCGCCCCACCCTCCCCTCGATGGGGAGGGTCGCCACG